>JAFRGW010000073.1 GCA_017433615.1 Eubacterium sp.
CGGCTTCCTTTTCCGTAACAGACTCATCATTCCTGAACTGCCGGCAACCCTTTTTCTGCCTGTCTTCATGGCGGTGGATGATGATAAGATATTTTGTATACAGGGCTGATCACCACTGTACGGCGGTCAGCACAGGAGATGGAACTATGAGTGTCGATGTGAATAAACCGGTTGAAAACCCGAAACTGAAAGAACTCCTGAATGCATTTCGCCATCAGGATGCAGCCGGACGGAATGCCGCAGCTGAAGCAGTTGCGGAAGAGCTGGCAATGAATGCCCATCTGCTTGCCGTCATTCAAATGGATGAAAATGCTGTTGAACATAATGACAACGGCACGGCCGTATTCAAACAGAATTCCACGATATCGTTCGAGATGATTGCCGATGCGAACGGAACACATTATCTGCCCGTCTACACTGACTGGGCGGAGCTGCGGAAGAATGAAAAATACAGGGATATCCATGTCGATACACTGATCGTTTCTTTTGATGACATCGCCGCCGTCACAGCGGGAAAAGCCGGAGCGGTCATCAACCCGTTCAGTGATAATTTTGTCATTACGCCCCAGAATGTGGTTCATATCAAACAGCACAAGGATTATCTCAAAAAAGGTTTTACGGAAAACACGGTTGAACAGGATACCCGCGTCCAGATCGGTGAACCTGCCGATTATCCGGCCGAAATGGTTGAGGCGATCCGGCAATACGCAAAAACCAACAAGGCCATCAACGCCATCTGGCTGAAACTGATGATCAATAAAGATGAACAGAGCTACCTGCTGATTGTGGACTTTACCGGAGACCGGAATACCGTGTTCTCAGCGATCGCGCGGGCAGGAACACCGCATATTCACAACGGCATTCCCATCGATATGGTTCCGTTCACGGATTCATTCGGCAAAAGCGCCGCCACAGGAGCGCCCTTCTATAAACGCAGAAAAGGACTGTTCGGATGGTGAATGCATGATCCGTGCATCCGGGCCGCCCGGAAACAGTCCCCTCTCATCAGCACAATTCTTAACTGCGCAGGCCCGGAATCAGTCCGGGCTTTCCACGTCTTTTCCCGTGTAAAGATAACGCAGACGGAAACCGGCTGAAGGATCTTTCAGAGCCGAGTATGCAATACTCACGCCATAGGCTTCCGATATATCCAGGGCCTTATCACCGAAGCCATAGACATAGTGATAATGAGGATGCGCATCTTCAACCAGTCTCGGCTTCCTGTCCCTGACCCACTCCGCATCCTGCATGAAGTAAGCTCTTTCCTCTATGCGCCTGATGGTGCTTTCCCCGGGCATTTCTTTAACGGTTTTCTTTTTTCCCTTTCCCTTGATCAGGCGGTCGGACCATACGCCGTCTTTCAGCGTTCCGATATATGTCTCCCTGACCGACTGATCCCGCATGATCACAAACCAGTATGTATTGTCTTTGCCGCCGATGACCCAGTCTATATCATCGCGGAAAGCCTGGTAGAATTCGAACCCTTTTTCTTTTTCCACAAGTGCTGGAAACCGATAATCTGCCATTACCCTGTACCTCCTTGATGCCTTCAGCGTATTCTTTCAATAATCATTTCCGCCGAGCCCTCTTCAAGAGAATTAAGCTCATCATAATGGATATGTTCCCCCGGCACGGCGTCAGCGAGCGCTGTGAGCTGTTTTGCCAGTGAGAGCAGCCCTTCCCGGTTTGCCGTTATCACGATTTCGTTATTATCTACAGCAGCCTTGATTTCAAAACCGTCAACCCATTCAATTTTCATGATCGATTACCTCATTAATCCCGGTTTGCCGTCATTCCGGCAAATGAGTATCTTCCCTCTTTTCTCTTTCCCGGCGTTTCCTGCGCCGCTGCTCACAGTTGTTCTCCTGTGAGGCAAATACTTCCACAACCGCATCTGTCATGTCATCACCCCACACCCTTCCGGCTGTCCGGGTCTTTGCCCACGGACAAATCGTCTGATAGTCAGAATCCAGCACAACCGTATACGGCGGCCCGCAGCGGTCATCAACCGCCTTAAACAGGAGCCTGCCATTGCTGATCATCAGCTCCGGCCATTCTACATCAGGGTCATCCACATGGTCATAGATTTCCTTTGTGATCTCATAAAGATCCTGATTCCCCATGGATCCGGTCTGTGCCGTGTACAGGCCGGACTCCGTATCATAGCAGCATTTCCAGCCGCTTCCCTCTTTAAACTCCAATGACATACGATTCTCCTTTAAAAAAGCATGATTCCTGAATGCTTAACGCCCGGCGGGGCAGCGCATCATGATGATTCAGCGCCTTCCCGCTCTTATTTTTTCTCTATGAAGATCTGTTTCCCCGGCGCATCAGGTTCAAACCGGTCGGATGCGGTCCGGACGATTGCCGTGCCGCAGAGCGCACTGATGAATTCGCTCAGGGCAGGCTCATAGAACAAAACGGAATTGACAGTCCGGAGTTCCCCGGAAGATGCCCGTTGACATACCAGTCGAAAGCCGTACCGTTTTTTCCGTTCATGTAAAAGACTGCACCGTCTTTTCAAGATCAGCCGTCTTTACACCAGGCAATTCCTTCTGCAGAACCTCACGCATAAAGCACTCTGTCTGTTCGAGCATTCTGTTCATATACACCTGCCTACTTTTTATTCTGGACAATGAACGACGCGATAAACAGATATATCATTACAGCCGCATATAAGGCATAGCATATCCGCCACAGCTTTGGCCCGAAGGCAAAATCCCCGATATAAATCACCTGGCCCAGGGCAGGATTTGACAGCGCAGCCGCCACAAATGCAGCCGCGATCACAAACATGATCAGACTGATAATTCTGAGTTTTCTTTTCATAGACGCACTTTATTCCGATGGAATCTGTTCCTTTCTCCCGCGGACAATCATTGTCACTGAAACATTTGTGTCCCACTGCCTGATCCCCTCACGGTACAGGCGGAGGCGTTTATCATATTTTGCGTTGACACTGTCAATTGCTTTCTGTGCGCCCGCTGACTGCGCAGACCGGATCGCTTCCAGATCATTCTGCCGCATCGCTTCAATCATGGTTTCGGCCATCTGTGAAGAATACCCGGGGTTATCCGGGGTAAGGTCGATCAGCGCATACCCGGCTGTCACATCCGCAAAGCCGTGCTGCTCCATGGAAGCAGGAAGCCCTGCCTCAGATACCCGGTACCTGCCGACACCATACTTTTCCAGTTCATCATCTGCCTGCGGGACGCTGTCCCAGAAGTCTTTTTCTTCCGCTGTCATTTCCAGGCACGGCGCAATGCATTGTATTCCTTTCCTGGCAGACAGGCACAGGCATACGCCGCCGGGTTTCAGCACCCGTTTCTGCTCATTCCAGAAAGCTGACGGTTCAATATGTTCCTGCACAGTATAGGAAATTGTGATATCAAACGAATCACTGTCAAACGGCAGATGAACCGCGTCAGCTTCCATGAAATTGACACCTGTTATGTTTTCCCGGGCGAATGATATGAATCTGCTGTCCCTGTCAATCGCTGTAATCTGTGCCCTGGGATACCATCTGTGCAGCGCTTCCGCCAGCGCACCGGGTCCGCAGCCGATTTCCAGAATCTTCAGTTCCCTGTCATGGTCAAGGTTGAACACCTTGTCATACTGCGTAAAGAAATGATCATCAAATCTCAGTTTTCTGCTGAGGTACAGCGTCATTACACCCTGCACATAATCTGACCATATGCTGTTCATAGTTTCCCCCACATCAGCGCTCCGTATTACTTCATTAATGATTCTATCCACGCAGATTTGAACCTGTTGTTCTGTCAACGATTGTACTTCATCACCGCTGCTGCAAGCAGCACCAGTCCGGATATCAAACCGGCTGTCATTGGAACAAAGATGAGTACAGACTGACTCATTGCCGTGCATATTCCGGAAAGAAGAAAACCGATTCCAATAACCAGAACTCCGCTGCCTGCAAGCGTACAGTATGCCTGTCTGTTTTCTTCACTTACTTTGCTGCTGTGATAACTGATGATCAGATCCATTTTCTGCTTTTTCCAGATCTGCCAGCCCAGCATGATGAATATAGTGCCTAAGAGTACGAACAGTACACCCGTCATAACGAACCAGATTAAATCGCTCATATCTTCCTCATTCTCATTCCCACAGCCATCTTATGGACTATGCCTTGCCTGCTTTCTGCAATGCGTCATATGTTTCCGACAGCCACTCACCATAGTGGTCATAGGGGTCCCGGGTCCACCAGTCCAGAAGATTGTTTAAAGACTCGATGTCTGATTCAATGCTGGTGCACCGGTACTGTTCCGGGTCTCGGTTGACCGTCACGACATGATTATTATCTTTCTTAAAATCAATCCGGTAAATGCAGTAACCTGTCCAGCTGCGGTGTGCCCAAAGCGTTTTGTCCTCCATATACCAGAACCATTTGTCCTCCATCGCCTGGGGAATATTGCCGCGGCGGAGCACAGCC
>JAFRGW010000074.1 GCA_017433615.1 Eubacterium sp.
ATTGCATTCAGAACGATTCCGACGATTGAGGCAATTGCCAGTCCCGAGAGGCTGAGGTTCATAGAGCCGATCGAGAAGCTGATCGCACCTGCTGCGGAATATTCAATTCCGATCGTCAGGCACAGGATCAGTGCGGCAATAATAACATTTCTGCTCTGCTGAAAATCCACCTGATTTTCTACGACATTTCTGACGCCGATCGCGGCGATCATGCCATACAGAATAATAGAAACGCCGCCGATGGTTGCTGCCGGCATCGAAGTAATGACAGCTGCGAATTTCGGACAGAAACTCAGCAGAATCGCATAGATGGCGGCGAGTTCAATGACCAGCGGATCAAATACTCTGGTAAGCGCAAGAACACCTGTGTTCTCACCATAAGTCGTGTTGGCCGGTGCGCCGAACAGTGCGGCGATTGCCGTGCCGACACCATCTCCGATCAGGGTTCTGTGAAGACCCGGATCTGCGACGAAGTCTTTGCCGACGGTTCCGCCGATCGCATTGATGTCACCTATATGTTCCATCATCGTTGTCAGTGCAATCGGGAGGATTGAAATAATTGCGGTAATGATCAGTCCCCCGTCAGCCTGTCCGCCGATCAGTGAGAAAACGGTCTTATCCGCAACGATCGGGAGTCCAAACCATGCTGCCTCCTTCACACCGGTAAAATCAACATTTCCGGTAACGGCAGCAACCAGATAAGAGACAAATACGCCGAGCAGTATCGGAATGATTTTAATCATCCCTCTGCCCCAGATATTGCAGATAATTACAACTGCAATTGCAACAAGGGCAATTCCCCAGTTCTGATTACAGTTATCAATTGCAGAAGGTGCCAGATGCAGTCCGACACACATAATAATCGGCCCGGTCACAATCGGCGGGAAGAAACGCATTACTTTCTTACTTCCATAAGCCCTGCAGACAAATGAAAGAACCAGGTAAAGAAGTCCTGCACAGGAAACACCCAGGCAGGCATAAACAAGCCCCTGCTCTGCAGTGTATCCGGAAGATACTGCTGCCTGCTTTACGATCTCATAGCCGCCCAGAAATGCGAATGATGAGCCGAGAAATACCGGCACCTTCCGCTGTGTGACAAAGTGCATGAACAATGTGGCAATTCCTGCAAACAACAACGTTGTCGATACAGAAAGTCCCGTGATAATCGGCACCAGTACAGTTGCACCGAACATTGCAAACAAATGCTGAAGTCCGAGGATTAACATTTTCGGTGTGCCAAGACTTCGGGCATCATAAATTGCTTTTTGTTCATTCATAATATTCGTACGCTCCTTATCCAGTTTTTATTTGTATCAGTTCCATGCGTCAGATAAACGATGCGCTCTGTAATTATTTATCACGCCAGATGATACGGCCCTTGTCAAGGTCATACGGGGAAAGCTCCAGCGTAACCTTGTCACCGGGTAAAATTCTGATAAAGTTCATACGAAGTTTGCCGCTGATGTGTGCGAGTACAACATGCTTGTTTTCCAGTTCCACACGGAACATGGCATTTGGCAGTTTTTCAAGAACAATTCCTTCTACTTCAATGACGTCTGACTTTGACATCTATCTGTCTCCTCCTTTATCTCTGCATCTGATCGCTTTTCTGACTGCCTCATTCCTGACGGAGATTGCCGCGGTAATTATCTGTGTAATTTCCGGTGCAGTCCGATAATCGACCTGAACATGCTTTCTTTTTTTCTTTTTCGGGTTTTCGATTGTCCGGTTTTTACCATCGATCAGATACAGCAGATCCTGTTCTGCCCGCCATATCATGTACAGTTTTCCGGCATCATGTCCGGCCAGACTTCTGGCAAACATTCCCTGACTGATATCCTTCATAACACGTTACCTGACTGCCGGATCAGACAGCGTCAGGATCTCCGGATCACCATCTGTAATCAGAACAGTGTTTTCATAATGTGCCGACGGAAGTCCGTCTGCCGTAACAACTGTCCAGTCATCATCGAGCCACTCAACTTCCCAGGTCCCCATATTGATCATCGGTTCAATGGCAAGTGTCATGCCGGGACGAAGGCGAATGCCTCTGCTGCGCATCGCATAATTCGGTATCTGCGGATCTTCATGCAGCTTTGTGCCGATTCCGTGTCCTACCAGGTCACGCACGACGCCATAGCCAAATGACTCCGCATAGGCTCCGATCGCTGCTGAAATCTCATGCAAATGATTGCCGGCTCTGGCATATTTAATTCCTTCGAAAAAGGACTGCCTTGTCACATCAATCAGTTTCTGCACATCCGGGCTGATCGCACCGACCGCATATGTCCGCGCCGCATCCGAGTGGTAACCTTTGTAGATCAAACCGGCATCCAGACTGACAATGTCACCTTCCTGCAGGATCCGGTCATCTTTTGGAATCCCGTGAACCACTTCATCATTTACCGAAACGCAGATGGATGCAGGATATCCCTCATAATTCAGAAAATTCGGAATACCGCCGCGCTCGCGGATCAGTCTTTCCCCTTCCCGGTCAATATCCTTCGTAGAAATCCCCGGGCGGATCATCTTGCCCAGCGCATCGTGCACCTCCTCAAGAAGCTGACACGATTTACGCATCAATTCAATTTCTCGTTCACTCTTTATACTAACTGACATCTTGTCTCCACCAGTTTCTTTTACAGGAGATGCAGAAATATCTCTCCGGCCTCAGATAGAATTCGTCCTGAGAGATATTTCTGTACCTCCTGTCCGAAAGTATTGCCGTTAAAACAGGAAGCAACAGGAGTCTCTCCTGTGAATTCACCCTGGCAGGGAGACGACAGATAACTCTCTCCCGGCGAATTCTATCTGAGCCGGGAGAGAATTATCTGTCGTCTCCCGCACTAAAAATCACTTCAACAGTTCCTTAATCTGGCCGAAAATCACGTCGATATCCTGTGTCCCGTCAAGCTCTTTGAGCACGCCCGCCTCTGTGTAGTAGCTGATCAGCGGCTGTGTCTGCTCATGATAGACATCCAGTCTCTTCTGTACGGTCTCCGGCTTATCATCGTCACGCAGAACCAGTTCTTTGCCGCATGCGTCACAGACATTCTCTGCTTTCGGCGGATTGTACTTGATATGATAGGTTGCACCGCATCCCAGGCATGCACGGCGTCCGGACATACGGGTCACGATGTTCTCATCCGGGACTTCAATATCGATGGCATAATCAATTGCCTCTCCGCGTGCCTTCAGGGCTTCTGTCAGTGCTTCCGCCTGCGGAATGGTCCGCGGGAATCCGTCCAGCACATATCCGTTTTTGGCGTCATCCTGGGCGATTCTGTCAACGACCAGATCGCAGGTAAGGGAATCCGGTACCAGAAGACCCTGATCCATATATTCTTTCGCCTTTTTGCCAAGCTCTGTGCCATTCTTAATATTGCTGCGGAAAATATCTCCAGTAGAGATATGCGGAATCTGATATTCCGAAGCGATCATTTTGGCCTGCGTTCCTTTTCCGGCGCCCGGAGCGCCAAGCATAATAATTCTCATCTGAAAACTCCTTCTAACATGACGAGAAGGCTGTGGTGCCCGAGGCACCACAACCTGTTATTTAAGCACCAAGAAATCCTTTATAATTTCTGACCAGCATCATGGATTCAATCTGCTTCAGTGTCTCAAGAATGACAGACACAATAATGATCAGGCTTGTGCCGCCGAATGAGACATCCGCATTGAAAAGACCGTTGAAGATATGCGGAATGATTGCGACGATAACCAGTCCAACCGCTCCGATGAAGATGATGTACTTCAGTACATTCTTCAGATAATCTTCTGTTGCCTTGCCGGGACGGATACCCGGGATAAAACCGCCGGATTTCTTCATGTTGTCCGCAACTTCCATCGGATTAAATGTAATCGAGGTATAGAAGTATGCAAAGAATACGACCAGGAAAATATAAATCAGAACGCCGACAGATGAGAGCCAGTCAGACCGGTTGAACCAGTGGCTGGAACTCAGCATGTTGATGATTTTTCCGCCGATACCTGAGGGGGATTTTCCTGTCATTGTCACGATAATGCCCGGGAAGGACATGATCGAAGACGCGAAAATGATCGGAATGACGCCGCCGGTGTTGACCTTCAGCGGAATATGGGATGCCTGTCCGCCGACCAGACGACGGCCGACCATCTTCTGTGAGTACTGAACGGGGATTCTCCGCTCTGCACCATTCAGAATCAGGGTGAGTACCACAACGCCCAGAATTACCGCAATGATAATAACCCACGCCAGTGTCGCACGCGCAACTGTCTTGCCCTGTACAAAGTTCTCATACAGTGTAACCATGTCGATCGGCACACGTGACAGGATATTGATCAGCAGTACCATGGAAATACCATTGCCGATACCCTTTTCGTTAATCTGCTCACCAAACCACATCAGCAGCGTTGAGCCTGCAGTCAGTGCAGCAACTACAACAATCACATTGATTGCATTCATGTTTGTGATCAGACCGCGGTTACCAAATCCGATACACATTGCAATTGATTCAAACAGAGAAAGTCCTACTGTCAGAATACGTGTGATCGCCGTCAGCTTTTTTCTTCCGTCTTCACCGTCACGGTGCATCTCTTCGAGCTGCGGAATTGCGATTGTCAGCAGCTGAACAATGATCGAAGCCGTGATGTAAGGCGTGATACTCAACGCAAGAATAGAAAAGCTTGAAAATCCGCCGCCCGTAAAAGCATTCAGGAAATTAAATGCATCATTCGCATTATTTCCCTCGAAATAGCTCTTAAAGAATTCTGTATTAACACCCGGCACCGGGATCTGTGATCCCAGCCGGATGATAACCAGCATAAACAGAACATACAGAATTCTGCGGCGAATTTCCTGGATGCGCAACGCATCGCGTAATATCTTAAACATTAGACTACCTCAGCTGTACCGCCTGCTGCCTCAATTTTAGCTTTTGCGCTCTCACTGAATGCACTTGCTTTGACATTCAGCTTCTTTGTCAGTTCTCCGTTTCCGAGAATCTTGACACCGTCGCGCGGATTGGAAACCAGTCCGCTTGCGATCATTGCGCCGATTGATACTTCGCTGCCGTCTTCAAAACGATTCAGTTCAGCCACATTGATTCCAACGATTTCTTTGGAATTTCTGCACTTGAATCCACGCTTCGGAAGGCGTCTGTACAGAGGCATCTGTCCGCCTTCAAATCCCGGACGCGGAGCACCTGAACGGGCTTTCTGACCCTTGTGGCCCTTACCTGCTGTTTTACCATTGCCTGAACCATGACCGCGGCCTCTGCGGAAATTTCCGCTGTGGACGGATCCTTCAGCCGGATGTAAATTTGATAAATCCATTCTGGTATCCTCCTTGTTTTTATCGAAATGATCCGGATTGTCTGAAATCTTTCTCAGTTCGATTTTTCTCTGCTGCGGATCCGTTACGATCCGCAGGCAGTATTACTCTTCTACTTTGAGGAGATAGCCGACCTGTCTGATAATGCCGCGTGTTGCGTCATTGTCGGGAAGCTCCACTGTCTTGTTTAACTTGCGAAGACCGATGCCCTCGATAATCTTTTTGTGCTTTGCGACACAACCGATTGTCGATTTCACCAGAGTCACTTTTAATGTTTTATCAGCCATCTTCGTATCTCCTCCTTAGCCTAAGATCTCTTCGACGGATTTTCCGCGAAGTCTCGCAACCTCTTCAGGAGTCTTCAGCTGTGAAAGGCCGTTAATCGTTGCGAGAACGACATTCTGCTTGTTCTTGGATCCAAGCGATTTTGTACGAATGTTTGTGATGCCTGCAAGCTCTGCCACGGCACGAACCGGACCGCCTGCGATCACACCGGTACCTTCCGGAGCTTTCTTCATCAGAACGCTTGCGCTGCCATACTTTCCGATAAAGTCATGAGAGATACTGTGGTTCTCATCCAGTGCAACTGTAACCAGCTTCTTCATGGCATCTTCTTTGCCCTTACGGATTGCTTCCGGAATTTCAGTTGCTTTTCCAAGTCCGGCACCAACATGTCCGTTCTTGTCGCCAACAACGACCAGTGCTGTGAAGCGCATGTTACGTCCGCCCTTAACGACCTTCGTGACGCGCTTGATGGCAACTACTTTCTCCTCCAGCTCTAACTGGCTGGCATCAATAATTACGTGTCTCATGCGTTCTTCTCCTTACCTTAGAATTTCAGTCCGGCTTCACGCGCTGCATCAGCAACTGCCTGAACCCTGCCGTGATAAATGTAGCCGCCTCTGTCAAAAACAACCTCTGTGATGCCGGCTTCGATGGCTTTTTTGCCGATCTGCTCGCCCAGTGCTGCAGCTGCAGCGACATCGTTTGTCTTCTCCAGATCATTCTTCATCTGAAGTGTGGATGCGGATACAAGTGTATGGCCGACTGAATCATCTATGATCTGCGCATACATATGCTTGTTGCTGCGGAACACAGCAAGACGCGGTCTGGCAGATGTACCGGCGAGATGATGACGCATTCTCCAGTGCTTTTTCTGACGAATCTCAGCTTTCGATGCTTTTTTAATCATAACTCTCTCCTCCTGCCTTACTTCGCACCAGTCTTACCGACTTTGCGTTTGATGACTTCATCACTGTACTTGATGCCCTTGCCCTTGTAGGGTTCCGGAGCTCTCTTCTCACGGATCTCGGCTGCATACTGTCCAACCTTCTCCTTGCTGATGCCCTTTACAGTGATCTTGTTGCCCTCAACGATGGTCTCAAGGCCTTCCGGATCATCCATCTCGATCGGATGAGAGTAACCAAGGTTCAGTGTCAGCTTCTTCCCGCTCTTTGCTGCACGGTAGCCTACGCCATTGATCTCAAGAACCTTCTGATAGCCCTTGCTGACGCCCTCAACCATGTTTGCAATCAGGGATCTGGTCAGGCCGTGAAGCGATTTCATGCGCTTCAGATCATTCGGTCTGTTGACAATGATCTGGCCGTCTTCCATCTTAATTTCCATCTCTTCCGGAAGGACACGCTGCAGTGTTCCAAGCGGGCCCTTAACCGTAACATCATTTCCTGCTTTAATATCAACCGTTACACCATCCGGAACGGCTACAGGCATTCTGCCAACTCGTGACATATTATCAATTCCTCCATTAACTTAAATTCTCGGAGCTTCCATATACGGAATCTCTGTTTTCAGTTAGTTTTATCAATAACCTTCAGACAGCGACAACCTCAAGCAAGGTTTGTACATATTCAGGCGAACCCATTGGAAAGAAAAGTTTCATGAAATCCACTGCTTAGACAGTTCTTACTGAGGAAGGCTCTTCCTGACGAAGTTAGAACTTCTTAGCAGTTAGTTCAGGGAACTTTTCCCTGGGTGAGAATGGATATTACAAACCGTGCGGGTTATCTCAGCCATCATTACCAGACAAATGCGAGAACCTCGCCGCCAACCTGAAGCTTTCTTGCTTCCTTGTCGGTGATCACGCCCTTGTTTGTGGAAAGGATCGCGATGCCGAGTCCGCCGAGAACCTTCGGCAGCTCATCTTTGTTGACGTATACACGCAGACCCGGTTTGGAAATGCGCTTCAGACCTGTAATGATCTTCTCATTCTTATCAGCGCCGTACTTCAGTGTGACATGAATGCTCTTGAACGGGCCGTCATCAACCAGATCGTATTTTGTAATATATCCCTCGTTGACCAGAATGTCAGCAATTGCAATCTTCATTCTGGAAGCCGGAATATCAACAGTATCATGCTTTGCAGCGTTGGCATTACGAATTCTTGTAAGCATATCTGCGATCGGATCGCTCATTGACATGATTGTTTCCTCCTTATTTTCTAATTACCAGCTGGCCTTCTTAACGCCCGGGATCTGGCCCTTATATGCTAACTCGCGGAAACAAATACGGCAGATTCCGTATTTTCTCAGATACGCATGCGGACGGCCGCAGATTCTGCAGCGGCTGTATTCTCTTGTGGAGAATTTAGCCGGACGCTGCTGTTTGATCTTCATTGCTTTCTTAGCCATGAATATATTCCTCCTCAATTACTTGGCAAACGGCATGCCAAACAGTGTCAGTAATTCACGCGCCTCTTCATCCGTGTTCGCAGTTGTGACAAAGATGATGTCCATACCGCGTACTTTGTCGATCTTATCGTACTCGATTTCCGGGAAGATCAGCTGCTCTTTGATACCAACCGCATAGTTTCCTCTTCCGTCGAAGGAATTCGGATTGATTCCGCGGAAGTCACGGACACGCGGCAGAGACAGGTTGATCAGGCGGTCTGCGAAGTCATACATACGCTCGCCGCGCAGTGTAACCTTGCATCCGATCGGCATACCTTCACGAAGCTTGAAGTTTGCGATGGACTTCTTTGCTTTTGTGATGATCGGCTTCTGTCCGGTGATTTTCTCCAGATCTGCGCAGGCTGCATCCAGAACCTTAGCATTCTCTTTTGCCTCGCCAACGCCGATGTTGACTACGATTTTCTCCAGCTTCGGAACCTGCATGATGTTCTCATAGCCGAATTTATTCTTCATCGCCTCAACGATCTCGTTCTTATATAACTCTTTATATCTGCTCAACTCTTACGCCTCCTCTTTGTCAATCCAGAACGTCGCCGGTCTTTCTGGCAACGCGGACCTTCTTGTCACCGTCCATCTTATATCCGATGCGTGTGACCTGTCCTTTGTGAAGATACATGACGTTCGATACATCGATCGGCGCTTCTTTCTGAATCAGACCGCCCTGCTGGTTCATCGCGTTCGGCTTCTGACTCTTCGTAACCATGTTGATGTTCTCAACGATCACCTTATGGTTCTTTGCGTCTACAGAGAGCACCTTGCCTTCTTTGTCTTTATCTTTACCGGCGATTACTCTTACGGTATCACCTTTTTTGATTTTCATTGACATTGTCCAGCCTCCATTATAATACTTCCGGAGCCAGAGAAACGATCTTCATGAACTTCTTCTCACGAAGCTCTCTTGCTACCGGCCCAAAAATACGGGTTCCGCGCGGTGTATTGTCGTCTTTAAGAATGACAGCTGCATTCTCATCGAAGCGGATGTAGGAACCATCCTGTCTTCTTGCGCCCTTAACCGTACGTACAACAACAGCCTTCACAACATCACCTTTCTTAACAACGCCGCCTGGTGTTGCCACTTTAACGGTCGCAGTAATGATGTCACCAATATTCGCATATCTTCTGGTGGATCCGCCCATAACACGGATGCAGAGAATCTCTTTTGCACCGGTATTATCGGCAACTCTGAGTCTGCTTTCCTGCTGAATCATGCTGGTATTCCTCCTTTGGCATTTATTCCATTATTTCGCACGTGCAATGACTTCCACCAGTCTCCATCTTTTGTCTTTGGAAAGCGGTCTTGTCTCCATGACGCGGACGGTGTCGCCGATACCGCACTCATTGTTCTCATCATGTGCTTTTAACTTGTATGTTCTCTTTACGATCTTCTTGTAAAGCGGATGTTTCACGTGGTCTTCGATCGCAACGACAATTGTCTTATCCATTTTATCGCTGACAACTCTGCCGACACGTGTTTTTCTCAGATTTCTTTCTTCCACGATCATTCTCCTTATTAATTCGCTGATTTTTCGGCAGTAGCCAGTACAGTTGAAATACGCGCGATGTTCTTGCGTACCTCTTTAATTCTGCTGGTGTTGTCCAGCTGATTGGTCGCATTCTGGAATCTCAGGTTGAAGAGTTCCTTCTTTGCAGCTACCAGCTCGCCCTGGAGTTCTGCTGCTGATTTCGCTCTCAGATCATCTACATATGCTTTTGTCTTCATTCTGTATCACCGCCTTCTGAATTCTCGCGGCCGACGATCTTGCATTTGCACGGCAGTTTGTGCATCGCCAGACGAAGTGCCTCACGAGCAGTCTCTTCCGGAACACCTGCAACCTCAAAGAGAACGCGGCCCGGCTTAACGACAGCTACCCAATACTCTACTGTACCTTTACCGGAACCCATACGTGTCTCAGCCGGTTTTGCTGTGACGGGCTTATCCGGGAAGATTTTGATCCAGACCTTACCACCACGCTTGATGTAACGGGTCATAGCGACACGGGCTGCCTCGATCTGGTTGGAGCGGATCCAGCACGGCTCCTGCGCCTGCAGGCCCCACTCACCGTAAGATACTGTATTTCCTCTTAACGCCTTGCCTCTCATCGTTCCGCGGAACTGTTTACGACGTTTTACTCTCTTTGGCATTAACATGATTATTTGTCACTCCCTTCCTTCGATGCTCTGGACGGAAGAATTTCTCCCTTGTAGATCCATGCTTTTACGCCGACCTTGCCGTAGGTTGTGTTTGCCTCAGCAAAGCCGTAATCGATATCCGCACGAAGTGTCTGAAGCGGAATGGTTCCTTCGCTGTAGAACTCTGTCCGGGCGATATCTGCACCGCCGAGACGGCCGGATACTGCAGTCTTGATACCTTCTGCACCGGAGCGCATGGTTCTCTGCATAACAGACTTCATAGCACGGCGGAAAGAAATACGGTTTTCCAGCTGCTGTGCAATGTTCTCAGCGACAAGCTGTGCATCGAGATCCGGCTTCTTGACTTCCTTGATATCAACGATCAGCTTCTTGTCTGTGAACTGTGTGAGCTCTTTCTTGACTTTCTCGATCTCAGCGCCGCCCTTGCCGATTACGAATCCCGGCTTGGAGGTGAAAATTGTGATTCTGACGCGGTCAGATGCACGCTCGATCTCAACATCGGAGATACCTGCGCTGTAGAGTCTCTTCTTCAAATATTTTCTGATATTGTAGTCTTCTACCAGATAATCCGCGAAGTCTCCGCCTTCCGCGTACCATTTGGAGCTCCAGTCTTTAATAATACCGACTCTTAAGCCGTGTGGATTAACTTTCTGTCCCATTCTTCGCGAACCTCCTTATTTCTCATCCAGGACGACAGTGATGTGGCTCATACGCTTCTCGATACGATAAGCTCTGCCCTGCGCCCGCGGACGGATTCTCTTCATTGTCGGCGCCTTATTTGCATAGCACTCTGCGACATACAGATTGGATCTGGAAAGTCCGTTATTGTTCTCTGCATTCGCGACAGCTGATTCCAGAAGCTTCTTGATGACGGAAGATGCATAACGCGGATTGTAGGTCAGGATACCGAGAGCACTCTCAACATCTTTGCCGCGGATCGCATCCAGTACGAAGCAAGCTTTCTGCACAGACATTCTTGCGTAAGAAAGCTTTGCAGAAGGTCTGGTATCTTTATTTTCATTTCGTTCTCTTTTGATCTGGCTTCTATGTCCTTTTGCCATTACCTTTTGCCTCCTTTCGCTCTAAACGCGTTTAGCGTGACCGCTTCTCGTCTTTGCCGTGACCTCTGTAGGTTCTGGTTGCTACAAACTCACCGAGCTTATGGCCGACCATATCCTCAGTCACATATACCGGAACATGCTTTCTGCCGTCATGAACAGCAATTGTATGTCCGACGAAGGACGGGAAAATCGTAGAGCGGCGGGACCATGTCTTGATGACGGTCTTATTGTCAGATGCATTTGCTGCATCGATTTTCTTCAGTAAGCTCTTATCAGCAAACGGGCCTTTTTTCAATGAACGAGCCATTGCTTAAACCTCCTTAATATTCTTTACTTACCGTTTCTTCTGCGAACGATCAATTTATCGGACTGTTTATTTTTCTTTCTGGTCTTCAGACCCATTGCCGGTTTGCCCCACGGTGTGGACGGACCCGGACGTCCGATCGGAGCGCGGCCCTCACCGCCGCCGTGCGGATGGTCATTCGGGTTCATAACAGAACCGCGGACTGTCGGACGGAATCCCATGTGACGGACACGGCCTGCTTTACCGATGTTGATCAGGTTGTGGTCGCCGTTGCCGATTGTGCCGATGGAAGCACGGCAGTTGATCGGAACCATTCTCATCTCGCCGGACGGAAGACGGAGTGTTGCATACTTGCCTTCTTTTGCCATCAGCTGTGCGCCTGTTCCTGCGGAACGGACCATCTGGCCGCCCTTGCCCGGATGCATCTCGATGTTGTGTACGATTGTACCGATCGGGATGTTTGCCAGCGGCAGGCAGTTGCCCGGACGGATTTCTGCGTTCGGTCCATTGAGGATTGTCATGCCGACCTTCAGGCCTTCCGGTGCGAGAATATAGGATTTCTCACCATCTGCATATGTGATCAGCGCGATGTTTGCAGTACGGTTCGGATCATACTCGATGGTCTTGACGGTTGCCGGGATATCATCTTTGAAGCGCTTGAAATCTACAAGTCTGTATTTTCTGCGTGTGCCGCCGCCGCGATGTCTGACTGTGATCTTACCCTGGTTATTGCGGCCCGAATTCTTCTTCAGTGTAACGACCAGTGACTTCTCCGGCTTGTTTGTTGTGATCTCAGAGAAATCGGAGCCGGTCATATGTCTTCTTGACGGTGTATATGGGTTATATGTTTTAATTCCCATTACGGTTTGCTCCTTTCAATGTCGATGTTATTGTCGCACGTCCCCGTGCATATACTTTCTTCGTCCGGTCTGCTTTACAGTCCTTCGAAGATCTCAATGTCCTTGCTGTCCGGTGTCAGTGTAACGACTGCTTTCTTTCTCTTTGCAGTCATACCGAATACCATGCCGCGGCGTTTCTGCTTGCCGACAAGGTTCATGGTGTTGACATTCTGGACCTTAACGCCTTCGAACATTTTCTCGACTGCGTCTTTGATCATGGTTTTATTTGCTTCCGGATGGACATAGAACGCATATTTCTTCTCTGCCATCTGGTTCATGCTCTTCTCTGTAACGATCGGCTTCTGGATGACGTCATAGTACTGAATGTTTGCCATTATGCGTACACCTCCTCGATTGCTGCAACGCTGCTCTTGGTAGCGATTACAGTGTTATACTTCAGAATATCGAACACATTGATTGTGCCGACGGAAGCAGTCTGTACGTCCGGGATGTTGCGGGCTGACAGCTGAACGTTGTCGCTGTCGTCAGCGATGACGACCAGTGCCTTGCTGACATTCAGGTTGTCCAGAACCTTCTGCATCTCTTTTGTCTTAATCTCTGCAAGCTTCAGCTCGTCGAGAACGATGAACTTGTTCTCCTGTACACGGCTGGTCAGTGCAGACTTAAGAGCCAGTCTCTTTTCTTTCTTATTCATCTTCTGAGAGTAATCTCTCGGTGTCGGTGCAAATACAACACCGCCGCCTGTCCACTGCGGCGCACGGATGGAACCCTGACGCGCATGGCCTGTACCCTTCTGTCTCCACGGCTTTCTTCCGCCGCCGGAAACCTCAGAACGGGTCTTTGCTTTCTGTGTGCCCTGCCGGCTGTTCGCAAGCTGCTGAACAACGGCTCTGTGCATGAGATTTTCTTTGATCTCTACGCCGAACACTGCATCGGAAAGTTCGATGGTGCCGACTTCCTTGCCTTCCATATTATAGAGTGCTACGTTCGCCATTTATTCTTCCTCCTTTCCGATTCCGCTCAGGCCTTAACGCTCTCTTTGATCGTTACAAGACCCTTCTTCGGTCCCGGAACAGAACCCTTAACCAGCAACAGATTGTTCTCAGCGTCAACGCGGACGATCTCAAGATTCTGGACTGTTACTTTAACATGTCCCATCTGTCCCGGCATCTTCTTTCCTCTGAATACCTTGTTCGGATTTGCACTGGATCCGTTGGAACCTGCATGGCGATGATATTTGGAACCATGGGTCATCGGTCCTCTGTGCTGTCCGTGACGCTTGATTGCGCCCTGGAATCCTTTACCTTTGCTGATTGCAGTTGCGTCTACCTTGTCGCCGACTGCAAAGATGTCAGCTTTGATCTCCTGCTGAACTGCATAGTCAGCTGCATTCTCAAAACGGAACTCCTGGAGATATCTCTTATAAGAAACTTCTGCCTTGTCGAAATGACCCTTTTCCGGGTTGTTCAGCAGTTTCTCGCGGATATCATCAAATCCGACCTGAACTGCACTGTAGCCGTCGTTCTCTTCAGTCTTGATCTGTGTAACAACACAGGGACCAGCCTGCAGAACGGTGACCGGTGTCAGCAGTCCGCTCTCATCGAAAATCTGTGTCATACCGATTTTCTTTGCCATGATTGCTTTTTTCATTTTTCGATTTCCTCCTGTTTTTCTACAGCGGAGCACCCGTAAATGGGATTTGGATGCTCATTCTAGAGAACAGATTATTCTGAACTCATGATTGAACCGGTCCGGAACACAGGATCCTTCCCGGTCAATTACCTTAATTTAATTATTTCATCTTCATCTTAATATCGATGTAGACGCCGGCCGGCATCTCCAGTCTGGAGAGTGCATCAACCGTTTTCTGGGTCGGTGTGATGATGTCGATCAGACGCTTGTGTGTGCGCTGTTCGAACTGCTCACGGGAATCTTTGTACTTGTGAACCGCACGCAGAATCGTCACAACCTCTTTCTTTGTCGGAAGCGGAACCGGGCCGCTGACCGCTGAACCTGTCTTCCGGACTGTCTCGATGATCTTTGCTGCAGATGTGTCTACGAGCTGATGATCATACGCCTTCAATGTGATTCTCATTACCTGATTTGCCATAAAAAAAGTCGCCTCCTTTTCGCACTTTTGTTTCTAAGTACGACAAGCGGTGACTGTACACTTCTCCGTGTGTGTCCTGTTTTGCTCCATTCTGCTTCCGCAGAACCACACGTTGTTTCCACCCTCTGGTGGACATTTTCTATTGTACAGTGACTTGTCGCCAGTTTCGTGAACAAGGCATTCGCTCCACGGAAAAACCTGCCTCCATACGGCAAATATATGTCGGCAGCAACCTCTCGCTTCAACGCTATCATTGCCACAGGGTCTTAGTATAAAGGAAATGCACAAAAAAAGCAAGGCTTTTTTGTGCATTTCCGAGAAATTTTATTTGGCTTCTTAAATCGGGGTTTGTCGAAGAGGACGGCATCGTCAAACAGATTTCTCCTCCCGGACCGTTCGCACTCCGGTCCTCACGCAGCGGTACTAAACTCACACTTCGCCAGGGCTCGTGTTCGTTAAGTGCCGGCGTTGCGGATGTC
>JAFRGW010000075.1 GCA_017433615.1 Eubacterium sp.
GCCGAACAGCTCATAAACGGTGCCAGCAGAATTGTCATCCGCCGGTCCCGTTCCGACGGCAGTGTGCGGCTGGCCATAACCGCCGGCACTGTGCAGCCGAAACCGATCAGCATCGGCACGATGCTCCGGCCCGACAGGCCGATTTTCCGCAGCAGCTTGTCCATCACAAAGGCAATCCGGGCCATATACCCGGTGTCTTCCAGCAGGGACAGGAAGAAGAACAGGGTGACGATGATCGGCAGGAAGCTGAGCACGCTGCCGACCCCGTTGAAGATGCCGTCAATGACCAGTGACCGAATCATCGCATTGATACCGGCGGCTTCCATTGCTGCCGCGCAGGCTGCTGTCAGATGATCAATACCGGCGGCCAGCAGATCCTGCAGCCATGCGCCGATCGTATTGAAAGTCAACCAGAAAACCGCGCCCATGATGAGAATAAACGCAGGGATAGCTGTATACCGGCCGGTCAGGAAGCGGTCAAGTGCTTCCGAGCGGCTCCGCTCCACACTTGTATGCGGCTTGATAACTGTCTGGTCAACTACCCGGCGGATGAAGTCGAAGCGCATTTCGGCAATAGCTGCCGCGTGATCCAGGCCGCGTTCCTTTTCCATCTGCAGGACAATGTGATCCAGCATCTCCTTTTCATTGGCATCCAACTGCAGCTTTTCCAGAATCATGCCATCCCCTTCGATGAGCTTGCCGGCCGCAAACCGCAGCGGTATCCCTGCCTTGACCGCGTGATCCTCAATCAGGTGCATGACCCCGTGCAGGCATCTGTGGACAGCGCCGTTATGATCTTCCGCTTCACAGAAGTCCTGTTCCCTGGGACGTTCCTGGTATTTTGCTACATGCACCGCGTGTTCGATCAGTTCATCTACACCCTGGTTCCTGATGGCCGCGATCGGCACCACCGGCACCCCGAGCATTTCCTCCATCTCGTTGATGCGCACCGAGCCGCCGTTGTTCTGCACTTCGTCCATCATATTCAGCGCCA
The DNA here is from genome assembly GCA_017433615.1 of Eubacterium sp. GTDB lineage: Bacteria > Bacillota > Clostridia > Lachnospirales > Lachnospiraceae > CADBRN01. The sequence goes on from JAFRGW010000075.1 coordinate 995, forward strand.
CAACCATCGGCACCTGCAGTTCAAGAAGCTGCAGGGTCAGATACAGGTTGCGTTCAATATTCGTCGCGTCAACGATATTGATGATGCCCTTCGGTTTTTCATCCAGGATAAACTGCCGGGATACGATTTCCTCACTGCTGTACGGGGACATCGAGTAGATCCCGGGCAGATCGGTTACTTCCGTCTCAGAATAGCCCCGGATGACCCCGCTCTTACGGTCCACTGTCACTCCCGGGAAATTACCCACATGCTGGGAGGAACCCGTCAGTTGATTAAACAGGGTTGTCTTGCCCGAGTTCTGGTTGCCGACCAGGGCAAAGGTCAGTTTCTCCCCTTCCGGCAGCGGATGTTCATCGCGGCGGGAATGGAATCTGCCGCCTTCCCCGAGGCCCGGATGATCATGGCCGGCTTTCTTCCGGTTTTCATCGTTTTCTTCCGCTTCCGCCATATCCATACTGATTTCGATTTTTCTGGCATCGTCCAGCCGCAGCGTCAGTTCATACCCGCGCAGCCGGATTTCCATCGGATCTCCCATCGGGGCATACTTCACCAGGGTTACCGTCGTGCCGGGAATCAGACCCATGTCAAGAAAATGCTGGCGCAGGGCACCGCTTCCGCCGACTGTCATTACAACGGCTGACTGGCCTTCTTTCAGTTCATTCAGATTCATCTTTGTTCTCCGTGCATCTAACAATGTTAGACGATACAAACAGTATTGTACTATGAATCCGGATAAATGAAAGGATGCATTTCCGCATCCTTCCGGGAATTTGTTCCGGGTATTCCGTTAATCTTCCAACGGCCGCAGGACCGCGTCAGCCGGCACAGGGCTCAGGAAACCGTCCTTAACCCGTTCAGCGTGCTCGCTCTTTGCGGCTTCGATCAGTTCCGGATGCTCATACAGGTCAATTGCCGCCCCGCACAGCACCTTACCGGCCAGGATCAGACCCTTGTGGCCGATTTCCGTCCGGCCGCAGGAAACATTCTGCCAGCTGTGCCCCGGGCTTCTCGCGACAAAGCAGGCCGTATGGATCTGCGCCGTCGGTACGCACCAGCTGACATCGCCGACATCGGTCGAGCCTTTGCTTTGCAGTTCGTTGTGCTCATACGGCACCAGGAAGTCATTGATGACCCTTGTACCGTTTTCGGAGTGTTCACGCACATAGGCAACCGCTGCCGGTGAAGAAGCTTCATTGATGCCCGGCAGGGTGTCGCTCTTCATTTCAATGGACGCGTTCAGCTCCCTTGCGTAGGCCCACTCCTCTTCGGTATATTCCGGCAGCGGCACAGCCTTGAAGTTATCATACAGGACTTCTTCCAGGACTTTGTTCGGCACTGTGTTTGAGCAGCCGTCGATGAATACCCTGGTCAGTTCTGTCTCGGTCATCATGGACGCAGCCAGGGCGATCTTATCCAGTCTTTCCTGCAGTTTCAGCGCATTCTTCACCCAGGTGGAGCGCACCATGTAAAGCACCCGGGCATGGGGCTGCACAACATTCGGAGAAGGTCCGCCGGCATCGGTGATCGCGTAGTGGATCCGGTCATTGTCAGGGATGTGTTCCCGCATGAATTCCACGCCCATGTTCATCAGCTGCACCGCATCCAGGGCTGAACGGCCCCGCTCCGGTGCGCCGGCCGCGTGGCTGGCAATACCTTTGAACCAGTATTCAGTCTGAATGCAGGAATTGCAGGTCCCGCTGACAACCTCATTCTCGGTGCCCGGATGCCAGGTCAGGCAGACATCTGTATCCCGGAACACCTGATCTCTCGCAAAGAACGCTTTTGCGGCACCGCCCTCCTCACCCGGACAGCCATAGAAAATTACTGTGCCCTGCCCCGGATGATCTTCCAGATAGCACTTGATGCCATACGCGGCTGCCAATGATCCGGCTCCCAGCATATTATGGCCGCAGCCATGCCCGCTGCCGTTTTTTACCAGTTCCTCGCGGACCGCCGAGCCGCCTTTCTGCGACAGGCCGGACAGGGCATCGTATTCTGCCAGAATGCCGATCACCGGGCGGCCGCTGCCATAAGTACCGATAAAGGCTGTCTCAATGCTGTCAAACGGAGCTGTCACCGCAAAGCCGAGCTCCTTCAGTACTTTGACATACAAGGCCGCAGACTGATGTTCCTTGACCGACAGTTCGGCATATTCCCAGATCTGATCCGAAACATCCGTAAAGATCTTCCGATTCTCTTCAATATAGCCGGCATACGTCTTTTTCTCCATATTTACTGATCCTCCATTTCTTTTATTGTATTCATTTTTTATTAGAAAATTGCCCTGTCTTTGTTCTCTTTTTTACGGTGGAGATCTTTTTAAATTCTTTTAATTTTTTCTCTTCAGAACAAAAAAATTATTTATGGCATGCATATGAAACCTTATGAAAGAGCAGAAAACTAATAACGTATAATGTATAAGGAGGATTATTCCTATGGCGAATCAACACACGCGAAAGGCCATTCAGGACGAATTCCTGATTCAGCTCAGCCATAAACCTCTTAACAAAATCACCGTATCTTCCATTGTCCAGAACTGCCGGATTAATCGGAATACTTTCTATTATTACTATCAGGACATCTATGACCTGCTCAGGGACATTCTGAACAGTGAATTAAAAAAGACCATCGCATACAGCAGCAGTTCTGCCTCCTGGGAAGAATGGTTTTTATATGCCCTTCAGGTTATACTTCAGAATCCGGAGGCCATCAGCAATCTTTATCATTCCAGCCAGCAGAACCTCCTTCATGCTTATGTGTTTGAAAGCACCGGCATCATCATGCGGCAGTATATTGCATCTGTCGGGCAGGATCTGAAGCCGCAGCCGGCTGATGCTGAACTGCTGACCCTGTTCTATCAGTGTGCCCTCACGGAACTGGTGGAACAATGGCTCAAAACCGGCATGACCGATGATGCGGAAAGCATCATCCGGCATATCGGCCTGCTGATGAACGGCACCATACGGGAAGCCCTTATACGCAGCGAAAGTCTCCGCGGCTGAGCGGAGCAATAAGAAAACAGGCATTGCCTGCTTTGCCGGACATGAAAAAATGACCCTCACCGGGTCATTATTTTACGTTCGGATCGCCGTGATCTTTTCCGTACATGCAGTAATTCTTAATGTCACGGATATGAATATTCCACCAGCAGCACACATTGTCACTGTCTCTTCTGACACAGTCTTTGCACTGGATGATCTGTTCCACATCCGGATCCGGCTGTCTATTGATCAGTTCTTCAATTTCCTTTGCGGAAAAGCGGGCCACATCATAGCCGCCCTTTTCTCTTGCCAGAGCGGAAAGCTGTTCCTTCAGAAACGGGCTGTCAATCTGTCCTGTATGTCTCATTGTTCCTACCTGCCTTTATATACATTTGTCATTGTATAACAAAACCGTGAGAAAGAACAGATGCCAGCTTCCGGCATCTCGTATGATAGATCCCGGGAGGTGTTTTCATGTCTTTTCGTGCTCTTGAAATCAATAAACCGTCAGAACTTCATATTCATCATCATGTTCTGGAAATTCAGCAGGAGGACCAGATCCTGCGGATTCCGGTTGATGACTGCAACGTGATCATCGCATCCGGTCCTGATGTCAGACTGTCCGCCAATGATCTGTCTGTTCTCGCCGACAGTGATGTACTTTTCATGACCATAGACAATCATTATCTGCCCTCCTCCATGACGCTTTCATTTGCGAACAACGTCAGGCAGGCGCGGACGATGAAAAAACAGCTAACCATGTCCCGGCGGCGCAGAAACAATCTTTGGGATCAATTGATCTGTGCAAAAATTCGTAACCAGTCTGCTGTACTATATCTTCTGCAAAGGGATGGGAGCCAGGAGATCTATGACTATGCCGGCAGGGTCAACCGTGGTGACAGAGATCACATCGAAGCGCTGGCTGCCAACAGGTATTTCCAGTATTATCACTCGGGTTTAAACCGGCGCTGTGATGATCCGGTCAACAGCTGTCTGAATTACGGCTATACCATTCTGCGCAGTGCTGTCGCAAGAAGTGCGGCCGCTCATGGCTTTCTTCTTTCTGAAGGCATATATCATCACAACACGTTCAATTCTTTCAATCTTGTGGACGATCTGATTGAGCCATTCCGTCCGATTGCCGATCTTCAGTCAGCATACATCGTTTCGAATCAGATCCGTCTGTCCCGGGAACAGCGCAGAAAACTGATGGGTATTCTGTATCTTGAAACAAGAATTAACGGAGAAATCAACACCGTACTGCAGGCTATCGATATTATGGTGAACAGTGTCAAATCTTATATGTACTCTGAAACCGATGAAATATTGGTGCCTGAACTTCTTTCCATTCATGAGAAAGGAGGTGTCAGTGAATGAGAATATTTGTTCTTTTAAATCCGACAAACAAGCACGGAACAAAGACAGAATATACCTTATTCCGGAAAGAACTTCAGAAATTAGGCTTCCTGCAGCTGCAGCCGGAAGTGTTCATGCGAGTCACTTCCAGCAGAAAATCATGTGATAAGTTTTTTACAAAAATGTCTGCAAAAGCCCCAAAAACGGGAAGAATTATCGCATATAAAATGACAGAAAAACAGTTCAGCAGACTTGTATACATTACAGGAAAAGCCTCTGTTCAAGAAGAATTAATAGGATCGAAGGATGTTATAATATTATAAATAGTTTGACGAGGGTCGGAATTCGGAGGGGTGTCAAACGTGATGGTGATTTAGACAATAAAGTAATCTCTACGTGTATAAATGCCTCCCGCATGCCTGCGCTCGGTTTCTTTTTTTAGGTCCGGCCACATGGCTTGGACCCGCTCACGTATATCCTGTGGGCATTGAGCCGAAAAAACTAACTCTGGCTCAAGGTTTCCATTAAACCCACGTGGAAAAATATGGATGTATCCCCTAGCAAATTCCAACTCGTAGCCATATTCTACACCATACATGCGTTCCACTCCTTTACAAGATAATTATATCCTTTTTCAGCAATGGATGAAAACTGTTCCGCGCATAAATACTGAACAAAAACCTCAGGCAGTACCTCAGATGGCACCATAGCCCTGTCACTTATTTCTTCACCTATTTGGGCATAAATATCCTGCGTATCTTCACCTTCTGTACAGTTCTGTTTGACGAGGGTCGGAATTCGGAGGGGTGTCAAACGGACCTGCACTGCAGACACTCGGCCAGTCTCTCTCAGCATTTGTCGGCA
>JAFRGW010000076.1 GCA_017433615.1 Eubacterium sp.
AATGCGAGAAACGCCAGTCGCGGAGCAGGGAGTTGGCAGGCGGATTTCCCTGAAATGCGAGAAACGCCAGTCGCGGAGCAGGGAGTTGGCAGGCGGATTTCCCTGAAATGCGAGAAACGCCAGTCGCGGAGCAGGGAGTTGGCAGGCGGATTTCCCCGGAGTGCGAGAAACGCCAGCTGCTAAGTGGAGATCTGGCAGGCAGAATGGAACAAATCAGGAAAAACGCCAGTTTCAGATTATGCTCCAGCGTGTAAGAAGAAAAAAATGAGGCCGTCAGGCCTCATTTTTTTCTTTCATCTGCGACAGGAAGTGTGCCGCATCATCGGGTACTTCGTCGAGATCATCGCCGGTGTCGATCAGAAGCGGCTGCCGCCGGAAGAAGATGTCGTACAGGACCGGGATGATGTACAGCGTCATCAGGGTTGCATACAGCAGGCCGCCGGTGATGACGATTGCCATGCCTGATCCGAGCTGGCTGCCCATGTCTTTTCCGAAAATCATGCGGGACATGGCCAGTATGGTCGTCAGGGCAGTCATGATAATCGGCCGCATACGGGTAATGCCGGTAGCGACCAGCGCATCTTTTCGCGGCATACCGCCGATGCGCAGCTGATTGGCGTAATCGACGAAGACGATACCGTTGTTAACTACGGTGCCCACCAGAATCAGGAAGCCCATCAGAGAGAGCATCGAGAGCGGCTGGCGTGCAATCATCAGTCCGATCATGCCGCCGGTAAATGCGAGCGGAACGGTAAACAGGACGATAAACGGCGAGAGCAGACTCTGGAACTGTGCAACCATGACCAGATAGATGAACAGGATGCCGAGTGCCAGCAGTTTTGCCATCTGTGTCAGCATATCTGTGATGGTCTCAGACTGCCCTGCGATTTCCACCCGGTAGCCGTTCGGAAGGGTGGACCGGTACGTATTTAATTTTCCGGTAAGAGAACGTGTCAGAAGCGCTGCATTCTGTCCCTCCGCCGCATTCGCGGTTACTGTCAGGTAGCGGGACTGGTTCTCGCGGTTGATCTGCGAGAGGGATTCTGTCTCGGTGACGGTCGCGAACTCGCTAAGATGATGTACTTTGTTTTCTTCTTTACTATCGTCAGAGGATGCATTCTCACTGTCATCTGATTCATTTTCATCAGAGCTGCCAAACAGAGCGGAGAGATCCATGCCTCCTCCGGTTCCGCCGGAGGCAGATCCCGATGCACCGGCCGAACCGGAAGATCCAGACATTGCACCGGACATTCCCGCAGCATCCATGCCCCCGGACCTGCCTCCCATGCTCATACCACCGGACGCGTCTCCCATACTCATGCTGCCTGACGCACTGACCGTGCCCGCTCCGGCATTTCCGGCAGCTGCTGCGGTCAGATCGGTCTCGGTCAGTTCCAGATCCAGGAGGTTTTCGCGTGTAAGCGGATCGGTCTCGTCTACGATTGTAATGGTCAGATCCATGCCGTCGACGGTAATGGATGTTGACTGAACAGTTGTGTTCATGCGTGCGGCAATGGCGGCATAAATCTGTGCCGTTGTAAATCCGTACTCCATCGCTTTGTCGCGGTTGATGGAGAGCTGCAGAGTTTTTTCACCGTTTTCGGTACTGTCTTTGATATCTTCAAATCCCTGCACTTCGCCGATCAGCTTCTGTATATCGGTGCTGATCTCTGTCAGCTTATCCAGTTCGGATCCATAGATCTGAATGGTCAGATCATCAGAACCGGAGAGGGCAGTCATATCACTCATATCACCGGTTGTAACGGAGACGGTGCATCCTTCTGTCTCATTTCCGACTTTCTGCAGATCTTTTGTGAGTTGGCGCAGACGGTCCGGGTCAGCCTGCTCATCTGCGATGACGTAGCACATATAGCTTCCGTATTCACTGGTATCTCCGGACATGGAGGAGATCAGGGCAGTGGAGCTGGCCATATCAATGGCGCCGATGTAATTAACGCCGTCCACCTGAAGCAGGCGGTCGATTACTTCATCCATTTTCTGGTAAGAGGTCTTGCGGTCCATGTCGGCATCTGTCGTGATGTCGACCTCGATATCGCTGCTGGCCATTTCCGGGAGAAGGACGATACCGGTACGGATTACCTGCCAGACAGTCATAATCAGCAGCAGGACAGCCAGCGCAAGCGGAACAATTTTGAAGCGCAGACACCAGGAAAGTGATTTTCCGTAAACAGCGGCAAGTTTTTCGAGAAAACGGTGTTTCTTCGGCCGCATGTTCCGCATGATGGTGCTCGCGGAAGCCGGAACAACTGTCAGGGCAACAACCAGGGATGCCATCAGGCAGTAGCCAATCGAAAGTGCCATCGGGATCAGTAATTCCCGCACGGTACCGGTAGTGAAGACCATCGGCAGGAAGACGCACACAGTCGTGAGCGTCGAGGCGATGATTGCACCGCGCACCTGTTTTGCTCCCTGGACGGCTGCGCGCGGGGCCGGCAGGCCGAGACCGCGCAGACGGAAGATGTTCTCCATAACTACGATGGAGTTATCTACCAGCATGCCGATGCCGAGTGCGAGACCGGACAATGTCATCATGTTCAGTGAAAGACCTGAGAAATACATCAGGACAATTGTAAACAGGACGGACAGCGGGATACTGATGCCGACCACCAGTGTCGGCCGGATGTCTTTCAGGAAAAGAATCAGAACAATGATAGCAAGCAGCGCTCCCAGAAGAATGCTGGAGAGAATGCTGCTGACGATCAGATCAATGTAAATACCCTGATCCATCAGAGAAACCAGCTGGAGTCCTTCGGTCTCTTCTGCAATGGTATCCAGTGCCTGTTTACAGGTTTTGGATACTTCATTGGTTCCGGCAGTTGATGCCTTGTAAATACACAGGCAGACTGCATTCTGTCCGTTCAGTTTCGCATAGCTGTCTTCAGCATTGTCTATCACTGTGATGTCAGCGACATCGGAAAGGCGGACAACGCCGACGGAGTCCAGATCAACCAGAAGTGCATCTTCAATCTCGCCGGGGGAATCAAACTGTTCACCGACTTTGAGAAGCCAGGAATTGTCATTTTTGTCATCGATGTAGCCGGCGGGCATTGCAAAGTTCTGTGCGTAGATCAGGGAGGAAAGTGTCTGGGCTGTGACAAGCTGATCGATGTTTGCATTCTCGAGCGCCGCATCCCGTGAGGACTCATACTGTGAGCGTGCAGCTTTGAGCTGGGCCTGTGCTGAAGTAAGCTGCATCGCAGCAGTCGAGAAACCGATGGCTGCGTCCAGCTGGGCCTGTGTCAGGGCACCATAACCTGTCTCAAGCTGTGCAAGAAGATCCGGGGCTTTGTCGAGGCCGGCTTCTGCGGTCTCTATGGCATTTCTTACATCTGCGATTCTGTCGGTAAGTGCCTCAGATATATCGTTGACAGAGACTGTATCCAGTGCGATTCCGGCCTTTGCCAGAACGGTTGTCACACCAGAGACTTCTTTCATCAGGCCGGAAAATGTTGTGGCAGTGCCGGCGGCAGTTTTCCGGACAGCTGCAAGAGCAGACTGTACGGTCGTTTCCATCTGCGCAATCTGTTCTTTTGTATAAGAAGCAGTGTACTTTTCGGAAGCCGCAGCATAATCTTTCTGCGCCTGCTCCCACACTGCCTGCGCGTCTTCCAGTGCTTTCTGTGCGCTCTCCAGAAGTGCCTGCATCGCAGCGGGATCATCCATGGCTGCCTCGATCTCTGCAGGAAGTCCTTCCAGCGTGTTTGTCGTATCTTCGATCCTGTCTACTGTGTCGTCCAGACGGTCAGCTGCATCGTCGACTGCATTCTGTGCTTCTGCGGCTCGTTTTTCGGCCTGTTCCATTGCCTGCTGCACCAGTTTCAGATAATCCTGTGCGCTCTGAACACCCTGTGCAGCATCATCCAGTCGCGTCTTTACATCGTCAAGACTCTTTTCGGCCTGCGGTGTCATTTTTTCAATGGATTCCATGAGACTGGTCAGTGTACCGGCCACACCGTCCAGCTGTGTTTTCAGTGAGGCAGAGATGCCCGGAATCTGTCCTTCAATCTGATCAAAGATGGAGGAAGCAACCATCTCTCCGAAAGATTTTTCCTGAGCCTCCAGTGCATCCTGACCGGACTGCACCTGTGATTCTGCATCATCCAGCTGTTTTCGTGCATCTGCCAGGGCATCATTGGTCTTGCCGAGTACACGGTCATTGATTTTATCAATCTTATCCTGATTGAGTTCCACCTGAATTGATTTATCGATGGTACCGATTGTAGTGACGCGCGCGACACCATTCTGCCGCTCGACATAGGGGACGACTTCATCACGCACATAGTCCGTCAGTTCATAGACATCATAGCCGTCGCGGCTGACCGCTACGTACATAGTCGCCATCATGTCCATGCTGATTTCCATAATCGAAGGCGTGCCGACTTCGTCGGGAAGAGCTCCGGACACTTCATCAACAGCACCGGATACCTTGACCAGTGCGCTGTCCATGTCAGTGCCGTCCTCAAATTCCAGCTGCGTCATGCAATAGTTATCGGCGTTGGCCGTCATAACTTCTTTGACGCCTGTAATGGTACCGAGTGCGCGTTCCATCGGAATGCCGACCGTGCTCTCGACTTTTTCCGGGCTGGCGCCAGGATAGGTTGTGATAACCATGAGATAGGGGAGTGTCATCTGCGGCAGAAGATCAGTAGAGAGCCGCGTGACGGCGACGAATCCAAGGGTGATGATCATAATCACCATTACAAGGATGGTGAAGGGCTTTTTAACGCTGAATTTTTCCATATATTAATGATTCCTGATACTGCTGTTAGAATAAAAAAATGCAGATAAAGTCATATCATTTATACTACCTCTTTAATCGGAATTGAATTATACATGAATTAGTCGCGATTTACAATATCCTGTGTCCTGTTTTGCAGAAAAACACAAGAAACTGGGTATAGAAAGTATAGAACATAATACTTTACAGAACAGATCCGGAGAGGCGATACACTTCCAACCGAGTTGAATGACCGGAAAAAAGTGCTATACTATATGGTAGATATACGAAAGGATGAAATGCTGCATGGCAAAACGTAAAGCAAAAAAAGGAATCGGCCCGCTTTTGATTCTGCTGATAATAATTCTTCTTGGTATCTTCCTGTTTTCAGGTTATAAACTTGCTTCAACGATGATGGAGTACAGGAAAAGTGAGGCAGAGTATGATGATCTGCGGAATCTGACGGAGGAGGGAGAGAAAGGAGATATTCTGACTGCGGAGGCAATTGCCGCCGGCAAGTTTGCATGTCCGATCAGCGTTGATTTCGATGCGCTTAAGGAGATAAATGATGAGGTTATCGGCTGGATCTATATTAAGGATGTCGATATCAGCTATCCGATCGTGAAGGGCGCCGACAATGATTATTACCTGCACAGAACCTTCCGGAAAACGTACAACTTTGCCGGATCGATTTTCGCGGACTATGAGAATGCATCTGACTTTTCCGATCCAAATACGATTCTGTACGGACATAACATGAAAAATGATTCGATGTTCGGCAGGCTGGACGAACTGGTTGAGAAAGAACAGGATGTCGAAGAACCGTATTTCTGGATTCTGGTACCGGGTGCAGATTACTGCTATGAGATGTTTGATATGCAGCGAGTCGATCCGTTTGATGAAATCTATACGCTGTTCCACGGAACCGACGAGACGTTCGTGCAGTACGCAGAAAAATGCGCGGCAGAATCGTCTGTTGAACTGCCGGTTCCGCAGTTTTCGACAGACAGCAGAATCATTACACTGTCCACCTGTACCAATGATTCCAAAGCGCGCTTTGTTGTGCAGGGCGTCCTTGCCGGCGTTGTAAGACATTCCGGAAACGGAACCCAGAGTGTTTCGGGCGGTCAGGATACTTCCGGCGGCCAGGATACTTTGGACGGCCAGGATACTTTGGACGGCCAGAATGCTGCCGGACAGACGGAGGACAGCAGTGCGGAATCGGACAGTTCCGCGGATGAATACAGTGAGTTCGTGACAAAAAATGAGTGAATACGATATCCACTGCCTGCAGAGGCGGGCAGCTCCCTGATTGATTAAAATTCATATATTTGAATGCTCATATAACTTAAGGAACAGGAAAGAGAAAGGAGACCGCAAATGAATCAGATCGAACAGCTGCAGCAGTTAATTGACACACATGACCGCATCGTCTTTTTCGGCGGGGCAGGGGTCTCCACGGAAAGCGGAATTCCTGACTTCCGGAGTGTGGACGGCCTGTATAATCAGAAATACAAATATCCGCCGGAAACCATGCTGAGCCATACGTTTTTTGTCTCTCATTCCGAAGATTTCTTTGAATTTTACAGAGATAAGGTTCTGGCACTGGATGCGGAGCCGAATGCGGCACATCTGAAGCTTGCCGAGATGGAGCAGAAAGGGAAACTGACGGCAGTTGTGACACAGAATATTGACGGGCTGCATCAGAAAGCCGGCAGTAAAACAGTCTATGAACTGCACGGGAGTGTTCACCGCAATTACTGCACGCGCTGCGGCGCATTTTATGATGGTGCCTATATCAAGACGAGCAAAGATGCCGTGCCGGTCTGTGAGAAGTGCGGTGCCATGATTAAGCCGGATGTCGTACTGTATGAAGAGGGACTGGACAATGATGTGATTAACGGAGCAGTCCGGGCCATCCGGGAGGCAGATATGATCATTGTCGGCGGCACGTCTCTGGTGGTTTATCCGGCAGCGGGGCTGCTGCAGTATTTCCATGGTGATGCACTTGTGCTGATTAATAAGGGGCAGACCGGCATGAATGCAAAGGCGGATCTGGTTATCCGTGATCCGATCGGCGAGGTGCTCGGCGCAATCCGCGTGTAAATCGCGATCTCCGGTCGCGCGCGAACTGCCGGAGGCCGTGGACACGGGGTTCCGCTTTCGTTGACTTTCCCGTACAATTATGCTATTTTATTACCGTGAAAAAATCCGAACAAGAGGTAAGTTATGAACAGAGTCATTTTGATGGGACGCCTGACACGCGATCCTGATATTCGCTATTCACAGGGTGAGAACGGCATGGAGGTCGCAAGATATACGCTTGCAGTTGACCGCAGACGCCGCAGAGATGACAACAACCAGCAGAATGCAGATTTTATCAGCTGCGTCGCGTTTGGAAGATCTGCGGAGTTTGCAGAAAAGTATCTTCACAAGGGTACCAAGATTCTGGTTTCCGGAAGAATTCAGACAGGAAGCTACACAAACCGTGAAGGAAACCGTGTCTATACGACAGATGTCGTGGTAGAGGATCAGGAGTTTGCAGAGAGCAGGGCAGCCAGTGAGGCAAGTTCCGCACAGTATGCAAATGCCTACAACAATTCCTACAACAGTGCACCGGCACCACAGCAGAGCGCTCCGGCTCCGGCTGACTTTGGTTCCGAGTCCGCAGACGGATTTATGAATATTCCGGATGGAATTGACGAGGAACTTCCGTTCCAGTAAACTTCTGAGCAACGTAAAACATTATTTGATAGCGAAGTCCGGGCGGCTGCAATCATCGCATGCCGCCCGCTTTGAGGTTAAGGAAGCATGTCGGATAAGAGTATCAATGCAACATTTAAGCGCTATCTCGGCGGGCCGCTCTGGCTGATTTTTGTGCTGGTTATTTTTAATGCAGCCGTGTACACCATCAGCCGCAGTGCCGGCCTTGTCATGTCTGTAGGTATCGTGCTTTATCTGGTGCTGCAGATTGTGATCTACACAATCCGAAAGCAGACGCTGCTTGCGCAGCTGATGGGGTTTGCGTCACAGTATGGGCGGATTCAGCAGAAACTGATTCGTGATATGGGACTTCCCTTTGCCGTTACGGATCAAAGAGGCAAGTTCCTGTGGGTAAATCACGCATTTTCAGATCTTACCGGCGTGGAGAACAATGGAATCAAGAAGACGGTCAGCGGACTGTTTCCGGGCATTACGCCGGATATCTTCCCGCAGGATGAGATTCCGCAGGATCTGGAACTGGTTTTCGGGAAGCAGTTTTTTATCGCACAGATCCACCGGATTGAGGCTGGCGATATGCTGGCGGACTCCGGATTTGTTGAGGAAGAGCAGGCCGGTGATATTTGTCTCTACGCAATTATTCTGCATGACCAGACCGAACTCCATGCGTACATGGAAAAGTACAATGACGAAAAGCTGGTCGCTGGTCTTATCTATATCGACAACTATGAAGAGGCGCTGGATTCGGTTGAAGAGGTCCGCCGCTCACTTCTGACGGCGCTGATTGAGCGCCGGATCACTAAATATTTCCATGACCTGGACGGTGTTGTAAAAAGCTTTGAGAAGGACAAGTTTCTGCTTGTCATGCACAACCGTGCACTGGACCAGCTGAAAAGCATGCGCTTTAATATTCTTGAAAATGTCAAATCCGTCAATATCGGAAATGACATGGAGGTTACCATCAGTATCGGCATCGGACAGAATGCCGGATCACTCAATGATAATTTCGATGCGGCGAGAACGGCAATTGATCTTGCGCTTGGCCGCGGCGGCGACCAGGTTGTCATCAAGGATCATGACAGCAATTATTTCTTCGGCGGAAAGACAGAAGCAGTCGAGAAGAGTACCCGTGTCAAGGCGCGCGTCAAGGCACATGCGCTCAAAGAGTTTATTGAATCTGCTGATGAGATTGTCATCATGGGACATCAGCTGATTGATGCGGATGCATTTGGCGCGGCAGTCGGACTGTACCGCGCGTCCCGCACGCTGAACAAGAAAGTACATATTGTGATCGGGCAGATCACATCGTCGATGCGGCCGCTGATCGATATGTTCCGCGAGTCACCGGATTTCAATCCCGAGATGTTTCTCACGAAGGAAGAGGCGGAAAGTCTGGTCAACAACAACACGCTTCTGATCGTTGTGGATACCAGCAAGCCGAACTATACAGAATGCCCGTCACTGCTGCGCAAAACAAAGACGATTGTCGTACTGGATCATCACCGGCAGAGCGGGGATACCATCAAAGGTGCCGTTCTTTCCTATGTCGAGCCATATGCATCTTCCAGCTGCGAGATGGTCGCAGAAATCCTGCAGTATTTTGCAGAAGGCGTCCGGATCCGGAATATCGAGGCCGATGCGCTGTATGCAGGCGTGATGATTGACACGGACAACTTTATGCAGAAAACCGGTGTCAGGACATTTGAAGCCGCGGCATTCCTGCGTAAAAACGGTGCAGATGTAACGCGTGTACGTAAACTGTTCCGTGAAAATATGAATGACTACCGGGCACGCGGTGAGACGATCCGCAGCGCGATTCAGTACCGGGAGCGGTTTGCGATTGCAGTCTGTCCGGCAGAGGGAATTGAGAGCCCGACCATTGTGGCATCGCAGTCGGCGAACGCACTGCTGAACATCGTCGGTGTGCATGCATCCTTTGTCCTGACGGAATATGATAATCGTATTTATATCAGCGCAAGAGCAATTGATGAAGTCAATGTTCAGATCATTATGGAGCATATGGGCGGCGGCGGACATCTGAATATGGCCGGCTGCCAGCTTGACGACATGACCATAGAAGAAGCAATTGAACAGCTCAAGAGGACACTCGATGAAATGATCGAGGCCGGAGAAGTATAAGGAGAAAATCATTATGAAAGTAATCTTGCTTGCAGACGTGAAGTCTCTTGGAAAAAAAGGCGATATTGTAAATGTCAGCGACGGATATGCGCGCAACATGCTGCTGCCAAAGAAGCTGGGTGTAGAAGCAACCCCGAAAAATCTGAACGATCTGAAGCTGCGCAACGCGCATGAGGAAAAACTTGCGCAGGAAGCACTCGACGAGGCGGAGCGTTTCGCTGAAGAGATCGGAAAGAGCCAGCTGAATCTGTCCATTAAAATCGGCGAGGGCGGCCGGGCGTTCGGCTCTGTTTCCGCGAAAGAAATTGCAGATGCAGCAAAGAAGCAGCTGGGATTCGATCTGGATAAAAAGAAGATCCAGATGGAGGGGCCGATCAAGGAACTTGGCACATTTGAAGTACCGGTACGTCTGCACCAGAAGGTTACTGCGAAGCTGAAAGTGGTTGTTGCGGAGGCATAAGTTAATGAGTCGATGAGTCAATGGGGACGTTTCTCTCTGACTCATTTTAAACAGAAATGGAGACACAGCATGGAAGAAGCTGCAATTAAGAGAATATTGCCGCACAGTACAGAAGCGGAGCAGTCTGTCATCGGATCCATGCTGATGGGCCGTGAGGCGATTATGACTGCCTCGGAGATTCTGCAGCGGGAGGATTTCTACCAGCCGCAGTTCGGCATTGTATTTGAAGCAATGCTGGATCTCTACAATGCGGGTAAGGCAGTGGATGTGATCACGCTGCAGAACCGGCTGAAGGAGAAGGATGTCCCGCCGGAGATTTCGGATATGGAGTTTGTCAGGGATTTGCTGACAGCCGTGCCGACATCGGCAAATATCCGCTATTATGCGGAGATTGTGCGGGAAAAGAGTATACTGCGCAATCTGATCCGCGAGGCGGAAAAAATCGAAAACACCTGTTATCTGGACAACGAGCCGGTGGAAGAGATTCTGGAGAATTCTGAGAAGAACATGTTCCAGATTTTCGAAAAGCAGAATACCAGCACATTTGTGCCGATCCGTCAGGTTGTCATGGATACGCTTTCTACGATAGAGAAGGCATCCCGCACCAGAGGAAATGTGACCGGCCTTGCTACCGGTTTTACGGACCTTGACTACAAGACCTCCGGTCTGCAGAATTCGGATCTGATCCTTGTCGCAGCCCGTCCTTCTATGGGAAAAACGGCATTTGTCCTGAATATTGCCGAGTACATGACATTGAAGCAGGATAAATCGGTTGCGATCTTCAGTCTGGAGATGTCCAAAAATCAGCTGATGAACCGCCTCTTTGCAATGCAGTCCCGTGTGGATTCACAGAACTTAAGAAACGGTAATCTGCGTGATGAGGAGTGGGCGCGGCTGATCGAGACAGCAGGTCTTTTCGGCGGATCAAAGCTGATCATAGATGACACCCCCGGCATCACTGTGCGGGAGCTGCGGACAAAATGCAGGAAATATAAACTGGAACACGGGCTGGATATCGTGATGATCGACTATCTGCAGCTGATGAGCGGATCGGGAAAGCGCGGAACAGATTCCCGGCAGCAGGAGATTTCCGAGATTTCCCGTTCGCTGAAGGCGCTTGCCAGAGAATTGAACGTGCCGGTTGTCGCACTTTCACAGCTTTCACGTGCCGTCGAACAGCGTACCGGTGATCACAGACCGATCCTGTCTGACTTACGTGAATCGGGTGCGATTGAGCAGGACGCCGATGTCGTCATGTTCCTGTACCGCGACGATTATTATAAAAAGGATTCCGAGATGAAGGGCATCTGTGAGATCATCATCGCAAAACAGAGAAACGGCCCGATCGGTACCGTCAATCTGGTCTGGCTGCCGGATTACACGAAGTTCATGAACATCGAGCGGGAGCGTAATGTCGGCTGATCAGAAAAATGGTGCAGGAAACAAGTGATAATGCACAATTTATGACTTGCATTTTTGTCTAAATTGTCTTATAGTGAACGTCAAACTCAGGTTCATTTTCAAACTCGAATGAACTTACAGTATTATTATTTTTAAGTAGGAGCATAGTACTATCATGGAGAAGAAATTACGTGTCGGAATTCTTGGCGCAACCGGTATGGTCGGACAGCGTTTTGTGACGCTGATGGACGGACATCCGTGGTTTGAAGTAACTGCAGTCGCAGCAAGTGCGCGCAGTGCGGGACAGACCTACGAGGAGGCAGTCGGCGGAAGATGGAAAATGGAAACGCCGATGCCGGAGTACATTAAAAAGATGCAGGTTATGAACATCAACGAGATCGAGAAGGTCACAGAAAATGTTGATTTCGTATTCTCTGCACTCAACATGTCCAAAGACGAGATTAAAGAGATCGAGATTGCATACGCGAAGAGTGAGACACCGGTCGTCTCCAATAACAGTGCACACCGCTGGACACCGGATGTACCGATGGTCATCCCAGAGATCAATGATGAACACTTTGATATCATTCCGGAGCAGAAGAAGCATCTCGGCACCACACGCGGATTTATTGCAGTAAAGCCGAACTGCTCAATCCAGAGCTACACACCGGTGCTGACCGCGTGGAAGGAATTTGAGCCGTACGAGGTTGTTGTTACAACTTATCAGGCAATTTCCGGCGCGGGAAAGACCTTCGCAGACTGGCCGGAGATGGTAGAAAACATTATTCCGTATATCGGCGGCGAGGAAGAAAAGAGCGAGCAGGAACCGCTCCGCATCTGGGGAAACATTGAGAATGGTGAGATCGTCAAGGCATCTGAGCCGAAGATCACCTGCCAGTGCATCCGTGTACCGGTTCTGAACGGCCACACAGCAGCTGTCTTTGTGAAGTTCCGCAAACAGCCGACCAAAGAGCAGCTGATCGAGAAGCTGCTTGCATTTAAGGGTGTTCCGCAGGAAATGAACCTGCCGAGCGCACCGAAACAGTTCATTCAGTATCTCGAGGAGGATGACCGCCCGCAGGTTAAGCTTGATGTCGACTATGAGAACGGCATGGGCGTTTCCATCGGACGTCTCCGCGAGGATTCCGTATATGACTGGAAGTTCGTCGGTCTTTCGCACAACACGCTTCGCGGTGCAGCAGGCGGCGCAGTGCTCTGTGCAGAGACACTTGTTGCGAAAAAATACATTACTGCGAAATGAGTTTAAAATCGTTATACATTGCTGAAAAACCCAGCGTCGCACAGGAATTCGGAAAAGCACTTCATGAGAATCTTGTGCGCCGCGACGGGTATCTTGAATCGGAAAACAGCGTGGTGACCTGGTGCGTCGGGCATCTGGTCACCATGAGTTATCCGGATAAATATGATGAAAAATACAAGCGGTGGTCATTTGACACACTGCCTTTTCTGCCGAAACAATTCCAGTACGAAGTAATTCCGGGCGTTAAAAAACAATTTAATATTGTCAAAGGACTCCTGAACCGCAAGGATGTCGGGACGATTTTTGTGTGCACGGACTCCGGACGGGAGGGAGAATACATCTACCGTCTCGTGGCACAGATGGCCGGGATCCGGGAAGATACAAAGCCGCAGAAGCGCGTCTGGATCGACTCGCAGACAGAAGAAGAGATTCAGCGCGGGATCCGTGAAGCCAAAGATCTCGCTGCATACGACAATCTCTCAGATGCGGCATACCTGCGGGCCAAGGAAGATTACCTGATGGGCATCAACTTCTCGCGTGCTCTTTCCCTGCGGTATGCTTACGCGGTTTCCGATTATCTGGGAAAGAAATACCAGGCAATTTCTGTAGGACGTGTGATGACCTGCGTGCTGGGTATGGTGGTACGGCGTGAGCGTGAGATCCGTGCGTTCCAGAAGACCCCATTTTACCGCGTCATGTCGCAGCTGGAACTGCAGCTGCCGGCGGATGGACAGGCTGACGGCGGACAGGGGTCGCATCAGGGATTCCCGTTTGAGGGGGAGTGGCGTGTCTGGGAAGAGAGCCGTTATTACCAGTCCCCGAAGCTTTATAAGGAAAATGGATTCCGTGAGCGGAAAGATGCGGAGGCTCTGATCGATGCGCTGAACGGAAGACTGTTGGCAGATACGCAGCCGGGGAATCAGACCGGAACGGCAGGGCAGGCTGGTGTTCCGGGAATGCAGCCGGGTGCAGCAGCTATGCAGTCGGGACAGGCAGGGGGTGCTGCCGGCACACAGAGGCTGCCGGGAAGCAGCTTTGACAAGACAGCAGTTGTTGTGAAGATTGAGCGGAAGCAGGAGAAGAAAAATCCGCCGCTTCTGTATAACCTGGCAGAATTGCAGAACGACTGTTCCAGACGGTTTAAAATCAGCCCGGACCAGACACTGCAGATCGCGCAGGAACTTTACGAAAAGAAGCTGGTGACATATCCGCGAACCGATGCGCGCGTGCTTTCCACGGCCATTGCAAAGCAGATTGACCGCAATCTGAAAGGACTTTGCCGGTATCAGCCGGCAGGGCAGTATGCACAGAATATCCTGCAGGGAGATGCATGGAAAAAGATTGGTAAGACACGGTATACCAACGATAAGCAGATCACGGATCACTATGCCATCATTCCGACCGGCCAGGGTCTGGAGCAGCTGCAGCGGATTTCTGAACTGTCACGCAAAGTGTATGACTGCATCGTGCGGCGTTTTCTGTCGATTTTTTATCCGGCAGCGGTCTACCGGAAAATCCATCTCATCACGGAAGTGGACCGGGAACGGTTCCACAGTTCTTTCCGGATTCTGGAACAGCCGGGGTATCTGGAGGTTGCGGGGATGCCCGGAAAGCAAAGTGCAAAGGGCAGGACAAATACGCCAGACGCAGGCGAACTCCAGGATGGAAGCCGTGCAAACGGGAATCCAAAAGATACCGGAGCAGAAGAAACAGATATCACGGACGCGGCCTTTCTGGAGCAGCTGACGAAGCTGAAAAAAGGTGATCGGATTCCGCTTGCCGGATACCGGATCCGTGAGGGTGAGACTTCTCCGCCAAAGCGCTATACATCCGGTTCCATGATTCTGGCAATGGAAAATGCCGGACAGCTGATCGAGGATGAGGAACTGCGTGCACAGATTAAGGGCAGCGGCATCGGAACTTCCGCAACACGGGCTGAAATTCTGAAGAAACTGGTGGCGATTAAATATCTGGCACTGAATAAAAAGACGCAGGTCATCACGCCTACCCAGATGGGTGAAATGGTGTATGATGTCGTCGATGCCTCGATCAGGCCGCTTCTGAATCCGGAGCTGACAGCCAGCTGGGAGAAGGGACTGACATACGTCTCGGAAGGCAGCATCACGACAGATGAATATATGCAGAAGCTGGAGGCATTCGTCGCGCGGCATACGCAGAATGTGCAGGGGCTGCGGAATCAGAGTGCGCTGAAGCAGGCATTCGACCGGGCAGCGCCGTATTATAAAAAAGGGATGAAAATGAAGCGTTAGGGATGATATTGTATGAATTCTCAAACGGCTTTCGCACCAAGAACTTCTAGATCTGTTTGGATCTTTGGAGAAACATGGATAAAGGGACAATATGGGAATGACTGAAAAGAAAAATATAAAAGAACTATATAGTACCCGCGGCATCAGCGAGGCCGTGTATCAGTACGGTGAGAAGATTCTTGGCGGGCTGGAGGAGCGGTTTCGCAAGGTGGATGAGGTGGCGGAGTTTAATCAGATGAAGGTGCTGGGGGCAATGCAGGACTGCCGTGTCTCGGAGGCCTGTTTGTTCCCGTCGACCGGATATGGATACAATGATCTGGGCAGGGAGAAGCTGGAGGAAGTATATGCAGCGGCGTTCCACACTGAAGATGCGCTGGTGCGTCCGCTGATTGCGTGCGGTACGCATGCGCTGGCAGTGGCGCTGGCCGGAAATTTAAGACCGGGCGACGAACTTTTATGTCCTGCGGGGAAACCTTATGATACACTGGAAGAAGTAATCGGAATCCGGCCTTCGAACGGATCACTTGCAGAATATGGCATTACCTACCGGCAGGTAGATTTGCTGCCGGACGAAAGCTTTGACTATGAGGCGATCCGCGGTGCGGTAAATGAGCGGACGAAGCTTGCGGCGATTCAGCGGTCCAAGGGCTATCAGACGCGTCCCTCTTTTGGTGTTGATGAGATCGGCGAGCTGATCCGCTTTCTGAAGGAAATCAAGCCGGATCTGATCTGCATGGTCGATAACTGTTACGGCGAGTTTACTGAGACAAAAGAGCCGACAGAGGTCGGCGCTGACCTGCTGGTGGGCTCACTCATCAAAAATCCCGGCGGCGGTCTCGCGCCGATCGGCGGATACATTGCCGGAAAGAAGCAGTATGTGGAAAATGCAGCCTTCCGCCTGACGACACCCGGCCTCGGCAAAGAAGTCGGCGCGACACTTGGCGTGACACAGTCATTTTTCCAGGGTTTCTTCCTGTCACCGACCGTAACTGCTGCGGCGCTGAAGGGTGCAATGTTTGCTTCTGCAGTCTATGAGTCACTGGGATTTCAGTGCGTACCCGGCGTAGATGAAGAGCGGCATGATATTATACAGTCAGTCGTATTCGGCAAAAAAGAAGGTGTCATTGCCTTCTGTCAGGGAATACAGGCGGCAGCACCGGTAGATGCACATGTTGTACCGGAACCCTGGGCAATGCCGGGCTATGACAGCGATGTCATCATGGCTGCCGGCGCATTTGTACAGGGATCTTCGATCGAATTGTCTGCTGACGGTCCGATCAAGGAGCCATACGCCGTTTACTTCCAGGGAGGTCTCACCTGGCCGCACGCCAAATTCGGCATCCTCATGAGCCTGCAGAAACTCGTGGAGGCCGGTCTGGTTGACGAGAAGGATCTCCTGATCTGACAAAGCAAATGCGTTAATAAAGATTCAACAGATTCAAATATCGAATTGTTGAATCTATAAAAAACAAGGAGACAAAAACGAATGCAGCGCGCATACATCGCCATTGATCTCAAATCATTCTACGCTTCTGTGGAATGTCAGGAGCGCGGTCTGGATCCGCTCACGGCCAATCTGGTCGTGGCAGATGCGTCGCGCACGGAAAAAACGATCTGCCTGGCGGTCTCGCCTGCCTTAAAAGCATATGGAATTCCCGGCCGCGCCCGCCTCTTTGAAGTGGTGCGCCGGGTTAAGGAAATCAACCGGGAGCGCCTTTTGGCTGCCCCCGGTCGTGCGTTTACCGGAAAATCATCCGATGCAGAGGAACTGGCTGCAAATCCGTCTCTGGAGCTGGATTACATCGCTGCGGTCCCGCGGATGGCATTTTATATGGAATACAGCACGCGGATTTATAAAATCTATCTCCGGTATATTGCGCCGGAAGACATTCACGTCTATTCAATTGATGAGGTGCTCATCGATGCGACAAACTATTTAAAAACATATGGGATGACCGCACGTGAACTGACGATTACGATGATCCGTGATATTATGAAGGAGACAGGCATCACTGCGACGGCCGGGATTGGCAGCAATCTGTATCTTGCAAAGATCTCCATGGATATTGAGTCAAAGCATGTAGAGCCGGATGCAGACGGGATGCGGATTGCGGAACTGGATGAAATGTCTTACCGCCGTCAGCTGTGGAGTCATCGTCCGCTGACAGATTTCTGGCGCGTCGGACGAGGATATGCGAAAAAGCTGGAGGCGTATGGACTCTATACCATGGGAGACATTGCAAGGTGTTCCCTCGGAAAAGAAAATGAATTTCATAATGAAGAGCTGCTTTACAAACTGTTCGGGGTAAATGCGGAACTTCTGATAGATCATGCATGGGGCATTGAACCCTGTACGATTGATCTGATAAAGCAATATAAACCGGAGAATAATTCATTCAATTCCGGGCAGGTACTGATGGAGCCGTATGACTATCAGAAGGCATCTGTTGTGGTGCGGGAGATGGCGGATGCGATGGCACTGGATCTGGTTGAGAAGCGGATGGTCACAGATCAGGTTGTTCTGACCGTAAACTATGACCGGGAAAATCTGGACAATCCGGAGATCCGGAAGAAATACAAAGGACCGGTCACGAAGGACTGGTATGGAAGGCCGGCGCCGAAACCGGCACACGGGACAGAAAATCTGAAGAGAGCCACATCTTCCGGCGAAGAGATCATGGCAGCTGTCATGCGGATTTATGAGCGTACCGTACATCCGGCGCTCCTGATCCGGCGGATCACGCTGGTCATGAATCACGTGATCCGTGAGGAGGATCTTCAGAAGGATACCGGTTATGAACAGCTGGACTTTTTTACAGATTACAAAGAGCGACAGACCGAGCAGCAGGCAGCGGAAGAGAAGCGCGGAAAAGAGCGTCAGCTGCAGGAGGCAATGCTTTCGATCCGGAAGCGATACGGCAAGGATGCTGTTCTGAAAGGACTGAATCTGCAGGATGGTGCCACCGGCCGGGAGCGCGGCCGGCAGATCGGAGGTCATAAGGCGTAATAACCCATGAACAACATAACCATAAGGTAACATAATCACATGATTGCATAACCACAAGACAACATAACCGGCAGGAGGCGGATCATGTCAGCGAAAACGATCAGGAATGAATCTTATGATGATATCATCAATCTGTCCCGTCCTGTTTCCAAAAATCATCCGCCCATGCCGTTGGAAAAACGGGCAGCACAATTTGCCCCGTTTGCTGCACTGACGGGATTTGAAGACGCTATCAGTGAGACGGCACAGAAGAAGGAAGCGGAGATTGCAGGAGAAGTACAGCGCAGCGTCGATCCGGAAATACCCATGTATTGATCGCAGCTTCAATCCGGAAATACCCATGTATTGATCGCAGCTTCAATCCGGTATGTTTCCATGCGTTGAGCTTCCGGAAACAGTACGAAATAATGCGACAGGGAGAATGAAAAAGTGTCGGCAAAAATGATTCTTTTGATTGTAATACTTATATTGCTTGCAGCGCTTATGATTCTGAGTTTTATCGGACCGGAGAAAGGCGGCAGCAGATTCTGGCGTATCATTCAGAAGGTGCGTTCCTGGCTGGATGCGGCATGCTACTGGCTGTTTAATGCATTTGCAGTCGGAACGATAATTCTGGTTTGTGTCATACTGGTACGGAAGTATCTGATGTAGCAGATGGGGCAATAATCATTCAATACCCACCGCCTATAGAGGCGGGGGACTCCCCCCTCTGAGTTGATATACATGTAGAGTTTCAGAAACAGGAAGGAGCAACAGCTATGATGGGCTTAAAGGAACTTCTGAAATACTTCAGCGAGAGCGAGACGATCGGGGAAAATCCCGAGGCAATTCAGTTGATGCGGTACTACAGCCGTGAGGCACAGAAAATCACGATGCAGATCAACACGCAGTAACATGAACCGGAAGAACTGCAGGCGCTGTTTTCGGAACTGATCGGAAAACCTGTTGACAAAGGGTTTGGTCTGTTTCCGCCGTTTTATACCGACTTTGGAAAAAATATTACGATTGGAAAGCATGTATTTATCAATGCCGGCTGCAAATTCCAGGATCAGGGCGGTATTTTCATTGATGACGGTGCACTGATCGGTCATGGCGTCGTACTCGCGACGCTGAATCATGATCTGGCACCGGAGAAACGCCAGGCACTGCACCCGGCGCCGATTCATATCGGCAAAGGTGTCTGGATCGGTGCCAATGCAACGGTCTGCGCGGGCGTAACGATCGGGGATAACGCGGTTGTTGCAGCAGGGGCAGTTGTCGTTAAAGATGTGTCGGCCGACACCATTGTCGGCGGTGTTCCGGCGAAACATATCAAACGAATCGACGAATAAAAGACATACCTTTGCAGGGCGGCAAACGTCTGAAGTGGAACTTTTTCCGGAGCATGTACAGACGGCTGAAAAAGATTCAGGAAAGAGGATACATCGGATGAGATTAATCGATACATTTCCAACCAACAAGATCGGTGATCTGGAATACCGGGTGGGGCGCGTGTTTCCGTTTGGGGCGACGGTGACGGACGGCGGTGTGAATTTCAGCATTTTTTCGAAAGATGCGCAGGGCTGCACGCTGCTTCTGTATCATCACGGATGTGCGGAACCATTTGTTGAGATTCCGTTCCCGGAGGAATTCCGGATCGGGAATGTCTACACGATGATGGTTTTTGGAATTAACATCGAGACGACAGAATACGGATACAGGTTTGACGGGCGGTTTGAACCGGAAAAGGGTTACCGTTTTGATCAGGCAAAAGTCCTTCTGGACCCGTATGCAAAATCCATTTCCGGCCGGTCTGTATGGGGCAGGGAACCGGACAGGAATTCTGATTTTCAGCATCGCGGCCAGCTGATCCGGGAGGATTATGACTGGGAAGGCGATAAACCACTGGAAATCCCGCAGCGGGATCTTGTGATCTATGAGATGCACGTGCGGTCCTTCACACAGCACAGTTCGAGCGGTGTACGGTATAAGGGTACATTTGCAGGAATTATCGAGAAGATTCCTTATCTGAAGGAACTGGGCGTCAACTGCATCGAACTCATGCCGGTCTTTGAATTCGATGAATTTGAACATGCCAGAGAAGTAAATGGCAGGAAGCTGGTAAACTATTGGGGTTATTCGACGGTCGGGTTCTTTGCCCCGAAAGCCGGGTATGCGGTGTCGGCGCCGTATGGCATGGAGGCGGATGAATTGAAGAATATGATCCGTCAGCTGCATAAAAACGGGATTGAAGTGATCCTTGACGTGGTATTTAACCACACGGCAGAGGGAAATGAAAACGGACCGTATATTTCCTTCCGCGGAATAGACAACCGCACCTACTACCTGCTGACGCCGGAAGGGTATTATTATAATTTCAGCGGCTGCGGAAATACCATGAACTGCAACCATCCGGTCGTGCGGAACTTTGTACTGGACTGTCTGCGCTACTGGGTGTCAGCCTACCATGTGGACGGCTTCCGGTTCGACCTTGCGTCCATTATGTCCCGGGATGAAGACGGGACGCCGATGATGGACCCGCCGCTGCTGGATCTGATTGCTCACGATGCCGTGCTGGGCAGAAGCATTCTGATTGCGGAAGCCTGGGATGCAGGCGGCCTGTACCAGGTGGGCAGCTTCCCGTCCTGGAAACGCTGGTCGGAGTGGAATGGAAAATACAGGGACTGTGTCCGCAGGTTCATCAAAGGAGATGCCGGCTGTGCGCCGGAGCTTTATGAAAGAATCGGCGGCTCGGAAGATCTTTACCGGGGCAGATCAGCAAATGCGTCTGTGAATTTTATCACCTGCCATGACGGATTTACGCTGTATGATCTGGTTTCATACAATGAAAAGCATAATGAGGATAACGGAGAAGACAACCGGGACGGCACCAATGACAACGACAGCTGGAACTGTGGTGCGGAAGGCGAAACACGGGATCCGGAGATCAATGCGCTGCGCTTCCGGCAGATGAAGAATATGCTGACGATTCTGCTCACAAGCCGCGGCCTTCCGATGCTGCTCTCCGGCGATGAATTTGCCAATACACAGTTTGGAAACAACAATGCATACTGTCAGGACAACGAAATTTCCTGGCTGAACTGGAACGGACGGACCAGACACCCGGAACTGTTTGACTATGTGCGGCGGCTGATCGCATTCCGGAAAGCACACCCGGTTCTGAGAAGAAGCAGATTTGATTTCGGATATAATGCAACGGGTTATCCGGAACTTTCCTTTCACGGGACGAAACCGTGGGAACTGGACCGGAGCGCGCCGACCCTGACATTTGCGTATCTCTATGCAGAAGATCACGAAAAATACAACACAGAAAAAGACTGTTTCATTTACACAGCAGTCAATGCACACTGGGAGCCGCATACATTCGAACTGCCGGTCATCCCGGCAGGCATGCAGTGGCATCTGGCATTCGACAGCAGTGGATTTTCAGAAGAAGCCGGTCAGGAGCCGGTAAACAGGCGCCAGGATGCGGTCGAACTCGGGGCGCGCTCGTCGGTTGTGCTGGTGGCTTACTGAGATACTTTTTGAGTTGATGGATGTCAGATTTCATATAGAAGAAGGTAATAAAATGGATTTCTATAGCGAGTATCGTGATAAACTCCGCACGCCGGATGAGGCGGTGCAGTGTGTGAAGAGTGGTGACTGGGTTGACTATACGTCTAACCTGGGTTTTCCGATTCTTCTGGATGCGGCACTGGCGCGGCGGAAGGAGGAACTGACGGATGTAAAACTGCGCGGCACACTGATCTTCGGACCGATTCAGGTGGCTGAGTGTGATCCGGAGCGGGAGCATTTTATCTATAACAGCTGGCATTTTTCTGCGTATGAGCGGAAGCTTTCCGACCGTGGGCTCTGCAGTTTTATGCCCATGATCTTCCGGTTTATGCCGGAGTACTACCGGGCGATTCTGAAGGTAAATGTCGTCATGCTGTGCGTGCGGCCGATGGATAAACACGGTTATTTTAACCTGTCCTGTGCGGCCGGTGTTGCGAAAGGCATTATCGAGGCAGCGGATATTGTCATTGTGGAAGTAAATGAGAACCTGCCGCACCTGAATGGCGGTTTTGATGAGTCTGTCCATATCTCTGATGTGGATTATATTGTCGAGGGAGAACATCCGCCGCTCAATCAGATGATCAGCAGCGCGCCGACACCGGAGGATTACGCAATTGCTGATGAGATTATTCCGTATATCCCGTCCGGCGCGACGCTGCAGCTCGGTATCGGAAATATGCCGACTGTCATCGGCAAGCGGATTGCAGAATCGGACATTACGGATATCGGGATGCACACAGAACTGTGTTCAGATGCCTATCTGGATATGTATAATGCAGGCAAGCTGACGAACCGGAGTAAGAAACTGCACAAGGACAAAGGCGTGACAGCGATGGTTGTCGGCTCGCAGGAACTGTATGAGTGGGTGGATCATAACCCGGGTATCATGATTGCACCGGTCTCCTATGTCAATGATCCTGCTGTCATCGGCCAGATGGATAATATGATCGCCATCAATAACTGCATCGCCGTGGATCTCTATGGACAGGTGAGTGCGGAGGGCGCCGGCGGCCGCCACATCAGCGGAACGGGCGGACAGCTGGATTTCCTGACAGGAACGACCATCTCCCGCGGCGGCAGATCCTTCTTGTGCATGACATCTTCGTTTGTCAACAAGCAGGGTGTGCGGACCTCTCGTATCGTTCCGCGATTTACAGGAGACATCGTTACAGATCCGCGCAGCCAGACGCATCTGATCGCGACAGAATACGGTGTCGTCAATCTGATCGGCAAATCCACCTGGGAGCGCGCGGAAGAACTCATTTCCATCGCGCATCCGGATTTCAGGGATGAGCTGATCCGGGCGGCGGAGGAGCAGAAGATCTGGAGAAAATCTAATAAGAGATATTAGTCATTCAATCGCAATCTCTGATCGCGCGAGTTGCAGTTCTGTGATCCGCCGGAGTTTTTGACAAATCTCCATTCACAGGATATAATTTTGATGAAAATTAGCGAATGATAGTGAAAAATAATGAAAACAGTGAAGAAAAGTGAAAACGAGGCCGTTTGATGAATAATCCATTTTCTTTATCATTTGGAACGAAACCGATCGAGTTGGTCGAGAGACCTCTGCAGACAGCAGAGATACTCGATTCGTTTCGTTCAGATCCTGTAAATCAGAGAACATATATGATAACCGGGATCAGGGGTTCTGGCAAAACGGTTCTCATGACAGAGGTTTCTTCGATTCTGAGAGAAAATAAAAACTGGACGATCATTCCGCTAAGTCCTGAAGCGGATATGATTCATGCTCTGGCGGCAAAGTTGAGCAATACACGAAAATACTATGAGATATTACGTGATGCTAAAATAAATCTGTCTGTTTTGGGGTTTGGCCCCGAAATCGACAACGAACCACCGGTTACCGATGATGAAACGGCTGTTGAAAGAATGCTTTCTGCGGTAAAAAAGAGTGGAGAACGCGTGTTGATAACAGTTGACGAGGTGACCAATAATGAGTACATCAGGCGGTTTGCTTCTGTTTATCAGATTCTGATCAGAGAAGAATTGCCGGTATTTCTATTGATGACCGGTCTGTATGAAAATGTGCATGATCTGCAAAATGAAAAGAGTCTGACGTTTCTTTATCGCGCACCGAAGGTAAAACTGCAGCCGCTGAATATGTCTGCAATCGCCGCAGCGTACAGGAATGTGCTGCAGGTTGATTTCAATACGTCAGTGGAAATGGCAAAGCTGACCAGAGGGTATGCATTTGCGTTCCAGGTGCTCGGTTATTTTACATTTCAGGATCCGGCGCGGGACTATCATAATGTGCTGTCACAATACAGACTTTATCTGGATGAGTATGTGTACGAAAAACTGTGGGCTGAATTATCAGGAAAAGATAGAGAAATCGTCAAATCCATGGCACAGTACCAGATTGATACAGTAGCAGAAATAAAGGAATTATGTGGTATCAAGAGCAATGATTTTTCAAATTACAGACAGCGTCTGATTCGGAAAGGCATTGTTGACGGAAGTGTGAGGGGACATCTGACATTTACACTGCCACTGTTTGAAGAGTTCATAAGAGATCAGATTTTGTTCTCACGATAGGTTCGCAAAGCAAGGGAGACCACAGATTTAGAAGATATCAAAAGGATAACAGAAGAGGAGGATTTCTATGAAGGTCTTGAAAATCGGTGTCATCGGCCTCGGTGACATCAGCAACGCGTATCTGACCAATCTTAACAAGTTCCCGGATGCAGTCGAACTGTATGCCTGTGCCTGCCGCACACCGGCCAAAGCAGAGGCGAAGAAGGAACAGTATGGATTCAAAAAAGCATACGCTTCCGGCGAGGAGCTGCTGCAGGATCCGGACGTTGATCTCGTCCTGAACCTGACCAATCCGGCGACACACTATAAGTATAACCTCGCTGCACTGAAGGCAGGCAAGCATGTCTACTCAGAGAAACCACTTGCTGCCACTTATGCAGAAGGTAAGGAAATTATTGCGCTGGCGGGAGTCAAAGGTCTCTATGTCGGCTGTGCACCGGATACATTTATGGGTTCACGCGTACAGACCTTCCGCCGTCTGATGGATGAGGGGGTGACCGGAGAGATCGTAGCCGGAACGGCCAATTCCATCGCACACGGATGGGAGTGGTTCCATCCGAATCCGGCATTCTTCTATCAGAAGGGTGCAGGCCCTGTTCTGGATATCGGTCCGTATTATATGACGGCACTTCTTTCATTGCTGGGACCGGTCGAATCTGTCTGTGCAATGGGTATTCAGCCGCAGCAGGAGCGCACCATTTACTCCGAGCCGCTGAAGGGGCAGACCTTCCAGGTGGATCCGGAAGTTATGACATCACTGATGGCAGTTCTGAAGTTTAAGAACGGCGCAGTCGTCAATTATAACATGGTCTGGGATGCGTGGGATTCGGTGATGCCGCGTATGGAGCTGTACGGAACGAAGGCGACGCTGGTCATGGCGGATGAGGATCCGAATGCCGGCCCGAACCTGTTCGGCGGCGATACGCTGGTGAAGGACCAGGAGACCTACCGCTGGAAAAATATGCCGCGTGTAGACGGCGATGAGGAGATTCCATGGGAAATCGCGGAAGTGAAGCATGACTATGATGCGACCAGCTACGTGACAAATAACCGCGGTATCGGCATTGTGGACATCGCGCATGCGATTGATGAGGGACGCAAAAACCGCGCGAGCGGTGCCATGGCACTGCATATGCTGGAAGTCAGCGAGGCGATCCTGGTCTCCGCAAAAGAGAACAGGTATATTACACTGGAATCCACATTTGAGCGTCCGGCACCGATGCCGCAGAAGAAGTGATTTGATTTTGCACTGTATAGGGCTGCCGCACGAAACATCTTCGTGCGGCAGCCCTGTCAGGTTAGAGCAAAGCATCAGCAGAACAAATCAATATTTGCATCTACCCCGATGTACATGAGTTCCCGTATCATATTTTCGGGCGGAATGAGTCCGGTTACGAGGTATTCGAAGATGCTGTCTACCAGCATATTGCCCAGCTCTTCGGGCAGCAGGCCGATTGTATAACTGATGGTGTGGTCTTTGATAAGACAAGCGATTTCGGAGGAGAAAACCATGGAACCCAGTCTGACTCTGCCGGCACGTCCAGCGTCGATCACGGCCCGGGCCATGTGTTCGGAGTGGGCGACTGCGTTCCATATGCCGGCCAGATCCGGATACCGCTCAAGGAGTGCGGCAGTTTTCTGGTAGGTAAGTTCCGGCTGCGTCAGTGTCTCTTCGACGGATACGATTCTGACATCCGGTGCATTCTGTGCAATGTAGTCGCTGAATCCCTGCAGACGCCGTATGGAGGTTTCGACATTTGAAGCGCCGGTCAGTACGGCAATTTCCCCATGATAACCGATTGCCATACACAGAAGAGACGCACCTAGCTGTCCGGTGCGGTAAAGGTCTTCTCCGATAAAACAGAGTCGGGCAGTATCCGGCAGATCGGCATCAAATGTGAAAACAGGGATGCCTGCCCCGGCGAAATCGTTGATGCGGAGACGGATTTCGTCGTGCATAATGCCGCGGACTGCGATGGCATTGACGGCTTCAGACTTCAGATAATTCAAAATTGCAATGACAGACTGCGGATCAAACGGACTGTAATAATAGTATTCGGCCTTCAGGCCGTATTTTTTATATCTGGCAGCAGCTGCATCCGCTCCTTTTTTCAGCTGAATCATGAAGGGTTCCTGCAGTTCCGGCATGATGACGGCAATCCGCAGATTCATGGCTGCATTGCGCAGGGCTTTCCGGACCTGGACGGGCTGGAAGCCGGTTTCGTTGATCAGTTCTTTGATGCGCCTGCGGGTTTCTTCATTGACACCCGGGCGATTGTGAACAACTTTATCAACTGTTGCGCGTGAGACGCCTGCAAGTTCCGCAATGGTCTGCATAGTGGTTTTCATATAGCACTCCGGAAAGAATCATATGTTTTCGTTTTGTAAAAAATGCACGTAAAGTATAGCACGGCGAGGCCGCACCGGCAATCCAATCTGCACGAAAATGTAAAAAGTCGTTTTTTGTCGACATTTTTGGGAAAAACAGCTAAATAATTATTAAAAATGCTCAAATGAAATCATGTCCAAATGTGGAGATCTACAAAGTTAACCGGTATGCAGTGCTGTTATATTGACAGATCATCGCATTTTGCGCTATGTTGATTTTACAAAATAGAAAAATGAACGCTGCCAGGGAGGGATTGATATGAATACCGGAAAGCAAATAACTCGATGGGGAATTATCGGGCCGGGAAGCATTGCGAGAAGTTTTGCAGAGGGGCTGCGTCTGATCCCGGATGCGGTCATCGAAGCAGTTGTCTCCAAAAGCTCGGTTGAACGTGCGAGGGCCTTCGCGGAAGAATATCCAGTCCGGAAAATTTATGAAACCTATGATGAATTCTTCGCAGATCCGGATATTGATATTGTCTATATCGCAGTGATCAATCCGATGCACAAGAACGTAGTACTGCAGGCACTTGATGCCGGAAAACCGGTTCTTTGCGAAAAACCGTTTGCACTGAACGCAAATGAAGTGCGTCAGATGATTGAGGCAGCGCGTGCAAAAAAATTGTTTCTGATGGAAGCGATGTGGGTCCGTTTTCTGCCGGCTGCCATGAAGCTGCGTGAGCTGCTTGCTGAAAACAGAATTGGAACAGTAAAGTATTTACATGTTGATTTATGCCTCGATCTGCCGGACAGAACAAAACGCCACTATGATCTGAATGCGGGCGGCGGGGCGCTGCTGGATCTCGGTGTTTATACGATTTCCATGGCATCCATGATTCTGGGATCCAATCCTGTCGATATCAAGTCGTCTGCTTTTATCGGAGATACAGGCGTTGATGAAATATCTTCCATTACACTGCGTTACGAAGATGGTGCATTTGCTGTCCTGACCCAGTCGTTCCTGATGGAATCTCCCGAGGAAATATGGGTGGTCGGCACAGAAGGCACCATCAAGATTAAATCGATGTTTATCGGTCCCAATGAGCTGAAGGTTGTAAAAGAGACAAAAACAACAGAATTGCAGGCAGCAGAAGAAACATATCTGCTTCCGACTGTCGGACAGGGGCACCGCTATCAGGCGGAGGAAGCGGCGCGCTGTCTGCGGGAAGGAAAGACAGAAAGTGAGATCATGCCGCTGGACGAAAGCCTGCGGATTATAGAGATTATGGATGAGATACGCAGACAGTGGGGGCTGGTTTTTCCTGGTGAATAAATCAGGGCCTCTGATCATGCGCAGGCTGCACCGGATGTACAGGGAGCCTGAATTGCAAATTGATATCTCAGCGGAAGATGCTCCCGCCTCTATAGGCGGTGCGTAACAAAATAGTCTCAGTGGAAGGAGATAAATTATGGCAGATAATATGTCGACCCATTCATCATTTGAGGCACCGGGGACCCCGATTGCAAATGATACCGCATATGAATACAGGAAAATCGAATATACCGGGGAAGATGTCCGGATTATCCGTGATCTTGCGAGAACCTACATGGAATACGCGTCACTTCCGGTCCAGCAGGAGACTGCAAAGCTCTGGACAGATCTGAATGATCTGAAACGGGTGCGGCCGTTGGTCTGGCACAATGAGCTGCCGTGGCATGAGATTAACGTGGATGATGAGCTGACGCTTCGCACATCAACGCCTTTTGCACAGCGGATTGAAGATGAGCTGCGCAAGAAGATCTATCTGTGGAAGCATATGCCGGGCGATATGGTTCTTGAACCTGTTTTCTACTGTCCGATGCTGATCAATAATTCCGGAATCGGTCTGGAACTGGACGAGGATATTTCTGTGACAGAAGCAGAGAACAATATTGTCGGACATGCATTCAATCCGGTCATCGAGACAGAAGAGGATCTGGAAAAAATCGTTGTGCCGGAAGTCACATACGATAAGGAATCGACAGCGCGCGCGTATGCGGCTTACTGTGAGATATTCAAGGATATTCTGCCGGTCGAGATCAAGGGCGTGCAGGGCTTCTGGTTTGCGCCGATCGATGACGTAGTTATGTACATGGGCACGACGGAACTGCTGATCAATCTGCTGGACGATCCGGATCTGGTACATGCAAGTATGCGGAAGATCGTGGATGTGAACATGAAGGCGCTCGACCAGTACGAGGCACTTGGCGCGCTGGGATCCAATTCCATCAACTACCGGGTCGGTTCCGGTGCTTACGGGTATTCTTCGGAACTGGGCCGCGGCCGCATGAGCGGCGCGAAATGCAGCGAGATCTGGGGTGCAAGTGCCAGTCAGTTCTTCACCTCCGTATCTCCGGAAATGCAGGAGGAGTTTTGTCTTCCATATGAACTTGAATGGCTGAACCGCTTTGCCCTGACCTATTACGGCTGCTGCGAGCGGCTGGATCACAAGATCGATGTGCTGGAGAAAATCCCGAATCTGCGGAAAGTTTCCTGCAGTCCGTGGTCAAATGTAGAAACAATGGCCGAAGCAGTCGGAAGACGCTATGTTGTCTCTCTCAAGCCCAGTCCTGCCTGCTTTGTGACAAGTACCTTTGACGAAGAACTGGTCAGGAAGGATGTCAGCAGCAAGCTGGCACTGCTTAAGGACTGCAATGTCGAGCTGATCATCAAGGATGTCAGCACGGTCAATCACGATCCGAAACGACTCTGGCGCTGGGTGGAGATCGTGAAAGAAATTTGTCTGGAACAGATGTAATGCACAGCAATCATGACATGAAAGCGTATCCGGTCACAGTGATCAGAAGCAGGCGGAAAACCATGTCGCTGGAGATCCGGCGGGATCTTTCGATCTGTGTGCGGGCGCCGATGCGGACATCTGACCGGGAGATACAGGCGTTTCTGAAAGAAAAAGAGAACTGGATCGGCAGACATCTTGCGGAGATGAAGATGCGGGCAGCTGCGCAGAAGCAGATTCCGAAACTGACAAATGCGGAACTGCGAAATCTGGCAGACCGTGCCTGCAGGATCCTGCCGCAGAAAGTTGCTGCTTATGCTGCAAAGATGGGTGTGACATACGGACGCATCACAATCCGGAACCAGAAGACCCGATGGGGCAGCTGCAGTGCGAAGGGTAATCTCAACTTCAACTGTCTCCTGATGCTGATGCCGGAGGACGTGGTTGATTATGTAGTGGTACATGAACTATGTCACAGGATCGAGATGAATCATTCTGCTGCGTTCTGGGCACAGGTCGGACGGATCATTCCGGACTACCGGAGCAGGAAGGCGTGGCTGAAAGAGCACGGTGCGGAGATTATGGCCAGGATGGAGTAGAGGTCAGTATTTTACCGGCACATTTCGAAAAACAAATATAACAATGAAAAATCACCCGGCAGGTTGTTCGGGTGATTTTTTTGCGTTATAGGAAATTCCTCGAATATCCTATAACGCAAAACCCTCCGGGGGCGCATGACGTCCAGTGGACGTCTGATTTTGCGCCGACCGGAGCGGAGCGAAGACATGCGCAGCTCGCGGCAAGGAAGATCGCTTTGCGATTCCGCTCGCGCGCGGAGAGTGCGCAAGCGCACTCTTTTTTATGATGAACTATAACACAGAACCGGAATATGTGTTATGATTACTGCGTGGATTTTGTGATGGATTATCTTCATCTCAACGATGTGTCCCCACTGAGATATTAAGCAGCATCAGTCAAAGCGGGAAGACGTTTGATACGTCACACAATAGATGGAATAAAGGAGAACAATGATACCATATCAGCATACAGTTCAGTATTATGAGACGGACCGGATGGGAATCACACATCACTCAAACTACATCCGGTGGATGGAAGAAGCCAGGATCGATTTCATGAAACAGATCGGGTGGAACTATGCGAAACTGGAAGAACTGGGGATTATTTCACCGGTTCTGGGGTTGTCCTGCGCGTATAAGGAGAGCACCACGTTTTCGGATGTTGTTTTGATTGACATAAAGGTGCGTTCTTTTACCGGGGTGAAAATGGAACTGGGTTATGAGATGCGGAAGGTGACCGTACCGGAGAACGCGGATGCATTGCAGAAAGATGCCGCCAGTCTGTTCCCGGCAGGCCCCCTGGTGTGCGAAGCCACATCCAGGCATTGCTTTCTGGATGCAAATGGCAGACCTGTGCGGCTTAAGCGGGATTACCCGGAATTATATGAATGCCTGATGCAGTATGTTGTTCCGGAAGATGCGAAATAAATGTCGTATGAGGGGCGGTACTGTAGAATATAAAAAAACAAAGAGGAAATGAAAATGCAGAATGTAAAGAACACAGACTTATATGATTTTACTGAGACGGCAGCGGCAAAGCTGTTTGAGCAGACAACCTATCCATGGGAAGTACTCCCGCTGATTCATGATTTCGTACTGGAACTGGGGAAAAAGCTTCCGGCGGACGAATACGAAGAGCGTGAGCCGAATGTCTGGATTGCAAAGGACGCAAAGGTATACGGAACCGCGACGATTCTGGCGCCGTGCATCATCGGGCACCGGACAGAAGTGCGTCCGGGCGCATTTATCCGCGGCAATGTGCTGGTCGGAGAAGATTGTGTGGTCGGCAATTCTACCGAGCTGAAGAATGTGATCCTGTTCAACCATGTGCAGGTTCCGCATTACAATTATGTCGGCGATTCCATTCTCGGCCACTATGCGCACATGGGTGCCGGTTCTATCACATCCAACGTAAAGTCTGACAAGACCCTTGTGGTCGTAAAGCAGGGAGATGAGAAGATCGAGACCGGTCTGAAGAAATTCGGCTGCATGCTGGGACACCATGTTGAGGTCGGCTGCGGCAGCATCCTCAATCCGGGCAGTGTGATCTGTCCGAATACCAATATTTACCCGCTCTCCAGTGTGCGCGGCGTGGTGCCGGCCGACAGCATTCTCAAAGACGGGAACCGGATCGTTTCGAAAGTTTGAACAGAGGATCTGCAAAGAATTCCTGAAAGTTCTTTACGATTCAGGGTAACTTGTTATAAAATAAATCAGTAAAGTGGCTTTAAGTATGAAAGGAGTATGGCATAATGACTTATTCACACGAAGTTGAGAATATGTGTCCTGTCCGCCAGGGCGTAAACCACGGCGCTGCCCCGATTCCGGAAGAGGCAAAGT
The DNA here is from genome assembly GCA_017433615.1 of Eubacterium sp. GTDB lineage: Bacteria > Bacillota > Clostridia > Lachnospirales > Lachnospiraceae > CADBRN01. Next base: position 31,631 of record JAFRGW010000076.1, read on the forward strand.
GGGTTCAGGTTAAAGAAGTCAAGGATGTTTCCGGCTTCACACACGGCATTGGCTGGTGTGCACCGCAGCAGGGTGCCTGTAAGCTGAGCCTGAATGTGAAAGAAGGCATCATTCAGGAAGCACTGGTAGAAACCATCGGATGTTCCGGTATGACACATTCCGCAGCTATGGCATCTGAGATTCTTCCGGGACGTACGGTTCTGGAAGCACTCAACACAGACCTTGTCTGTGATGCAATCAACACAGCTATGCGAGAACTGTTCCTGCAGATCGTCTACGGACGTTCCCAGAGTGCATTCTCAGAGGATGGTCTGGTTATCGGCGCAGGTCTTGAGGACCTCGGCAAGGGCAACCGCTCTCAGGTCGGAACTATGTACGGAACACTTGCAAAGGGACCACGTTATCTGGAGATGGCAGAAGGCTACGTAACAGATATCGCGCTGGATGAAGATGATGAGATCATCGGTTACAAGTTTATCAACTTTGGACGCATGATGGATTTCATCAAAGCCGGTGATGACGCAAATACAGCATTTGAGAAGGCACAGGGTCAGTACGGCCGTGTCGCTGATGCTGCAAGACTGATCGATCCGAGAAAAGACTGAGAGGAGGACGTAAAAGATGGCTTTATTTGAATCATATGAAAGAAGAGAAAAACAGATTCTGGCAAAGCTTGCTGAGTACGGAATCAGCTCAATCGAAGAAGCTGCAGAGATCACAAAGGCAGCTGGTCTTGATGTTTATCATCAGGTAGAGAATATTCAGCCGATCTGTTTCGAAAATGCAAAATGGGCTTACACTGTTGGCGCGGCAATTGCAATTAAGAAAAACTGCCGCAAGGCAGCGGATGCCGCAGCAGCAATCGGCGAGGGACTGCAGTCCTTCTGCATCCCGGGCTCTGTAGCTGACAGACGTAAAGTCGGTCTCGGCCACGGCAACCTCGGCAAGATGCTTCTGGAAGAGGATACCGAGTGCTTCGCATTCCTGGCTGGCCATGAGTCTTTCGCGGCAGCTGAGGGCGCAATCGGTATTGCAGAAAAGGCAAACAAAGTTCGTCAGAAACCGCTGCGCGTTATTCTGAACGGTCTCGGGAAAGACGCCGCGCAGATCATTTCCCGCATCAACGGGTTTACACACGTTGAGACAGAGTATGACTATCATACCGGTGAGCTGAAGGAAGTCTTCCGCAAATGCTATTCCAAGGATCCGGAAAGCCCGCGCGCAAAAGTTAACTGCTACGGCGCAAATGACGTACAGGAAGGTGTTGCAATCCTCTGGAAAGAGAACGTTGATGTCTCCATCACCGGCAACTCCACCAACCCGACCCGTTTCCAGCATCCGGTAGCAGGCACCTACAAGAAAGAGCGGATCGAGGCAGGCAAGAAGTACTTCTCAGTTGCATCCGGCGGCGGCACAGGCCGCACCCTGCATCCGGACAATATGGCTGCAGGCCCGGCTTCCTACGGAATGACCGATACACTCGGCCGCATGCACTCTGACGCACAGTTCGCAGGATCTTCCTCTGTTCCGGCTCACGTTGAGATGATGGGCCTGATCGGCGCAGGCAACAACCCGATGGTCGGAATGACCGTTGCAGTTGCAGTTGCTGTTCAGCAGGCGGCAGACGAAGGTAAGTTCTGATCAGCAGAATTGAAACCGGATCATGCCGGACGGTTCTGTAGTGAATAGAACAGAATCATTACGATATACAAAACAGGCGTATGATACAGATTGTTCTGTTTCATACGCCTGTTTTTTCTCACGGATATTATAAAATGTGTACTTATGCTGTTTTCTTTGGCAGGAAGATTCCGAATACGCCGGATAAAACGGTCATAAGCACCGGTGTCATCATCATCAGTTTCAGATCTGCGGCCTCTCCGATTTCCCCCATCAGCAGCGGCACGACTGCAAGACCGATATACAGCGATATGCATGCGATGCCTGAAACCAGTCCTGTTTTATCCGGGTACCAGTCGGCCATCATGCTGATGATACGCGGCAGGACGGCTGCATTCAGGATGCCGAAGACGAAGATACCGGCCATCAGGAGTATATACTGTCCGCTGATCAGGCCTGCAAACAGGGCGATGCCGGCCAGAATGCCGCCCCATATAACCAGATCTCTGGATTTGATACGTCGAAGAGACGGTACGATTGCAACACCGAGACGTCCAATCATTGTCCCGAACCAGTACAGGGAGAGCGCCATTGCACATGCAAGGGCACCTTTTTCGGTGAAGATATCCCTGCAGTATTTCACTCCCCAGACAGTGATGCCGCCCTGTGATGCACCGTAACAGATAACAGATACAGCCGCGATCCAGACGTGCGGATTGCGGAAAACGGTTCGTGTTTCAGTGGAAACAGCCGGAGAACTGCTGCCGGATACAGCGGATGCTTTAAGATTCCCGGATACAGCGGATGCTTTCAGATTTCCGGATACAGCAGAAGCGTTCTGATTCCCTGATGCGGCAGAGGTACTGTCGATCACGGTTCGGTTTTTCAGATATATCACCAGTTGAAAAATCAGAATTCCGAAGATGACGAGGGATACAGACCGGTAAATCAGTCCCCAGCTGCCGGTCCCGATCACAGCAGTAATCAGAGGAATGCCGGCCGCCCCCAGGCCGCAGACACCGTGCAGGACGCTTAAAGCACTGTCGCGGTTCTCTGCAAACAGATCACTGAGCACTGCATTGTTGCTCATATCGATCATGCCGAGCGTTGCACCCATCAGAAGATAGAGGATCATAAAAAGCGTCATGGGCGGTCTGACGCCGATGCCAAGAAGCACCAGTGCAGTAAGCGCAAAGGCAAGGAGCAGAAGAAAAGGCTTTTTCATCCGGTCTGAGATGCCTGCAATGATAATAATCGCAGCAATGCCGCCCAGAAACTGAAAGAATGACATCATGCCGCCGCGGTCCAGATTCATATGATAATAAGTCATAATGTCGGACAGAACGGATCCGGTCAGGTTGGTGCACATATTCATAAATGCGGCGCCGATATAGACGGAAATGGCGTAGGGCAGGATTCTTTTGATGTGCTGCTTCATAAGTGAAAACCTCCGTGTAGAATACAAGTTCATTGTATAAGATCCGGTGGCATTTTCAAATATAAAATATTGTGAAATTTCTGCTGTAATGACTTTGGTGATTTGATCTTGCAAATGAAAGAGAGAGCTGATATGATTAAGTTAGATATAGCTAACTATAAAAAGACCAATATCATTGCTCTGTTCTTGCGATAGAAATGAACGAGGGAAAAGACTATGAAGATCGAAATATTACAGGGGATTCTGATTCCATTTCTGGGAACAGCAGCCGGAGCAGCCTGTGTATTTTTTATGACAAAAGAGATGGATAGAAATATGCAGCGTGCGCTGACAGGATTTGCGGCAGGTGTCATGGTTGCCGCGTCGGTCTGGAGCCTGCTGATTCCGGCACTGGAACAGGCGGCAGCCGGCACAGAAAACAGTGGAAGCGCTGCAGCGGTTCTTTCAGTGCTGCCTGCAGTGATCGGATTTTGGGCCGGAACATTGCTGCTCCTGACACTGGACCGGATCATTCCACACCTGCACCAGCACGCAAAGCAGGCAGAAGGTCGGAAGAGTAATCTGGCCAGAACAACCATGATGCTGCTGGCAGTTACCCTGCACAACATTCCGGAGGGAATGGCAGTCGGCGTTGTCTATGCCGGGTGGGCAGCCGGCTCGGCAGATATCACAGCCGGCGGCGCACTCGCCCTGGCGCTCGGCATTGCCATCCAGAACTTCCCGGAAGGCGCCATCATATCTATGCCGCTGCACGCAGAAGGAAAATCAAAATACAGTGCATTTCTCGACGGCGTTCTGTCCGGTGCCGTTGAGCCGGCAGGTGCGCTTCTTACGATCTTTCTGGCAGCCCGCCTTGTTCCCGTCATGCCATATCTGCTCAGCTTCGCTGCCGGCGCCATGATCTACGTCGTTGTAGAAGAACTCATCCCAGAAATGTCAGAAGGAGAGCATTCCAATATCGGCGTCATCCTCTTTGCAGCGGGATTCACGCTGATGATGGTGCTGGATGTAGTCCTTGGCTAATATAAAGAGCCGGAATATAAAACAAATAAGTGCATCATATATCATCAAGGGACATCCGCAGTGCCGGTCCTTAACGAGCACAATCGTGCGAGTTTAGTACCGTTGCACGAGGGCGCAAGACGTCCAGTGGACGTCTGATTCTGCGCCGACCGGAGCGGAGCGGAGACACGGAGCGAAAGCGGTCCCGGTGATGATATATGATGCACTTATAAGTTTTATATTCTGGCCCCGACAAAATCAAAGATCCAGCTTCAGATCATTCTCTTTAATCCAGCCTGCCTTACGCATCGGCATTGCGATCAGCGGCGTGATCACTGCCGGCAGTACAAAGCAGATCAGGAGCATGCCGATCCAGTCGGTTGCTGTGATGGCAGCCTTGGTTCCTGCTGCGACATCACTGACCCAGCCGGTGTAAACACCGATCTGGCCGACGAGACCGCAGGTGCCCATTCCGGAGGAGACCGGTGTGCCGTTCATCTGCATCTTGAAGAGGCAGGTGGCAATCGGTCCGGTGATGGCGGAGGTGACGATCGGCGGAATCCAGATGCGAGGATTGCGCACGATGTTGCCCATCTGCAGCATGGAGGTACCGATGCCCTGTGCGACAAGGCCGCCCCATTTATTTTCCTTAAAACTCATAACGGCAAATCCGACCATCTGTGCGCAGCAGCCTGCGACAGCGGCGCCGCCTGCAAGGCCGACTAGTCCCAGAGCCGCGCAGATCGCAGCAGAGGAGATCGGGAGAGTCAGTGCGATACCGACAATCACGGAGACGAGGATACCCATGATGAATGGCTGCAGATCCGTTGCCCACATGATCAGTTCACCAAATTTCATCGCGGCTTTGCCAAGTGCAGGTGCCCACCATGCAGAGAGCGCAACACCGACGCCGATGGTGACGAGTGGTGTTACGAGAATATCTACCTTTGTCTCTTTGGATACAGCCTTGCCGAATTCTGCTGCAAAGATTGCAACAAACAGAACAGCAAGCGGTCCGCCTGCACCGCCAAGTGCATTGGAAGCAAAACCGACGGTAACCAGCGAGAACAATACCAGCGGCGGTGCCTGCAGTGCGTATCCGATCGCTACCGCCATGGCCGGTCCGCTCATGGCGGATGCAAGTCCGCCGACGGTGTAGCTCGCTTCTCCGACCGTTGCTACCGGATTGGTCAGGAAACCGATATGAAACTGTGTGCCGATTGTGTTGATGATCGTTCCGATCAGAAGGGACGCGAACAGTCCCTGCGCCATCGCACCGAGTGCGTCAATGCCATAGCGCTTTGCGGAAATTTCGATGTTTTTTCGTTTCAGAAATGCACGAAATCCCTTGTTTTGCTTGCTCATTTTATTTCTCCTTTTTCGTAGAGCGAAATTGTCCCGACATCTGCGGTTACGTTTCTGTCCGGAGAGATATGCGTATTTGATATTCCCGGAAGTCTGTTGTATAAACAGGTGTCTTGACAGGTATCATGTCAATTATATAGAATAAATGTGAATTGTCAATGAAAAAAAACAGAGTATAATAAAATAAACAAGATTAGCAGGATCGAAATGATTTATCGCAAGAAAGCGATAAAGAAAGAGGGGTTCATGACCACAGAACAGCGCAGAGAGAACATACTGATTTACTTCAGGGAGAATAACGATCCGGTCAGTGCCAATATGCTGGCGTCAAAATTTCATGTGAGCCGTCAGATTATCGTCGGTGATGTGGCGATTTTGCGGGCGGCCGGTCACGATATTGCCGCGACGCCGCGCGGATATCTGCTGCTTGATCGGGCAGAAGAGGGAATCCGCAGGCAGATTGTCTCGCTGCACACAGCTGAGCAGATTGAGGAAGAGCTGAATATCTGCGTAGACTACGGATGTGAAGTTCTGGATGTGATTATTGACCATCCTGTTTACGGACAGCTTTCGGGGCGGCTGCAGATCCGGTCCCGATATGATGTCATGCAGTTCATGAAGAAGGTAAAAGAAGAACAGGCGCATTCACTCTCTGAACTGACGGACGGCGTGCACATGCATACGCTTGTCTGCCCGGACGAGAAGGCGTATGAGCAGGCAGTGCAGAAGCTGGAACAGGCGGGAATTCTGTTTCGGGAGTGAGTGATAGTAATGACGACGAAAATGAGTGCTGCAGAATAAAATGGATTTCACAACAGATGAGATCCATTTTTTTGTTGCATGCAATGAAATGACATGATAATATAACACTGTTATATTGCGCTGTTTAGTCATAATTTTAAATGTGTTTGCTGTAGTTAAGATGCTTCGTTTTCACTAAAAGGATATTGATACATGGATCAGCCGGATACTTTGCGTAAAATACATACGGCCGCAATGACTGAATTTCTGAAAAATGGATTTCGCAAAACATCGCTGCGCAAAATTGTGAAAGACGCCGGTGTGACGACGGGAGCATTTTACGGATATTACGCCAGCAAAGAGGCACTGTTTGACGCATTGGTCGGAGAATGCTTTCATACGATGCTGGATCATTATCAGCGTGTACAGCAGGATTTTGCCGAGTTGCCGGCAGAGCTGCAGCCGGAACAGATGGGAGTTGTCTCGGGGGAATGCATGGAGTGGATGCTCCGCTATGCATATGACAATCTGGATGTATTCAAACTGATTCTGACAGGAGCAGAGGGAACATCCTATGCACATCTGGTAGATGAAATGGTGCGGATCGAAGAGGAAGCAACGGACCGGTACAAGGATGTAATGATCGAGCTGGATTATCCGGCCCCGGTGGTCAATGCATCGCTGCAGCATATCCTGATAACCGGCATGTTTTCAGCATTTACAGAGCTGATTCTGCATGATAAGCCTTTGGAAGAAGCGCTGGAATATCTGGCGCAGCTGCGCCGGTTTTACACTGCCGGCTGGAAGGAACTGCTGGGAGAGGCGATCATGATGTAGCGGTGTTTACAGAGCGTTATGAAGGGGCTGCCGCACTGCGCAATCGAATGCGTAATGCGGGAGCCCCTTTAAAAGCGGAATGGGTTAGTTGCATATAACATTTTGGGAAAATGTTATATCCGGAAACCGTATGAAAACTTAAATGAAATCTAATATATAACAACAGGAGGATATCTGAATGAACGAAACCGTTGGCAAAGAGAAGAAAAAATCCCTGGCTGCCTGGATCATGGCGTATGCCGGCAGCAGGCGGAAACTCTATACCGCCAGTGTGATTCTGGCAATCTGAGGAACCATCTGCAGTATGGTTCCTTACTATTGTATCGGGAGAATTGTACAGCAGCTGCTTGCAGGAACACATTCTTTTGCACCACTGCGCGGGTATTTTATCATGCTGGCAGTATTCTGGACACTGCGGGTCGTATTTCACTCGTTTTCAACTTCGTGTTCGCACGTTGCGACATTTGCGGTACTCGGCAACATCCGTAAAGCGATGATCGCGAAGCTGGTCCGTGTGCCGCTGGGTGACGTACAGAACATCCCCTCCGGGGCACTGAAAAATGTGATTGTTGAGCGCGTCGATTCAATGGAGACCACGCTGGCGCATATCCTTCCGGAGTTCACGGCAAACATTGCCGCACCGCTTCTGATTTTTATTTATCTGCTGACGATCAACTGGAAACTGGCGCTGGCTTCGCTGATCACACTGCCGGTCGGCTTACTGTGTATGGCGTCTATGATGAGCGGGCAGGCGGAGCAGTGGGCAAACTGCGTTGAAAAGACAAAAATACTGAATGATACGGCAGTTGAGTACATTAATGGCATTGAGGTTATAAAGGCGTTCGGAAAGGCCGACAGCTCTTATGAGAAGTTTAAGAAGGCGGCGCGGGACGGCGCAAATTGCTATATAGACTGGATGCGGAGGAGTATCGTTCCGTTTACTGCGGCATTTGTTATAGCGCCGGCCACTATGCTTGCAGTTCTGCCGGCCGGCGGGATGATGTACCTGCACGGAAGTGTTGCAGCCGCAGATCTTGTAATGGTTATTATTCTGGCCTCCGGACTGATTACGCCATTTCTCACAATTATGTCCTATAACGATGATATGACAAAGGCAGGGACGATTTTTGAGGAAGTTGATGCAATTTTGCACATGCAGGAGATGAAACGGCCTGAAAAGTCAGCGGCGGTGCCGCAGGACAATACCATTGTGATGGAAGATGTGCATTTTGCTTATCGCAGCGGTCCGAAGGCAGGAAGTCTCGGCACAAATTCACGTGCGGGCACAGCGGGAGATCAGAACCGTGAAATCCTGCATGGTGTCAGTCTGACTTTCCGGGACGGGACAGTCAATGCACTTGTCGGACCGTCCGGTTCGGGCAAGACAACCATTGCGCGTCTGATTGCATCGCTCTGGGATGTCGATGCAGGAAGCATCACGCTGGGCGGCGTCAATATCCGGGATATCTCACAGACGGACTACAGCCGGCGGATTGCATTTGTCTCGCAGGATAATTATCTCTTTAACAGGAGTGTCCGGGACAATATCCGTATGGGAAGGGCAGATGCTTCAGACGCAGAAGTGGAAGAAGCGGCGAAGCGGTGCGGCTGCCATGACTTTATTATGGGACTGGAAAACGGCTATGATACAGTTGTCGGCGATGCGGGCGGGCATCTTTCCGGCGGTGAGCGGCAGCGTATTTCGATCGCGCGGGCGATGCTCAAGGATGCAGACATTATCATTCTGGATGAGGCGACTTCCTTTACAGATCCGGAAAATGAGGCACTGATCCAGCAGTCAGTCGCCAGCATGATTCGGAACAAGACACTGATTGTCATTGCACACCGTCTGTCAACTGTTACAGATGCAGATCAGATTGTGGTCATCAATGACGGCAGTGTGCATGCTGCAGGGACGCATGAGGAACTGCTCGCGGCCGACAGCCTCTACCGGAATATGTGGGAGGCGCATATTGCTGCAAGGGATACGGCTGAGGAAAAGTATGAAAAGGCTGCAGAAGGCGAAGAGCATGCGGCAGCAGAACCGGAAACAGAGAGAGGAGGTCGGGCAAAATGATTGGCATTCTTAGAAAATTCTTTGATTTTTCCGGTGCAGAAAATAAGCGGAAATTTATAGTTTCTATTATTCTCGGAATCATAGAAGCTGTCTGCCAGGCGATGCGGATTCCCGCGATTTATCTGGTGATCCGCGGCATTGTACGGCAAAATCTGACAGCCGGGACAGTGTGGCTCGGATTTGGTATCCTTGCAGCCGCTGCACTGGTACAGATCTGCGTCTCCGGAAAGGGGAAAATGCTGCAGACAGAGGCCGGATATACAACCTGTGCAGACAAACGCATGGAGATTGCGGGACATCTGCGCTATCTGCCGATGGGATATTTTAATGCAAATTCACTCGGTTATATTACAAGCGTGACGACAAACACCATGGAAAATCTGGCAGACGTGGCGACGCGTGTTGTCATGATGACGCTGATGGGCGTGCTGGAGGCGGGACTGATCACAGTGCTTCTTTATTTCTTTGACTGGCGGATCGGTCTTGTGGCGACGGCAGGCATTGTATTGTTTTTCCTGGCAAACCGTGTGATCCAGAAGCGGTCGGCAAAGCTTTCTCCGCGCAAATTACAGGCGGATACCCGTCTGGTCGAGCAGATTCTTGAGTTTATTCAGGGAATCGCGGAGGCCAAGAATTATAATATTACGACGGAAACCAACCGGAAGCTGGACCGGGCGATTGATGACGCTTCAAGGATCAATACGGATATGGAACTGTCATTTGTACCGGTGATGGGGGTCCAGAGCTGGCTGATCAAGATGACAGGCATTGCGATGTGTGCGCTGTCTGTTAAATTCTATCTGGACGGCAGTATGCAGCTCCCGGAGTGCATTGTCATGCTGATTGCCTCGTTTATCGTATTTGCTGCACTGGAGTCGGCGGGCAATTACTCGGCACTTCTCCGTACAGTAGATGTTTCAGTAGACCGTGCATCTGAGATTCTAAATCTTCCGGAAATGGACATTGACGGGAAGAATATTGTGCCGGAACATTTCGATATTGCAATGGAACATGTAGATTTTGCCTATGAAAAACGCAAGGTTGTGGATGATGTCTCGCTGCAGGTTCCCGAACATCAGTGCATCGCATTTGTCGGCCCCTCCGGGGGCGGCAAGACGACCATCTGCCATCTCATTGCCAGATTCTGGGACGTACAGGCCGGCACGGTGCGGCTTGACGGAACCGATGTGAAAGAATACAGCATGGATGCGCTGATGAAGAATTTCAGTTTCGTATTCCAGAACGTGTATTTGTTCCATGATACGATTGCAAATAATATCCGGTTCGGCCGTCCGGATATTCCGATGGAGCAGGTAATGGCGGCGGCAAAAAAGGCATGCTGTCACGATTTTATCATGGCACTTCCGGATGGATATGAAACGGTGATCGGCGAGGGCGGCGCATCGCTCTCCGGCGGCGAGCGGCAGCGGATTTCCATTGCGCGCGCGATTCTGAAAGATGCCGGCGTCATTGTCCTGGATGAAGTAACAGCCAACATTGATCCGGAAAATGAAAAGGAACTGATGGAGGCGATTGAGGCGCTGACAAAGGAGAAGACGGTTCTCATGATCGCGCACAGGCTGAAAACCGTCCGGCATGCGGATCAGATCTATGTTGTGGACCAGGGGCGGATCGTCCAGCACGGAACACACGAAGAACTGATGCAGGAAGCAGGTATTTACCGGAACTTCATCGCATCCAGAGAAGAAGCGGTCGGCTGGAAAATCCGGACTGCTTAACACCTGAGAATATGCAAAATTAAGCAAACACGGGAACAAAGAAGTCTGCTCTGATTCTGCTAAAGTGTTCATTGGAAAATAACGTACTGAAAAGGAAGTGCACATATGAACATTTTGACAGAATCACTGCAGGCTTATTTTGCATCTTTTTCCATCAACAAGGCGATTATGATGGTCATGATGGTATTCATGGTCGTCGGCGGCATCGACCGGATCCGCGGGAATAAACTGGGATACGGCGAAAAGTTTGAAGAGGGCTTCCAGGCACTTGGATCTCTCGCGACAGCCATGATCGGTATGATCGCGCTTGTGCCGGTCATCAAGATCGTACTGGGCGGCGTGCTCGGTGCATTTTTTAAAGCGATCGGCGCAGACCCGTCTCTCTTTGCGGGCATTCTTCTGGGCTGTGACCTGGGCGGTTATCCGCTGGCAATGGAGCTGGCAGATTCCCCGGCGATCGGAAGTTATACAGGCATGATTATTGCTTCTGTAATGGGAATCAATGTTGTATTCAATATTCCGGTTGGTATGGGTATTATCAAAGTGGAAGACCGGAAGTTTCTCGCAACCGGCATGCTTGTAGGTTTTGCGACTGTCCCGATCGGATGCCTCGCGGGCGGATTTGTCATGATGGGATCCGGTTTTGAACTTACCGTACGGGATATCATCATGAATACAATCCCGGTTGCAGTTGTCGCAGTTCTGATCATTCTGGGCCTGATCCTGGCACAGGAGAAGATGCTGAAGGGGTTTATTGCATTCGGCAAGGGCGTCACAGCTGTCGTGACGGCCGGCACGATGATTGCGGTATTCCAGTATCTCACCGGCATCCGCTTCCCGCTGTTCCATGTCATGGTTGAGGCAAATGCCGAGGGCGTCATCCCGCTCGAAGACGGATTTCTTGTCATCGGCGAAATCGCGATCGTCCTGCTCGGCGCATTTCCGATGGTTGCATTTATTACCAAGAAATTCAGCGCGCCGCTGCAGCGTCTCGGCGGCAAATTTGATCTGGATGAAAACAGTGTCGGCGGCATGATCGCGAATCTGGCAAACAACATCATGATGTTCCAGATGATGAAAGACATGCGTCCGAAAGGAAAAATCCTGAACTGCGCGTTTACCGTATCTGCCTGCTTTGTCCTCGGCGACCACCTTGGTTTCGTTGCCGGACAGAACCAGCAGCTGATCGTGCCGATGATGGCAGCGAAATTCATCGGCGGCATTACGGCCGTGGTGCTGGCGAATATCCTGTGGAAGAGCACGTTCAGTAAGTCGTATGCCTGAATGTTTTTGATTTTGGCGGGGCTGCCGCATGAAGATACTTCATGCGGCAGCTCTGTTTGTGTACAGCGATGCAAGTATGTTATAATGGCAGACAACACCAGTATACAGATGAGGCAACGAACAGAAAGACAGGAGAGAGATATGGTAACGACAAATGATAAAGGTATTATCCAGTTTAAGCATAAGGTCATGGAAGAGATCTGCCGACTCGCGTGGGATGATAATCTGAATGAGAAGACAATGAATGAGCTGGCTTACAGGCTGATCCCGGGACCGAGACCGGAATACCGCTGCTGTATCTATAAGGAGCGTGAGATTACCCGCGAGCGAATTCGCCTGGCGATCGGAGAGAATCCTGATCCGCTGAGCACATCTGAGAATATCGTGCAGGTGCTGAAGCCTGCCTGTGATGACTGTCCGATCTCTGCATATTCTGTTACAGATAACTGCAGATTCTGTCTGGGCAAGGCATGTCTGAATACCTGTAAATTCGGCGCGATTCAGCCCGGTGAATACAGAATGCACATTGACGCTGCAAAATGTAAAGAGTGCGGGATGTGCGCAAAGGCCTGTCCTTACGGCGCAATTGTTCATCTGGAACGTCCCTGTAAGAAGGCATGTCCGGTCGATGCGATTACGTATGACGAGTACGGCTACTGCCAGATCAATGAAGAAAAATGTGTGCAGTGCGGTCACTGCATCCACAGCTGTCCGTTTGGTGCGATTGCATCCAAAACAGATCTGGTTAAGATAATCAAAGATATCAAGGCGGGAAAAGAAGTTATTGCCATGTGTGCACCTGCGACAGAGGGGCAGTTCGGCAAAGAAGTTACTATGGCATCGATCCGTAAATCACTGCTGGAACTTGGTTTTACTGACATGATTGAAGTTGGTCTGGGCGGTGATATGACGGCGGCTTACGAGGCGGCTGAGTGGTCGGAGGCAAAGAAGGAAGGACGCAAGATGACGACATCCTGCTGCCCGGCATTTATCAACATGCTCCGTAAACATTTCCCGGAGGTTTACGAGGCAAATATGTCAGAGACTGTCTCACCAATGTGCGCAATTTCGCGCTATCTGAAGGCAACAAGACCGGGATGCGTAACGGTATTCGTAGGCCCATGTATTGCAAAAAAATCCGAAGCCCGAGATAAGTCAGTGCCGGATAATTCGGACTATGTCATTACCTACGGCGAACTCCATGCGATGCAGATGTCCAGAGATATTGATTTTGTAATAAGCGATGAGGACTATCAGGAAGCTTCGCTCTGGGGCAAGAAGTTTGCCGGCAGCGGCGGTGTTGCAGCAGCTGTTGTCGAAGTAATGCAGGAACGCGGTGAGGATACGTCTGATTTGAAACTGCTCAAATGTGCCGGCGGCGCAGAGTGTAAAAAGGCGATTCAGCTGCTGAAGCTGGGCAGACTGCCGGAGGACTTTGTAGAAGGCATGATGTGTCCGGGAGGATGTGTCGGCGGGCCATCCCGCCATGCGACGGATATAGAAATCGCAAGAAACAGAAAGGCGATGCTTGAACAGGCAGACGGCAGAAAGGTTCTGGACAACCTGAAGAACTATCCAATGGACAAGTTCTCGATGTTCCGCGACGGACATATGGATTCAGCAGAGTAAGAAAACACTGCAGCGCAATAGAAATACTGTCAGGCACCGGCGTCTTATGAATGATGCCGGTGCTTTTTTGCCCGGCGTTTTGTTTCAGGATTTATGGATGCTACCCGGGATGATCCGGAATTCAGGTTCGGAATTCAGGAATTCCTGGATTGTTGACATTGCAACAAATAAAAAGTACAATACAAGAGATGCGAAACGCTGCCAAAATAAGTGCAGAAAAGAAAAAGGATTCTCGGGTGTTGTTATGGAAGAACGGTATATGTTATTTACCAATACAGTGGCGTCATTGTACCAGAGTGTGCAGAAAATCCGGGCAATGGAGATGGAACATTTTCATCTCAAGACAGGACATGTGACCTGTCTTCTCTTGCTGTATCATCATCCGGAGGGAATTACCCATAAAAAAATGACAGAACTGTGCGAGATGGATAAGGCGGCTGTCTCCCGGTATATTACAACACTTCGGGAAAGAGGATTTATTACGGATGATACGGGCGATGACAAGAAGTATCACCGCAGGATTCATCTGACGGAGGCCGGCATGCGCGTGGCAAAGCGTACGACTGAGATGGTCGTGCGGGCGGTGGAAAACGGCTCTGCTTCCATGTCGGAAGAGGAGCGGGTGCGGTTTTATGACCGGATGCAGGAAATTGCCGACAATCTCCAGAAATATATCAGCTGCATGGAGGAAGAGCAGGAAGAATGAGGCTGCCTGCTTTCTATTTGCAGTTAAGATGAATTATATTCAAGTGTAATGTGAACAAATCTAAATCTTTCTATTTACAACTGAAAAAAGCGTGATACAATAGTAACGTTGAATTTTCGACACCTGTATGGTGAAGGCTTGTCAGCATTCCGGCGGGATATGGGATCATTATTTCTGAGCCTGCCGGATGCAGGATGGGAATGAAGGTGTCTGTCAAAAACAGGATAAAACGAATAACACCTGTAAAAACAATTACACGAGGAGCAGATCAGATGAAAAACACAGTTGAAATCAGATGGCACGGCCGCGGCGGCCAGGGTGCAAAAACAGCTGCACTGCTGCTGGCAGATGTTGCTTTCAAGACAGGGCAGAATGTGCAGGGATTTCCGGAGTACGGCCCGGAGCGCATGGGTGCGCCGATCACGGCTTTTAACCGGATCAGCAAAGATAAAATCCGTGTCCATTCCAATATCTATGAGCCGGATTATGTGGTTGTAGTCGATGAGACGCTGCTGCATTCTGTCAATGTGACAGACGGCCTGAAGGAAGAGGGCGCGATTATCATCAACACACCACGTTCAAAGGAAGAGGTGCTTCCGCAGCTGAACGGTTACAAAGGCCGTGTCGTCACAATCGATGCACGTGCAATCTCTGAGCAGACGCTCGGAAAGAATTTCCCGAACACACCGATGCTGGCTGCCACTGTTGCAGTGACAAAGGTCCTGGAGCGCGATCAGTTTATCAACGATATGCGCGCATCCTTTGAGCATAAGTTTGCAAAGAAACCGGAAGTAATCGATGGAAATATGAAAGCGCTGGAGATGGCGTATGAGGCAGTGTCGTAAGGAGGAATTATGAGAACTGACGCAACGAAAATTAATGAGCGGAGCCCTTATACAGATCTTACAGAAGGTCTCCAGATGTTTTCTGCCGGAACGGCAAAGAATTTTAATACAGGCGAATGGCGCACCAATACACCGGTGATGGACTGGTCTAAATGCCGGCAGTGCCTGCTGTGCTGTCCGGTCTGTCCGGATTCCAGTATTCCGGTGAAAGACGGTAAGCGCCTGGAATTTGATTATGATCACTGCAAGGGCTGTGGAATCTGTGTAAAAGTCTGTCCGTTTGACGCGATCGTTATGAAGGAGGGCATTGAACCATGAGTGTAAAAGCAATCAAAGAAAGAATGTCCGGCAACGAGGCCGTATCCTATGCGATCCGGCAGGTGGCACCGGAAGTAATGCCGGCCTTCCCGATTACACCGTCAACGGAAATCCCGCAGATGGTTTCCACGTATATTGCCAACGGCGAACTGGATACCGAATTTATCCCGGTTGAGAGTGAACACTCTGCGATGTCTGCGGCAATCGGCGCAGAGGCGGCAGGTGCCCGCACGATGACAGCGACATCTTCCGCAGGACTTGCACTGATGTGGGAGGAACTGCTGCTGGCAGCATCCAACCGCCTTCCGATCGTACTGACACTGGTTAACCGTACCCTTTCAGGACCGATTAACATCAACTGTGACCACTCCGACGGTATGGGCGCACGTGACACCGGCTGGATTCAGATTTATGCGGAAAACAATCAGGAAGTATATGACAATTACATCCAGGCGTTTCCGATTGCAGAAGACCCGCGCGTCCATCTGCCGGTCATGATCTGCCAGGATGGATTTATTACAAGCCACGCAGTCGAGAATATCGAACTGATGGAGGATGCGCCGGTTAAAGAATTTGTCGGAACCTATGATCCGGAAGAATTTATGCTGAATCCCGGCAAGCCGGTTTCAGTCGGTCCGTACTCCGTATCCAATTATGCGATGGAAGCGAAGAAACTGCAGGAAGAGGCAATGGAGCGCTCCAAAGCCGTGATCCTGGAGGTCGCGAAGAAATTCGGTGAGATGTCCGGCAGACAGTACGGTCTCTTTGAAGAATACCGGACAGAAGATGCTGATTATATCATGGTAATCATGGGATCAGCTGCAGGAACTGCAAAGACAGCTGTCGATGAGCTGCGCGAGCAGGGATGGAAGGTCGGCGTGCTGAAGCTCCGTGTATTCCGTCCGTTCCCGGAAAAGGAGATCGCCGAGGCACTGAAGAACTGCAAGGCAGTCGCAATCATGGACCGCTGCGAGAGTTATAACGGCAACGGCGGACCGCTTTCCAGTGAAATCCCGGCCGGCCTGTACCGCAGCAAGGTCATGATCGAGACCGTCAGCTATGTATATGGTCTTGCAGGACGTGATTTCAAAGTAGAAGATGCAGAAGGTATCTTTGAAGATCTGAGAAGTCTTGTAGAAGACGGAAAAGAAATCGAACAGTTCAAATACATCGGACTGCGTGTCTGATCGGTGCATTGTCAATACGAATTCAACACAGCGGATCCTGAAGAGATCCGGTCTGTTTGTCAGGAGAATCGAAAATGAGTGATCACAGCTTAAAAACAATGATGGAAAAACCGGAGCGTCTTTCTCCCGGCCACCGCATGTGTGCCGGCTGCGGCGCAACGATTGCAGTCAGAGCCGTCCTGCGTGCACTGAAGGAAGAAGATCATGCAGTCATCGGCAATGCGACAGGATGCCTTGAAGTATCCTCATACATGTATCCGTTTACTGCATGGGAAGACAGCTATATTCACAATGCCTTCGAAAATGCGGGCGCAACCCTTTCCGGTGTTGAGACTGCTTACCGTGTCCTCAAGAAAAAGGGCCGTCTGGGCGAAAAGGATACTTATAAATTTATCACATTCGGCGGTGACGGCGGCACCTATGATATCGGCTTCCAGTCGCTCTCCGGTGCGATGGAGCGCGGCCATGATCTGGTATATGTCTGCTATGATAACGGCGCATACATGAATACCGGTATTCAGCGTTCTTCTGCGACGCCGATGTTTGCAGATACCACGACCACGCCGGTCGGAAAAGAATCCGTCGGTAAAATGCAAAACCGCAAGGATCTTGCCAGCATCATCGCGGCGCACAATGTTCCTTACGTGGCACAGACAACCTTCACCAGAGACTTCAAGGATATCCACAGAAAGGCAGAGCGCGCAATCTACACAGAAGGCGCAGCATTCCTGAATGTCATGGCACCGTGCCCGCGCGGCTGGCGCTACGAGATGTCCGATATCATGGAGATCTGCCGTCTGGCAGTTGAGACCTGCTACTGGCCGCTCTTCGAAGTACGCGACGGCAAGTGGAGTCTCTCCTATGAACCGAAGAAAAAACTGCCGATCGAAGACTTCCTCCGTCCGCAGGGACGCTTCAAACATCTCTTCAAGAAAGGAAATGAGGATCTGATCGTACAGTTCCAGGAAGAAGTCGACCGCCGCTGGGAGGATCTGCAGTATCTCTGTGCACGGGGCTGATCAATCGAGGTTTATTGCAGGGGAGACAGGGGACGGTTCTCTGTCTCCTTTTTGAGTCAACGAGGACGTTTCTCTCTGACTCAAAGCGACAAGTCCGAATTTGGAGATATATTATGACACTACTTTCCTATCAGGTATTTAAGACGGTAGCAGAAATCGGCAGCTTCCACAAGGCTGCCGATGTACTTGGTCTGACGCCGTCGGCGATCAGCCACGCAGTTTCAGCGATGGAAAAAGAGCTCGGCTTCGCGGTATTTACGCGGAGCCGTTCCGGCGTTATGCTCACAAATCACGGTGAGCATATGCTTCCCTATGTAAATGCTGTACTGAACAGTGATGAGAGCCTGCAGCAGGCTGTGTCCGAACTGAAAGGGCTGAAGCAGGGCAAAGTCAAGGTCGGGTGTTTTTCCAGTGTCTGTACAAACTGGATGCCATCCATCATAAAGTCATTCGGGGAAGTATATCCGGAAATCGAAATAGAGGTATTTCAGGGGACGTATGACGACGTATCCTACTGGATCAAAAACGGGATCGTGGATTTTGGATTTCTCTCCACATCCAGTGCGGGAGATTTGAATATCGAGCCATTTTATCACGATGAACTTGTATGCATTGTTCCGCTGGATTTTCAGAAGCAGGATGCTGCCGACTGTATGACGGTCGAGGAGATGTCGCGGCACCGGTTTGTTGTACAGCGTGAATCTACCGATGCAGATATCCAGAAATTTCTGCGGGACAATGAACTGCGCGTGCAGACCGGCTACCATGTCGTGGATGACCTGTCTACAATCGCGCTTGTGGCAAGCGGATTCGGGATCTGTATTATGCCGAGCCTGGTCATGAATGATATTCCCTATCAGGTGCGCCAGTACCATCTGAAGCCGGAGGCCGGCAGGATGATCGGACTGGCATCCCTGAATCCACAATTTATGGCGCCAGCGGTCAGAACGTTGTATAATCATATCCTGGATGGCTACAGAAATATCTAAGAAGGAGACAAGGGACGGTTCCCTGTCTCCATAGAAACGAGGAATATAAAGCATGGAAATGAAAATGGAATTTGTCCGGAAACTGCCGACGCCGGCGGAACTGAAGGAGACTTATCCGAGCGGTGAGGTAGTCCGGTTAGTTAAGGAGCAACGGGACCGGGAGATTGCAGATGTTTTTACCGGCAGAAGTGATAAATTTCTGATCTTGATCGGTCCGTGTTCAGCGGACAATGAGACTGCAGTTCTGGATTATATGTGCCGGCTGGCAAAAGTTCAGGAAAAGGTTGCGGAGAAGCTGCTGATTATTCCCAGGGCCTATACCAATAAGCCGCGCACACTCGGAAAAGGTTATAAGGGTATGCTGCATCAGCCGGACCCCGAGAAGGCAGAGGATATGCTGGCGGGGATTATCGCCATCCGTGAAATGCACACACGGATTGTACAGGAGACCGGTTTTACCTGCGCGGAGGAAATGCTGTATCCGGAAAATCACAGATACCTGTCGGATCTGCTGTCCTATGTTGCAGTCGGCGCGCGCTCTGTAGAAGACCAGCAGCACCGGCTTGTCGCAAGCGGAATCGGCATTCCAGCCGGGATGAAAAATCCGACCAGCGGTGAGATGGATGTGATGATGAATTCCATCACAGCTGCGCAGAGCCGTCAGACATTCGTTTACCGGGGCTGGGAAGTCAGAACGGAAGGAAATCCGCTGGCCCATGCGATCCTGCGCGGTCATGACAGCAAATCAGGGCGTCATATTCCGAATTATCACTACGAGGATCTCCGGAATCTGATCGAAGAATATCAGTCCAGAGAACTTGTCAATCCGGCATGCATCATCGATACCAACCACTCCAATTCCGGAAAGAACTATCTGGAGCAGGTCCGGATTGCCAGAGATGTTATTCACAGCCGTCATGTATCAGAGGAGATCCACAGTCTGGTCAAAGGACTGATGATTGAGAGTTATCTCGAAGACGGCGCACAGAAAATCGGCGGCGGTATCTACGGAAAATCGATCACAGATCCATGTCTTGGATGGGAGAAGAGTGAACGTCTGCTTCTGGAACTTGCAGATATTGTTTAAAATCAAATAGCATCCACTATAACTTCCTTCAGAATAACCTCCCGCCCTTCGAGAACTTTCCCGCTGGGACTACCACAGGCCGGGCAGAGATAATTGTTCTCTTTTTCAGGATGGTATTCACTGCCGCACTGATTGCATTTTACTTTCGCCGGCAGCGGCTCCGTCTCCAGAACGGACCCTTCCAGAATCGTTCCGGCTGCGACTTCCGGATAGTATTTCTGGAGATATTCAGGCAGAACGTCTGTCATTTCTCCGACCTGGACAACCAGCTTCTGTACAGAACCGGCTTGCTGATGTTCTGCAATTGCAATAGCGCGGTCCGCGAAGCGTACAACGTAACTTAATTCATGCATTTCATATGCTCCTGTAATGTAATTATAATAAATGAAACACAGCGGGGAACAATCCCCGCTGCGTTATTATTGTAAGTCAGATTAAAGCGCTTCGCCGGTCAGAAGCTTGTAAGCTTCCAGATATTTCTCGATTGTTTTATCAATGACATCCTGCGGCAGATTGTAATCGCTGTCCGGGTTTGCCTTGAGCCAGTCACGGACAAACTGTTTGTCGAAGGACGGCTGGCCGTGTCCCGGCTCATAGCCTTCCAGCGGCCAGAAACGGCTGCTGTCAGGTGTCAGCATCTCGTCACCGAGAACGATGTTGCCGTCTTCATCCAGACCGAATTCAAACTTGGTGTCTGCGATGATGATGCCGTGTTCTTTTGCAAAGTCAGCGCATTTTTTGTAGAGTGCAAGTGTAGCATCTTTGATGGCCTTTGCATATTCTTCACCCTTGCCCGGGAAAGCAGCTTCCAGAACTTCGATGCTCTTCTCGTAGCTGATATTTTCGTCATGATCACCAAGATCTGCTTTTGTGCTCGGTGTGTAGATTGCCTCCGGAAGCTGGTCACATTCATTCAGACCGCGCGGAAGTTCGATACCGCAGACAGTTCCGTTCTCCTGGTAGCTTGCCCAGCCGCTGCCTGTGATGTAGCCGCGCACGATGCATTCGATCGGCAGCATGGTCAGCTTCTTGCAGAGCATGCTGTTGCCTTCAAACTGCGGCTGACGGAAGTATTCCGGCATATCATTCGTGTCAACACTGATCATATGATTCGGGATAATGTCTTTGGTCAGATCAAACCAGAACTTTGACATCTGGGTCAGGACAGCGCCTTTTTTGACGATCTGGTTTTTCAGAATCACGTCGAATGCGGAGATGCGGTCGGTAGCGACCATGATCAGATTTTCCCCGACATCATAGATTTCACGTACTTTTCCTTCTTTAACGGGCTGATATGTCTGCATGATGAATCCTCCAAATACTTGCCCCTCTGATGCGGGGAGATTAATTCTTTCCGGAACCTTGGTAAACAGATTTCCGAAGATACAGAAGTAGTATAGCATATTTTTTTAGGATGTAAAGTGAGAAACTGCCGCGTCTGTTTGCACATCTTCAGTTGAATTTTGCATGATTTTATGGATTCTTTAGAAATGGGTCAGACGGAAGGTCTGTATTGACCGGATGATCTATGTTAGAATAAATGAATGGTTTTAGTATGGAAAAATGAGTGACAAGGAGCGAACAGATTCAATGGACAACAGAAAGAAAGCAGTCATTCTTGAATCCGAGGCGGTCAGCCCGGGAGACCTTTCCTGGGCGCCTGTGACGGATCTCTGTGATACAGTCCTGTATGGAAATACAACAGAAGCAGAGAAGTGGGAACGGATCGGTGATGCAGAAGTTGTTCTCACAAATAAAGTGGTGATCGACGAAGCGGTATTGGAGAGGTTTCCCGGCATCCACTATGTCGGCGTATGTGCGACAGGTTATAACGTAGTGGATCTGGAGGCGGCTGCACGCCGCGGGATTCCTGTGACAAATGTGCCGGCGTATGGAACAGATTCGGTCGCACAACATGCATTCGGGCTTCTTCTTGATCTGGCATCGAAGATCACGATGCACAATGCAAGCGTCAAATCGGGAGACTGGAGCCGTGTGGATACCTTTTGCTACTGGAAGGCACCGATCATTGAGATCAGTGGCAAGACGCTCGGCATCTACGGATTCGGAAGTATCGGACGTACCGTCGCAAAAATTGCAGAAAGCTTCGGTATGAAGATTCTGGTTTATACAGCGCATCCGGAAAAATACACAGATTATGCGGACGAACAGCTGTGCTTTACTGATGAAGAGACGCTCTTTGGAATGTCGGATTTTATCACGCTGCACTGTCCGCAGACAGAGCAGACCACCGGATTGATCCGCCGGGAAAATATAGAGAAAATGAAAGACGGCGTTATTCTGATCAATGTCGCACGCGGAGGCCTTGTCAACGAGCAGGATCTGATTGACGCGCTGAAGAGCGGCAAGATCGGCGGCGCAGGTCTTGATGTGATCGGAAAAGAGCCGATGCGGCAGGATCATCCGCTGCTGCAGGCTCCGAATCTGCTGATCACGCCGCACATTGCATGGGCGAGTCTGGAGGCCCGTGCGCGGCTGATCGATATCGTCGGTGCCAATCTGAAAGGCTGGCTGGAAGGTGCACCGCAGAATGTTGTGAACAAACACCTGCTGTAGAGAAGACAGGATCGGAGACTGCGGGTTATTATAAATACAGAAAGGCATTAGAAGGGAAATCTATGGCAAACGGCAGTAAAACAGAGAAGATACCATTTGAAAAACCGGGCAATTTTCTGTATCCGGTTCCGGCGGTCATGGTGAGCTGTGCATCCGAGGAACGTGGCAACAATATTCTGACCGTCGCATGGGCCGGTACCATCTGCACCAATCCGCCCATGGTATCGATTTCGATCCGTCCGGAGCGGTATTCCTATGAGATTATTAAGGAATCCGGCGAATTTGTAATCAATCTGACAAACCGCAGACTTGCCAGGGCTGCGGATTTCTGCGGCTGTAAAAGCGGAAGGGATATCGACAAGTTTGAGGCATGCCATCTTACTCCCGCACCCTGCGGACACGTACAGGCGCCGATGATCCTGGAGGCACCGGTCAGTCTGGAATGCAAGGTCACAGGGATTCTGCCGCTCGGGTCACATGAAATGTTTCTCGCAGAAGTCGTCGGCGTTCAGGTGGATCAGCAGTATCTGGACCGGAAAGGAACGTTTCATCTGGAAAATGCAGGGCTGATTACATATTCGCACGGCCGCTATTTCGAACTTGGAAAACAGCGCGGCAGCTTTGGATTTTCTGTAAAGAAACCACAGCGTAAACGTCCGGAGAGACAGAAGGAAGATAAGAAAAAGCAACAAAAATAAGAGCCGCGGGCTCTTATTTTTTTGCGCTGTCTATGCAGTAAGCGTCTTTCCTTCGAAGAAGATGGAATACCACACCAGGAAAATATAGACCGTCCAGATCTTCCGGCTGTTGTCGCGCCGGCCGTCTTTGTGATCATCCAGCAGTTTCAGCAGCTGATCCGTGTGGAAATATTTTGCTGCGGCTTCTCCGGTGAAATATTCCTTTACATGGCTGTAATATTGTTCTTCCTTCAGCCATACGCGGATGGGCACCGGGAATCCCAGCTTTTTGCGGCGGGAAGATTCCTGCGGCAGCTTCTTCTCTGTCATTTTCCGGAAACAGTATTTTGTCTGATGATGATTGATGCGCGCGCTGACAGGAAGCTTTCGCGCGAGGCGGAAGACCTCCCGGTCCAGATACGGAACACGCAGCTCGAGGGAGTGCGCCATACTCATTTTGTCAGCAATCGGCAGAATATCTCCGGTGAGCCACCAGACGAGGTCGACATACTGCATCTTGTCGAGATCTGAGAGACCGGCAGCTTTCCGGTAGGTTTCCTGCAGCAGTTCATTTGTGGAAGGCGCATTTGTCTTTTCGCGCAGAAGTGCGCGGCGCTCTTCGTTGCTGAAAATATTTGCATTTCCGATGAAGCGTGTTTCTACATCTTTGCCCGCCCGGATCAGATAATTTCTGCCTCTGATAGTTTCCGGGAGTCTTGCACCCAGTTTTGCAAGACCATTCCGGACGGGTTTTGGCAGGCGCTGCACCCAGCGCAGGTCTGTCGGCTCAAGATAAATATTGTAGCCGCCGAACAGCTCATCCGCACCTTCGCCGGAGACGACAACCTTGACTTTTTTTGCTGCTTCCTGCGCGACAAAGTATTGCGCGACAGAGCAGGCGTCGCTCACGGGTTCATCCAGATGATAGACGACAGACGGGATGGCGCCCCAGAAATCTTCCGGTGTAATTGTGCGGGTGTGGTGCTCCAGATGAAGTTTTTTTGCAAGTCCTTCTGCCGCGTTCATTTCATTATAGGCACTGTTTTTATCCAGAAAACCGACCGTAAAAGCTTTCGCACCCGTAAAGGATGCCGCAACATAACTGGAATCAACGCCGCCGGAGAGATAGGTTCCGACTTCCACATCACTGATCATGTGGGCTTTTACAGAATCATCAATGACCTGTTCCATTTTTTTGATGATGGCAGATTCATCGCCGGTTTTTGCGGGATGCAGTTTCGGATCGAAATACCTGCGAACAGCAGTATCTCCGTTATGCCAGGTAAGTGTGCATCCTGCGGGAAGCTGGAAAATCCCTTTGAAAAATGTTTCCGGAAGTGCAGAGTACTGGAAGGAAAGATATTCCTCCAGTGCATCCGGATTCAGTTCTTTCTTGAATCCCGGGAACTGCAGAAGACTCTTGATTTCTGAGGCGAAAACCAGGTGACCGCCGCAATTCATATAGTAACAGGGCTTGATCCCAAAACCATCGCGCGCGCAGAAAAGCGTCTGAGCAGATTCATCCCAGATTGCAAAGGCGAACATCCCGCGCAGCTTTTTCACAATTTCCGTGCCGTATTCCTCAAAACCATGCAGAATGGTTTCAGAGTCCGTACGGGTTTTAAAGGTATGTCCTTTTGCAAGCAGATCTTTCCGAAGATCCGGGAAATTGTATATTTCTCCGTTAAAGACCAGTGTTTTTGTGCCGTCCTCGTTGGTCAGCGGCTGCATGCCGCCCTCCAGATCAATGATGCTCAGGCGGACGAACCCCAGCGCAGCTCCGTCCATGATCTTATAATCAAGACCGTCCGGTCCGCGGTGGCGTATGGTCTGCAGCATATGTTCCAGGATCTTTTCCGGCTGTTCAGGTGTTCCGGTAAACCCACAGATTCCGCACATAATTGATATCTCCTTAAAAAGAGCCCTGCCGGCAGCTGTTCCCGGCAGGGCGTTGTCTGTTGCTGCGTGTATCAGATTCATGCAGCCGGGGAGCGCCCCGGCAATTCATTGCGATCTCCGAGCGCCACAAGATGCGAAGCTCTGCGCTTGTCTGCGCGCTGTTTCAGTCAGGATTCCTTGTAGATGACAATCGGGGTTCCCGGCTGTGTGTTTTCGTAAATCGTACGGGCGGCCGAAAGCGGCAGATTCAGACAGCCGTGCGAACCGTTGGTCTGGTAGATATTTCCGCCAAAGGATCCGCGCCAGACGGCGTCATGCAGTCCTTCGCCGTCGTGGAATGCCATCCAGTACTGTACTTCCGTGTTATAATCCTGGCCTTCCAGCATGGAAGGACTTTCCATATAGGCGAGATAGAAGAGGCCAGTCGTGGTTTCGCGGTTCTCAGATACATCGCCGGAGACAAAATCAGATTCAGTAACCAGCTGCCCGTCCTTGTAATACCACAGATGCTGTTTCGTCAAGTCCGCCTCGATATAAGTGCCGGCGAGATCATCCGTGCCGTTTCGTTTCAGATAATAGGGATTGCCCCATTCATTTGTTTTGACGTAAACGGGCTCACGGGTTACTTCCTGGTTGCTCTGGATGTCTTCCTTGAGCTGCTTTGCCTCGGCATCCTGATCGATTGTATAACCGTATTCGGCCTTTTCAGCAGGAATTGTGATTTCCTGTCCGCCGGTTGTTTTAAAAGCATGCGCGTGATGGCGTGTATTATATTTCTCCGCCATTGCGGTGATATATTCGGTTACTTTTGTATCATCGATGGAAGCCTTGTCACCGTCAATTACAATCCAGTCCATAATGGTATCAAAATTAAGGACCTGTTTTTCTTCTCCGAATGTGTAGGTGATGACAGCTTTGGCATACTGGTTCATCAGGTCACATTTCTTCTGCAGTTCTGCCGTATGGTCTTCGATGACCGGGCTGGTATACGCATTTTCCGGAATTGCCACAGTCAGTTCGCTGTCAGTACTGAAATTCTCCATCAGGCCGTCCAGTTTTTCCTGCACGGTCTTCTGAAGCACCGCGTCGTCGATCTCATTGCCCTGGACCGCTGCATCTACATAGCACTCCTTCTTCTCCGGATCATATAGAAAAGAAGCTTCCTTTGATGCGATACGCTTAACGGAGAGATTGTCCGCTTTGACAAAATTGCGGAAAGTCTCTTCATCAAACAGGTTTGAAAAGTCCAGCGTCAGCGTATTCGGGCGGTGCAGCAGTTCATTCAGTACCATTTTCGGACTGGTGACTTCTGCCTGCTGCAGTCCGGCAACGGCCTGCGTGATTGCTTCCCGGTCAAATGTGTATCCGTAATCCGCAAGAGAACCGGTCAGAACCGTCTCGCCGTTTTCTGTCACGGAGAATTGTGCGTCTGCATAATCTTTCAATAGAAGTGTCGTGACATCTGCGGGCTCCATGGCGGAAACATCTGTTTCATTGAGCGTTGTTCCCTCCAGAAATGCGGTTCGCATGCTGACCTGCCGCATATAGTAATATGCGCCGCCCATCAGTCCTGCAATAATCAAAAGAAGAATAATGAGAATAATAAGTTTTGCTTTGCTTTTCTTTTTCTTTTTTTCGTTTGCCATTTGTTAAACCTCACACGCGATATCGTACCACAGCATATGTTGTGTTGCAAGAATTCCGCTCTGGTATATCAAAGTGAAATAGTGTCATGAATGCATCCGGCCGGGGTATCTTTTAAGAGAACCGGCCTGGTCTTAAGAAAACCAGCCTGGTTAAAACAGTGCAGGAACAGCTGCTTTGCCAGGTCGTTAACAGTCTAAAACAGATTCGTGAAAGAAGTGTGAAATTCATGCTTGACTTTTGAATGGTGATCTGATAGTATAGTCAAGCGAGCACAAAACAGCTCACAAAAATATAGACGCAGGAATGGCGGAATTGGCAGACGCGCAGGCTTCAGGTGCCTGTGGTAGCAATATCGTGTGGGTTCAAGTCCCACTTCCTGCACACAAGGGAAAACCGATAACCGGTTTTCCCTTTTTTGCGCGTAGCAATGTGCGCGAAGCAATGAGCCATGTACACAAATACAGCCGCCCGGATACGAGAGGAGACTTTCGTACTTCCGGGCAGCTGTATTTGTGTATGCGGCGAACGCCGCGACAGTGAGAGAACGAAGTTCTCGAACCTGCCGGGACGCCCTGATACGATTGATATAAGTTTCCATAAAGTATTGACATAATTTTAAAAAGAGGGTATTATGTCGAGTATCGGAAGCCTGGCTCCGAATTCTGTGAAGCCGTACGGAACAGATCAAAAAACAACAAAGACTTCTGAAAGAATGAGGAGAGCTTGTATGACAGGGAAAAGACTCTTTGCGGGACTGCTGGCTGCTTTGATTGCAGCAGGCGGACCTGCTGTTTATGGAGCCGGTCAGGAAGAGACTGACCAGGCTGTACACACACCGGCAGCGGTGTATTTTGACATGAGTGCCGGAGGATGTGTGACAATGCAGATGCGGGATGCTGAAGAACAAATACATGAAACAGTACTGTCAGTAGAAGGGGATCAGACCGTTATCAGCGAACAGATTCTGCAGGCGGACGGGACGCCGGTCAGTGAACCGGTTGTCCGCAGTGAGCAATATGAAGATGACACCTGGTGTCTGGAGACTGAGGCGGGCCGGGAAATTGCGCTGCGGGTTACACCGGATAAAGGGTACACGGTGACGGTATGTGATTTGACGGATGTGGATGGACATATGGAAAGCATCCGCAATCGTCTGGATGCAGACAGCATATTTGTGCAGGCGGGAAAGACTGAACGGATCAGAATTGTGTTTTCTGCGGATCCTGAAGCAGCCGGTATGCAGGAGGATTCGTCCGTGCAAGGGAATTCAGAAACTGCCGGCAGCCGTCCGGATGCGCAGAACACAGATGCGAAGACGGATAATCCGGCGGATGGAGAAACGGATCCGGCACAGGAGACCGGAGCACCTGATTCAGAAGATCCGGATACGCTGTCCGGACAGGAAGTGGAACGGGCAGAAGCGGACGGGAGCATTCCTGATCCTGCACAGAATCCGGAAAGCGGCTCTGTAGAACGCACAGTAAAAGAAAAAACAGAACCAGATGCCGCCCCACAGCCGGACGAGACACTGTCAGGAGCTGATGTTACGAAGCAGGAAGCCGGTCACAAGCTGACAGATGCCGTTATTGAGCAGTATCTGCTGGAGCATGTTGATGAGAATTATACGCAGAAGGATTTTCTGCAGGTTGTGAATTTGATGAATGCGCAGCAGACCTTATTCTCTGCGGCATATCTGCCGGAGGGAATCACACTGGATCAGGCCATGACAGAAGACCGGTGTCTGGACCACTGGATCGGTTCTTACCGGTATATGGTCCCTGTTTACTGGATGTCAGAATCGAGCAGCTACTATGTCGCATTTTTGAATACCATGCAGAATGATTCGAACACATCCGTCCGGGATGTTGCATTTGCAGAGAATAATACGGCAGGAAATGCGGTCAGCGGATGTATTTATGATGGAAATACCGGGATCGTCTACATCCCTGCTTCCCTGTATCATGCAGCAGCGGATCCGGATTCGATGCAGATCGGAACCGTACAGGCACAGTTACTGCAGGCAGTCAGAGGGACAGCAGACGGAACAGAAGCAGCTTCGGCATGTGAGATCCTTACGGACCGGGAGAAAACACTGACAGCCGAGACAGCCGCAGAACCGGTGCTGGATCTGGAAACAACCGTGCATACGGCAGCAGGCATAAACCCGGGAAAAATGAAAGTAGCAGTCAACGGGCTGCCGCTGACGGAAGATTACTATTCTTATAACCGGGAGACAGGCGAACTGACGATTGCAATGTCATCTGCAGCGGTAGCCACTGTCGATGTGACAGAAGAGAAAACCAGTATTCTGGAGAAAATTGCCGGCGCGGTCGGTGCCAGGACGGTCTATGCAGTAACAGAGAGCAATATGCCCAACGTGTACAAAAACCTGAAGCTGAAGCTGCCGTCCTATGTACAGGAAGGAATGTATCTGCAGGGAAACATTATCGATACAATGATGTCAGGCGGGTCGGATGCATATAACGAACTCAAAGATTCCGGAGATGGCGTACCGAATGTATACGCCTATGAATATACGCACGGACATCTGGACTATGCCTGGGACGAAAAAAACAGCGACGGTTCCTTCAAACATGCGGCCGGCGAACTGATCGATCTGATCTATAACGGAGAACGCCGGGAGATTGTGAACGGTGAGACCGTTACACGGAAGCTGAAGTACAGTAAGCTCTCCATGTTTACGGATGCCTGGTGGCAGGTGCTGAATTTCAGCCATGCTGATTCCAAATCGATGAATGTATATACAGCTTCGGGTGAGAAGACAGGTGATCCCAAAGTCAGTCTCTCGGCGCTGGGAAATATTCCGCTTACCTGCAGCCATATTACCTGTCCGCTGGGAAACATCACCGGCGGCGTTCAGGATCCGGATGAAGAGGATCTGGACAGCGGAGCGCTCAACCTTCGGGTGAAGGTCAGAGTACGCGTCTTTGAGCGGAACGAGGAAGAAGGGTATGCTGTACTTGGCGTGCTTGCAGCGCACCATAAAGTGGCACAGGGTGAAGCGGACAACGGCCAGACAGGTGTAGCGGTATTTAAAGTGGCAATCGAGCCGACAACAGCCAAAATGCACATCCGGAAGGTTTCGGCCGCAGCTGCGGTTTCGCAGCAAAACAATCTGTACAGTCTTGCGAATGCGGTCTATACCATCTACAAAGATGAGGCCTGCACACAGAAAGTAGACGAATTCTGCACAAATGCAGAAGGTGTCAGCAATACGGTGACGCTGCAGATGGGAACTGCATACTGGTATAAAGAAACAACAGCGCCGAAGGGGTTCTATCCGGATAAAATGATCAGGAAAATCCAGCTGGACGGGAATGAGGCGGAACATGTCGAGACGGTCAGTGATGAACCGAAAGAAGCAATTCCGGAGCTGCTTGTCAGCAAAGTCGACAGCGAGACCGGAAAGGCAATCCCGCAGGGCGACGCGTCGCTGGAAGGGGCAGAGTTTACAGTACGCCACTTTGGTGCAGAAAATACTTCCGGAACGCCGCTCCACACCTGGGTTTTCCGGACGGACGGAGAAGGAAAAATCCGTTTTGATGAGAATTATCTGGTAAAAGGGACGCTTGTCAGGAATTCCGCCGGAAAAAACACGTTTCCGCTTGGATATTACACATTTGAAGAGACAAAGACGCCGGCAGGATATCTGCCATTGGGGAAAACCTTTTTGGTCAGTCTTCTGGAAAACGGGGAAGGAGTCCGGTGGTCAGATGCAGATTTCCTGAAGGGGTTCCGGGCGGAGGAACCTGTTATACACGGAAACATTGAGGTGACAAAGTACGATATAGAACTGAACAGGGCTGAAGCACTCGCAGGCGGAAGTCTTGCAGGCATCCGGTTCGAAGTGAAAAATGCGTCCAGAGAACCGGTTATGTATCAGGGGAAGAAGATCCTTCCCGGTGAAGCAGTTCTTGTGCTGGAGACAGATGAAAGCGGCAGTGCGTCTGCAGAAGAAAATACACTTCCGTATGGTACCTATACGGTTCAGGAACTGCCGTCGGATAAGCAGAACAAAAGTGCGAGTGACTCGTATCTGCTTACAGATACCGGTGCACACACGATGGAAATCCGTCAGGACGGTGAAACAAAGCAGCTGGTCTGTAAGGATCAGATCAAGCGTTCGGGGCTTGCATTTCGCAAGACGGACGATGCAAATGACAGGGGAATGGCACAGATTCCGTTTGTTCTGGAACTGACGGAAACCGGTGAACGGCATATCATTCTGACAGACAGGAACGGCTGCTTCAATACAGAAAAATATCTGCATTCCCTTGAAACAAACAGGCTTGACAGCCTTCTGGAAACCTTTACGGCAGAAGATGTGATACCTGATGAAGAACTGCAGGACTACGCGTATGGTACATGGTTCGGAACCGGACGTGAAGGGACAATCGCACCGGTGAATGATGCACTTCGTGCTCTGCCATATGGTAATTATGTATTAAGTGAACTGCGCTGTAAGGCAAATCAGGGACGTCAACTGATTCAGGATTACGCGTTCACGATCGAAGAAGACGGTGAACAGTTTGATTTTAACAATCTGAGGAACAGGTCCGGTGAGATTACGATCAGCACAACGATGACAGATGAAGGCAGCGGCGGCCATACTGCTTCGATTGGAGAAGACGGACTGATTCATCTGTCAGATGCGGTCGAATGTTACGGCCTGACTGCCGGCGAAGCATATTTTATGCAGGCGGTTCTGATGGAACAGGTATCGGAGGATGTATTCCGCGCAGAAAATGCGGAGAAGCAGCGCGCGCCGGTAAAGGGAGAACTGTTTTTTACGGCTGATAACGAACACATGACAGTTCATGTATCGCTGACGGGATTTGCGGCGCCGGAAGAGACATTGCAGGTGGTTGCATTTGAAAAACTGTATGCGGTCACAGAGGACGGAAAGCGCGGACAGCAGCTCGCGTCACATGAGGATATTTCTGATGCCGGGCAGACGGTCCGGATTCCTGTGATCCATACAGAGGCGGCAGATCAGCGTACAGGCGGGAATACCGGAACAGTCGGGGAGGCGCAGATCATCATCGATACGGTCTCTTACAGCGGATTGATACCGGGAGAGATGTATGAGATATACGGAAACCTGATTGACCGCGAAACGGGAGAAGAGCTCCTGCCAGGAGGAAAACCGGTTGAAGCCGCTCAAAGTTTTACCGCGGAGAAGGAAAGTGGATCTGTTCAGGTGCGTTTTCAGCTGGACAGCAGAGCATTGTCAGGAAAAACAGTCGTTGTATTTGAGGAATTATACCAGATTATACCGGGAGGAGAGGAGAAGGATGGGTCCGGCCGGATTCTGACTGCTGTTCATAAAGATCCGGAAGATGCGGCGCAGTCAATTGTCTATCCGGAACCGGAACAGCCGCCGGAAGACAGCGGCAAAGAAAAAAAGACGCCGGAAAAGAAGAAAACCACGCCATCCCCCACAAAGGAACCGGACAAACCGGTGATCACAACCGTGCCTGAAATCACAAAACGCCGCACACCGGTTACCGGGGATCCCGCGGGAATTGTGCTTTTTGCAGGATTCTGTACAGCGGCGGCATGCGGAATTGCCGTTCTGATTCACATCATTCTGCACAGAAAGAGGCGCTGATTCCGGTAAACACTGATCAAGATCTATGAAATCACAGCCTGCGCACAACTATATATTTGAATTCACGTCAAAATATGGTACAATTTGCCCTGGATGTCCTGTGTTTACAGGAGATCCGGGGCATTTTTTATGAATGTATCCGGGAAAGAGTAATATTTAAGGACGGATGATGTTCTTATCGAAAGCAAAAAGGAGAAAGATCTCCAGATGAAATATTATCTGATTACGTTTTTCGTATCCATGGTTCCGATCATCGAATTGCGCGGCGCAATTCCGATCGGTATTCTGAAGGGCGGTCTGCCGCTGATCCCGACGTTTATTGTTGCAGTTATCGGAAATATGCTTCCGGTTCCGCTGATCTATCTGTTTGCCAGAAGGCTTCTGGTCTGGGGCTGTGACAAGCCGGTGATCGGCAGGTTTTTCCGGTTCTGTCTGGAAAAGGGTGAGCACGGCGGTGAAAAACTAAAAGCAAAGGCCGGACGAGGTCTGTTCGTTGCGCTGCTCCTGTTTGTAGGAATTCCGCTTCCGGGCACAGGTGCATGGACCGGTACACTCGCAGCCAGTATTCTGAATATGGATTTTAAAAAGAGTGTTGTGGCAGTTATGCTGGGTGTCATGCTCGCAGGCGTGATTATGGGACTTGCATCCATGGGGCTGCTCGGAGCACTGAGCCATTTTTTCAGTGTTTCCTGATTCAGTGCCGGAATGATTCAGCATTGCCGGATCATTCTGTAAAAAATGTACAATATTTAATTGGAGGAAAGCATTATGAAATGTCCGTACTGCGGCAAAGAAGACAACCGTGTTGTCGATTCCAGGCCGGTGGAGGAGGAAAATTCCATCCGCCGCAGAAGAATGTGCGATGCATGTGGAAAACGTTTTACGACTTATGAAAAGATCGAGACGATTCCGCTGATGGTGATCAAGAAGGATCAGAACCGCGAGCAGTATGACAGGGAAAAACTGCTTGGCGGCATTCTGCGCGCATGTCATAAGCGGCCGGTTCCGGTACAGAAAATTAACGAGATTGTCGACCAGGTCGAGAATGAGATTTTCCGCCGCGGTGAGAAGGAGATACAGAGCAATGTGATCGGAGAGATTGTCATGAATCATCTGATGAATCTTGATCCGGTTGCCTATGTCCGTTTCGCGTCGGTTTATCGTGAATTCAAAGATGTGAATACCTTCATGGATGAACTGAAGAAGTTCCTGAAGACGGAACCGGAGGAGTAAGAACCGTGAGCAAAAAGAAAAGAAGAATTGTTGTGAAAGTGGGAACATCCACCATTACAAACGAACTGGGAAACAGCAAACTCCGGACGATGGAAGAACTTGCGCTGGCAATTTCAGATCTTCAGAATATGGGAAATGAAGTTGTTCTGGTTTCATCCGGCGCAATTGCGGTCGGCGCAAACAAGATGCGCCTCGGAGAAAAACCGCGTGAGATGCGTATGAAGCAGGCAGCGGCAGCGGTCGGACAGTGTGAGAACATGTTTCTCTATGATAAGTTCTTCGGATATTATGATAAGACGGTCGCACAGATTCTTCTGAATGCAGAGGACATCCGCCAGGAGGAGAAAAAGGAAAATCTCACCAATACCTTCGAGGCACTTCTGGAAAACAAGATCATCCCGATTGTCAATGAAAACGACTCGGTCAGTTATACCGAGATTGAATCCGAAGACAAGCTGTTCGGTGACAATGATATGCTTTCTGCGGTGGTCGCAGTGCTTTGCAGAGCGGATATGCTGATTATTTTGTCGGATATTGACGGATTTTATGATAAAGATCCGCGCTTCTACAAGGACGCGAAGCTGATCAGCCGCGTCGAGGAGATCGACGATTCCCTTTATGAGCTGGCCGGCGGCGCCGGATCCAGACGTGGAACCGGCGGCATGCGCACGAAGCTGCAGGCAGCTGAACTGGCAACTTCGCAGGGAATCAATACGCTGGTTGTGAACGGATCCAAGCTGTCCGCGCTTTATAGTCTGATGAACGGCGGCAAGGAAGGTACCCTGTTTGTTGCGAAACACAACTGACAACGAAAATAATACAATAAAAAAGCAGATATTTACCGGGTGAAGCTGGCCGGAGATCGAGATTAACGGA
Organism: Eubacterium sp.; assembly: GCA_017433615.1. Classification (GTDB taxonomy): domain Bacteria; phylum Bacillota; class Clostridia; order Lachnospirales; family Lachnospiraceae; genus CADBRN01. The sequence continues at coordinate 66,055 of JAFRGW010000076.1, forward strand.
ATCAAATAATCCAACAGGAAATAAAAGGAGAAAGAATGGGTTACAAATCTGACATCGAAATTGCACAGGCATGTACACCGCTTCATATCACAGAGGTAGCTGACAAGATCGGCATCGATCACGCATATCTGGAACAGTATGGAAACTACAAGGCAAAAGTAGATTACCGGATGCTGAAGGACCTGAAGGACCGCCCGGACGGAAAACTGATTCTGGTGACAGCAATTACACCGACACCGGCAGGAGAAGGCAAGACAACAACATCGGTCGGACTGACTGACGGACTCCGGAAAATCGGAAAGAATGCGGTTGTTGCACTTCGTGAGCCGTCCCTCGGACCGGTATTCGGCATTAAGGGCGGGGCCGCAGGCGGCGGCTATGCGCAGGTGATTCCGATGGAGGATATCAATCTGCATTTCACAGGTGATTTTCATGCAATCGGCGCAGCCAATAACCTGCTGGCAGCCATGCTGGACAATCACATTCAGCAGGGGAATGCACTGGGAATTGATCCGAAACAGATCACCTGGAAGCGGGCGGTGGATATGAATGACCGCCAGCTGAGAAATATTGTTGACGGACTCGGCGGAAAGATGCAGGGTGTTCCGCGTGAGGACGGGTTTGAAATCACGGTTGCATCGGAAATCATGGCGATTCTTTGCCTGGCCAGAGATATTCCGGATCTGAAAGAGCGCCTCGGCAATATTGTTGTCGGATACAATTATCAGGGAGATCCGGTCACGGCGCGCGATCTGAAGGCACAGGGCGCAATGGCGGCACTTTTAAAAGATGCACTGAAACCGAATCTTGTACAGACGCTGGAGGGCACGCCGGCGTTTATTCACGGCGGACCGTTTGCAAATATCGCCCACGGCTGCAACTCTGTAACGGCAACCAGAATGGCGATGAAGCTGGGCGATTATGCCGTGACAGAGGCGGGATTTGCCGCGGATCTGGGTGCGGAGAAATTCTTTGATATCAAATGCAGAATGGCAGGGCTGACTCCGTCTGCTGTTGTCCTGGTGGCAACCGTACGCGCACTCAAATATCACGGCGGTGTCCCGAAGGATGAGCTGAATAACGAAAACCTGGAAGCGCTCGAGAAAGGAATCCCGAATCTTCTGCAGCATATGGACAATATCAAAAATGTATTCGGACTTCCCTGCGTTGTCGCAGTCAACGCGTTTCCGACAGATACGCAGGCAGAACTGGAGCTCCTGCAGGCAAAATGCGCAGACCTCGGTGTAAATGCCGTTCTTTCTGAAGTCTGGGCAAAGGGCGGAGAAGGCGGAACGGCGCTGGCAGAAGAGGTAGTCCGCCTCTGTGAGCAGCCGAATCAGTTTGCACAGTCCTATCCGCTGGATCTGCCGCTTCAGGAGAAGCTGGATCTGATCTGCAGACGGATTTATCACGCTGACGGTGTTGAACTGACACCGGCGGCAAAGAAGCAGGCGGCAAGACTTACAGAGCTCGGCTATGGCGGTCTTCCGGTCTGCATGGCAAAGACACAGTATTCCTTCTCGGATGATCCGAAACTTCTCGGTGCGCCGGAAGGATTTACGGTTACGGTACGCAATCTGAAAGTTTCTGCAGGTGCCGGATTTATCGTCGCACTGACCGGTGAAATTATGACGATGCCGGGACTCCCGAAGGTACCGGCAGCAGAGCGGATTGATGTTGATGAGGATGGAAAAATCTCAGGATTGTTCTGATCTGTATGTTACCCCGCAGGCAGCAGCAGTTTAAGCCTGCGGGGTTTCCATGCATGACCGGCGGCAGGCGGATAGCTGTGGTTTGAACGCAGTGGATCAGTCCCCCGTCGTATCGTTTATTAAAGAAAGAGGAGCGTACAATGTCGGAAAAACTGACAGAGAAAAGCCTTGCGGCGTTTACAGAGGTACTGGCGGCAAAAGAGCCGGTGCCCGGCGGCGGCGGAGCAGCAGCTGCTGCAGGTGCGCTGGGTGCGGCACTCTGCATCATGGTAGGCAATTACACAGTCGGCAAGAAGAAATATGCAGCCTATGAGGCGGATGTTCTGCGGATTATGGAGGAAGCTGGCCGCCTGCAGAAGGAACTGATCCGGCTGGTTGACGCAGATGCGGAAGCGTTCACGCCGCTTTCACAGGCATATGCTATACCAAAAGAGGACCCGAAGCGGGCGGAAGTTCTGGAAGCAGCTACGATCGGTGCCTGCAAAGCCCCGATGGAGATGATGCGCTGTTCAGCCCGGGCCATTGATCTGCTGGAGGAAATGCTGGAAAAGGGCAGTGTTATGCTGGTTTCGGATGTCGGATGCGGTGCACTTCTTTGCAGAGCCGCAATCGAAAGTGCGGCGATGAATGTCTATATCAATACCAAAACGATGCAGGACCGCAAACTGGCGGAAGAACTGGAGCAGGAGGCGGAGCAGCTGATTTCCGTATACAGCGGGAAAGCATCTGCAATCGCCAGTGCTGTCACAGAGAAGATCAGGAGCTGAAGATATTACAGGGCAGCTGCAGTGTATGCGGTTGAAGAGACTTGAAAGGATGATTGAATCGTTATGGCAGAAGTTTGGAGAGGATTACCGGCAGCAAAAGCGCTGACAGAACAGTTGATTGAAAGAAGAGCGAAACTGGAAGCGGCAGGCGTGATTCCCACGCTGGCGATTGTGCGCGCAGGAAATAAGGGAGATGATATCGCCTATGAGAACGGTGCGATGAAGCGCTGTGAGAAAATTGGTATTCAGGTTCGCCGTTTTCTGCTGCCGGAAGACTGTACGGAAGAACAGCTTCTGAACGTCATCCGCGAGATCAATATAGACGATTCCATTCACGGCTGTCTCCTGTTCCGTCCGATGCCGGACCGGGCAATCCAGGCAAAAGCGTGCGAATTGCTGAATCCGGAGAAAGATTCAGACGGCATGACGCCGGAATCACTGGCCTCGTTATTTACCGGAACAGGCAGCGGCTACCCGCCCTGTACGGCAGAGGCATGTATGGAAATTCTTGATTATTACGGTGTCGAACTGGAAGGAAAGCGCGTTACCGTGATCGGGCGCAGTCTGGTTGTCGGAAAGCCTGTTTCCATGATGCTGCAGGCACGCAATGCAACGGTTACAATGTGTCACACCAGAACAAAGGATCTTCCGGCTGCCTGCCGCAATGCGGAAATCCTGGTTTCAACAGCAGGCCGGGCAGAGATGGTCAGAAAAGAATATCTTTCACCCGGCCAGATTGTCATCGATGTCGGCATCAATGCAGATGATGAAGGAAATCTGTATGGAGATGTTGCATTTGCAGAGGCAGAAGGAATTGTCAGTGCAATTACGCCGGTGCCGGGCGGTGTCGGTGCCGTGACAACTGCCGTTCTCGCGAAACATGTCATTATGACGGCCGAGAAGATGACCGGCATCAGACGATGAATTTTCAGGAGGCCATGCAGTTTGTGCGCGCAGCGGATGCACTGGGCTGTACACCGGGCCTTTCCCGTGTGACAGAATTACTGGAGCGTCTGGGAAATCCACAGAACAAACTGCATTGTATTCATATTGCGGGAACGAACGGCAAAGGCTCCACTGCGGCTATGCTGGCGGAAGTACTGCAGGCCGCAGGATACCGGACAGGTCTGTATACCACGCCGCATCTGGTCAGTTACCGGGAACGGATCCGCATCAACCGGGAAGAAATATCAGAAGAAGATTTTTGCTGTGCCGCGGAGACTGTGCGGCGGGCGGCGGAAGGCATGCAGGAGACGCCATCCGAATTCGAACGTTTTACGCCGATGGCATTCGTTCATTTTCTGCGGAAACAATGTGACATCGTTGTAATCGAGACCGGAATGGGCGGGCGTCTGGATGCGACAAATGTGATCAGGTCCCCGGAACTGAACGTAATCACACACATCGCAATGGATCATATGGAATATCTGGGAGATACGCTTGCGGAGATTGCGGCTGAGAAAGCAGGGATCATCACGCCGGATACAGACGTTGTGATGATGAAACAATCTGATGAGGCAGAACGCGTTATCCGGACGCAGTGTCAGGCGATTCCCGGAACCCGTCTGTTTCTCACCGATCCGGATCAGATGAAGATCCGGGAATACAGTCTTGCAGGGCTCTGCTTTGACTATCGGGAACGGAAGGAACTGTTTCTTCCCATGGCAGGCAGTTACCAGCAGAGTAATGTGATGACAGCGCTCGATGCACTGGATGTGCTCCGGACAGACGGATGGAAAATTCCCGAAGAGGCAGTCCGAAGCGGACTTGCCGGCGTGCATTGGCCTGCGCGTTTTGAAATTCTGCAGAAGCATCCGCTCGTTTTGCTGGATGGTGCGCACAATGCGGACGGAGCCCGTGCACTTGCGGCCACATTGGATGCGCTTTTGCCGGGCCGCAGACCGGTTATTGTGATGGGAGTACTCGCTGACAAGGAATACAGGGAGATGCTTCAGCTTCTGCTGCCGCGTGCGGGCATGCTGATTGCGGCAGAACCGGATCAGATCCGCGCCCTGCCTGCAGAACAGCTGCTCAGGGAAGCAGAGAACTGCGCCGGTGAACTGCAGATACAAAAGGGAGCGGGAAAAACAGAACCTGCAGACGAAATTCCAATCCTTCGTGGAGGAACGGTTTTCGAGAGCCTTCAGCTCGCATGCAGACTGTGTCCGCCGGACGGCGTGATCTGTATTGCAGGATCCCTGTATCAGGCAGGGGAAGCGCGGAGCTTTTTTCAAAATACAACTGTCAACTGATGTCGCAACATGTCTGAAACAGAAACGGATTTTTCCAGAGAAAGGGGAAAACGATGAAAATCAATACACGGCAGCTGGTAATTATGGGTGTGATGATTGCGATGGAAATCGTTCTGTCACGTTTTCTCTCCATCAACGCGTGGAATGTAAAGATCGGGTTCAGTTTTGTGCCGGTTGTTATTACAGCGATGCTGTACGGCGCAGTTCCTGCCGGGATTGTCGGTGCGGCAGCCGATTTTCTGGGCGCTGTGCTTTTTCCGATCGGAGCGTACTTCCCGGGATTTACGCTGACAGCATTTCTGACAGGAATGGTTTTCGGATTCTTCCTGTTTAAACAGCGTACACTTCCCCGGATTGCAGGGGCGGTTCTGATCAATCAGATGATTTTCGGACTGTTTCTGAATACATTCTGGATCTCTGTTCTGTATGGATCTGATTTCCGCGCGCTGTTCGCAGTTCGTGCAGTACAGGCGCTGATTCTGACAGTGGTACAGATTGCCGGCATCCTGCTGATCCGTCAGGCAATGGAAGGATTCCTTGTGCGGAAAGCATATGTTCTTTAAAACAATGGCCGGTGTACAGGGTGTGCCGCGCAGTTCACGTGCGAATGAAGATCGCAATTGACGTATTGTATAGTTAAAACATAATTATATCAGGGAGGTACAGCGAAATGTTTTCTGAGACGTTTCAGGCAGTATCGAATGCAGCTGTTGTCAAAACCGGATTTCTTCGCAAAAACCCTGCCGGTTATTTTCTGATGTCCATGCTTGCGGGAATCTACATCGGTTTCGGCGTCCTGCTGACCAATACAATCGGCGGCGTACTTGCCGGAGCACCCACAGCAAAGATTATCATGGGATGTGCGTTTGGCGTTGCACTGAGCCTGGTTGTTATGGCAGGCGGAGAGCTCTTTACAGGCAACAATCTGGTTATGGCGGCCGGTCTGCTGGAGAAGAAAATCAAGGCCGGAGACGCCGTAAAATTGTGGGCAGTATGCTGGGTTGGCAATCTGGCGGGTGCAGTTGTGCTGGCAGTCCTTTATCACCTGACAGGGCTCGGAGCCGGCGCAGTCGGAGAATTCATGGCGGCCGGTGCCCTTGCCAAAATGTCCGCAGGACCGCTGCAGCTGATCACCAGAGGTCTGCTCTGCAACTTTCTGGTGTGTCTCGCAGTCTGGTGCGGCACGAAGATGCAGAGCGAGACCGGAAAACTGATCATGATCTTCTGGTGCCTGTTTGCATTTGTCACGACAGGATTCGAACACAGTGTCGCAAATATGACACTCCTGACAGAAGCACTGCTTAATCCGGCAGGACAGGCTGTCACCATGGGCGGATACTGGTACAATCTGGTTCTGGTCACAGTCGGCAACATGCTTGGCGGAATCCTCTGCGTGGCAGTTCCTTACTATAAAGCAGCACAGAAATAAAAAACGC
>JAFRGW010000077.1 GCA_017433615.1 Eubacterium sp.
GGGATACGCTCATATCCATTGTATGAAAGGAGGCTTATTTTTACTGTCCTTGAGACACCCTACGTTTATTTACAGCGAAATTTCTCAAACCCTACGTTCATTTACAGGTAGGGGGTCCACCCTACGTTTATTTACATTGCCTGAAAAACATGGTTTTTTCTTTTTAACCGGTAAATACGGAAAAACCCGCGAATAAAGCCATTAGAAAGCGAGGGGAAAAAACATGAGAACGATTACCGTAGAACCGGAAATGCTGGAAGCCTGCGCCGCCAGGATGGACGAAACCAATCAGGATTACCAGCATACCTGCCGGCAGCTGTTCGATGCTGTAGACACGATGAAAGCAGGATGGCAGGGAAAAGACAATACTGCTTTCAGCAACCAGATCTATCGTTTTGAAGCTGATTTCAGGGAAATGTCGCTGCTGTGCAGCCAATACAGTGAATTTCTGCGTCATTCTGCCCGCGCCTACCGTGAGATGCAGGATGATCTGGCCGCCCAGGCAGCCACACTGGCATAGAAAGAGGATAATGAACCATGAACAATCTGAAAATATCCCTGGCCGAGGTCAGTGAATGCGCGTCACGGATCAGGGCAGCAAACCAGACCATGTATGAACTGCTTACCAGGATGAAAAAGGAGATGAATGATACGAATATCTCCTGGATTTCTGAAGGCGGGGAAACAATCCGAGCCCGATTCAATCAGTTCGCTGCCCGGTTCGAAATTGAAAAGGAAACCATTGAATCCTATGCCCGGTTTCTGGATCGGACGGTGGCAGGCTATGACACCCTTGAAACAACCATTACGTCGAATGCGTCAGGCATTCAGGCCTGATCTGCTGATCCTCTGTCTGGCTGTTACGCTGAGTGTTTCTTCCGGCTGCTCGAAAGAGCCGGAAGAAACGCTTCTGCTGGGTGATTGGATCACCATGATAACTGAATCAGCAGGTATTGAATCTGCCGGCAGCGAAGTCCCGTATTTCCTCAATGTCGGCAGTGATTCACCGTACTTTACTTCCGTACAGGCTGCTGTTGACTGGGGCATACTGACCGCGGATTATCCGTTTGATCCGCAACAGAAACTTGACCGGAGATGGACTGCGTTTACCCTGGTAAGGCTTGCCGATCTGTCAGCTTCGGAGGAAAGCCTGCCGATCCGTGATATCGGTTCAGATCCGTTTCGCAGGGAAATTGTCACGGCGGCGGCCCGCGGGCTGATGGAGACGGATAAAAACAACTGTATTCATCCGGATGCGGTTATCTCTGTAAGTGAAGCAGAAGAGCTGCTCGAACAGGTCCTCGCATATATGGATACATGCCATGCGGAAGGAAAAACAGCTGAGATCAAATGGAATGAAGATGCTGAAATAACCGCAGCGGAAGCCAAGGCGTTTGATAAGGAAACCATGACAGCCATGTTCAGTAAAGAAGAGCCGCTCAAACCGGGACAGTACGTTGCCATAACTGAGAACGGTGAAGAAAGCCTGTACAGGATTGATGGCATCACCGAAGAGGAGGATGGCCGGAAAGCATTTCTAGAACCGGCTGAGGCAGAAGAGTTGATTGAAGACCTGGAACTTGAAAATGAATTCACCGTAGATTTTAGCCAGGCAGAAATAACAGATCTTTTTCATAACCAGATCCCGGCAGAGAGTTCCTATGTGGAACCGGCCAATATTCACCTGATGTCGGCCATGCCCCTGACCCGCAGTATGACCGTCAACGGCTATACCGTGAGTTATTCGGTTACTGCGGCCGGCATCAGGGCCGGTATTTCCCGGAATATGACTGAGCATGAACAACTGGCCGCCGAACTGGAACTGTGCCGTCTGAAACCGGTATACCGCTGGAAAATGCATCATGGAAAAGTGGAAGAAGGATATCTGCGGCTTGATTTTACAACCTTGGAATCACTCAGTTTTCGTTCCCGTCATGCCCAGCAGAAATATGGCAATCTGAGTCAGATAGATGCTTCTGATTTCCCCGGTACTATCAGGAATCTGTTCCGGGATGAAAAAACCGTAATGACAGTTCCACTGTGTGAAGTGAAGATACCGCTGCCCGATATCCCGATGCTGTATCTGGATATTGTTCTGCAGCTGAAAATGCACGTGACCGGACGGGCAGAACTTGCCCTGTCACAGGATCACAAAATCGGTATGGAAATCCATAATCAGGCCATGCGTACAATCAATGAACATGACAGCAGGGCAGAAGCATCCATCCAGGCCGATACCGGTGTAACGGGAAACCTTCTGTTTGGCTTGAATCTGCAGAAACTGAAACTTGCGGATGTCAGTGCCGAAGCCGGAGCAAAAGCAAATCTGTCCACGGTGATGCACCTGTATGACAGTGAAGGAAACCATACCGTTACGCAGACGGACCTGCCGGCAGATTATGTCAGTGATATGGCCGAAGGCAACGGTAATGTACTGGTCTGCACGGATATGAACGCCAACTGGGTCAGCAATCTCATACTGAATTCCGGCGGAACGCTGGCCGGCAGGCTTGGTTTCGGCAAATCGGTGCACCTGCTGGATGAAAAAACCGGTAAGCTGTTCCCCGGCAAAAGCACGCATATCGAAAACGGTCACTTTGTTGATCACTGCACCCGCAGCAGCCGTGCCCGGAAACAGAACAGGCAGAAACCCGATGCGGAGCAGCTGGACCTGAGCGGGTACAGCCTGATTCTGTCTCCCGGTGAAACAGGAACAGTCTCGCTGAAATCCCTGCCGGAAGGATATCACGCTTCTGATATCCGCTATGAATCCCTGGATCCGGCCATTGCGTCAGTCGATGCCGGCGGCCGGGTAACCGGGATCAGTGAAGGAAGTACGATTATCAGAATCTTTACTGATGATGGTGTCTACCGCATGCAGTGCAGTGTAACAGTAAGAAACAGAAAAGCAGAATGATATTGTACTTTGAACATGAAGGATCCGTAATAGCCAAAGCGCTGCATGAGGGCAGAAATACCGTGGCTGCAGGCAACTGCGAAGCGGTATTTTTCTGCCGGCAGAATGAAGTGACAGCACGGTTTCCGGACAGCAGGGAAACAGCCCCTGTACATCTGAAGCCTTCCTCTGAGCTTAGCTGTGAAAGCATTGGAATCTATATGTCACTCTCGGCATATTCATCCGGTTATTCCTGTTTCAGGAAGTATTGTCCTGCCGGGAATATTATCAGGATCGGTACTGACGTGGAAGATGACATCTACATGCAGAATACAGCTGCCGAGCATATAAAACTGGTTATTGATCCGGCTGTTCCTTCCGTTGCATGCACTACCGGACATTGTGCCGTCAACGGCACAGCCGTTTATGAGCATATGCTGCAGGCCGGTGACCGTGTCATGACAGAGAACATGGTTCTTTACTATCATCCTGAGTTCCTGATGATCAATCAGCCTGATAATGTTTATGTTTCACTTCCCGTATGGGAACATGGCATGCCCCGGGCTCTGCCGGGAAAGGATCATGCGGAACTGCGGCCGGATTACCGGCAGATCAGCATGGACAATACTTACCGGGAAGAACTGCTTGATCCGCTGCCGTACAACGACCGGCAGAAAAATCCGCTGATCTTTTCAATGGGCCCAGCCATCACCATGGCATCTGCTTCACTGGCGGCGGGAATGCTGTCGTTTTACAACGGCATGCTGAATGGCAGAAGGGTAACGGAACTGCTGCCGGGAATCATGCTTCCGGGGGTCATGCTGGCCAGTGCCCTGATCTGGTCCCCGATGCAGAGGCTGTATGAAAAGCATCGTGAAAAAACTTATGACCGTCACCGGCAGGCTTCCTATCTGCATTATCTTCAGAAGGTAAAGGAACGGATCATCTGTTTTCAGCAGAATTATTTTGCTTCAGTCAATAGCAGTTTTTTTTCGCCTGATGTGCTGCTGCGTAACTGGTACAACGGGGATAATCTCTGGCAGAAAACACCGCTCCATGGTGATTGGCTGTATATCCGTCTGGGGGTTGGGACTGTTACTACGCCTGTTCAATTGACAAGCAGGTTTCACTGGCAGTCAGGAGATTCCCTCAGTACAGAAATCGAGATCATGAAATTACGTTATGGCAAAGCAGAACAGAAGCCGGTGCTTTACAGATTTTTGCCTGGGAAAAGTACAGCTGTTCTGGTCAATGAAAATCAGTTTATGAATGTGTTGGCATATCTGCTGCTGCAGATCTGTTCGTATCATCATCCAGAGTACCTGAAAATCGTTATATTTGGGCCGGAAAGCATGTTATGGGAAAACTGCTGGCTGATGAGCATACCGCACGAAATCGTCCTGAAACCGCATCGTACGAGGCTTGCCGCTTCTGATCTGAAAGAACTGCATCAGCTCCTGATGTTGATTGAACAGAGCGAAGATACACAGTTTCTGCTGTTTGACCTGACTGGCCGGCTGATGCTCTCTGCTTCAGAACGTGTGCATATTATCCATATGACAGACGGCAGCGTTCCCCATGACGCGGAAAGCATCGTTGATTTTACCGGCTGCAGGATCATAACTAAGGAATGCATTCAGGATTTTCTTCCTGACTCGCTGCCGGAAACAGATCTGTACAGCCTGTTTACCGGAGGGCCCGGCAGAATCAACATAAATAATCGTGAGTATCTTTCAAACTGCTCCTTTTTTGAACTTTATGGTGTTTCTGATGCGGCAGGACTGAAAATCCATGAAAACTGGCAGACGAATATACCACGCAGGGAATTGGCGGTTCCGATCGGCATGGACAGTGCCGGTAATCAGATCCTGCTGGATCTTCATGAAAACGGGCAGGGGCCGCACGGACTGATTGCCGGTACGACTGGAAGCGGCAAGAGTGAGCTGATCATCACGCTGATTCTGTCTCTGGCTGTAACATACAGTCCGGAAGAAGTACAGTTTGCAGTTATTGATTTCAAAGGCGGTGGTGCTGCTTCAGCTTTTCATAATGAACATTGGAAACTGCCTCATCTGATCGGTGATATATCCAATCTTGAACCGGAAGACATGGACCGTTTCCTGACAGCTTTCCGGCAGGAATGTGAAACCAGGGAAAGGGATTTCCGGATCCTGGCAGGAAAAACCGGAAAACCTGTAATGAATCTGGCCGGCTACAAGAAGGCATGGAAACAGCAGGAAAACTTGCCGTATCATGCCGAATTGATCATTATCGTCGATGAATTTGCCGAACTTAAAACACAGCAGCCGGACTTCATGAAAGAGCTCATCAGCATTGCGAGAGTCGGCAGAAGTCTTGGCATCCATCTGATTCTGATCACGCAGAAACCGGCCGGGGTTGTCGATGAGCAGATCCGAGCCAACTGCAGATTCCGGATTTGTCTGAAAGTACAGGAACGGCAGGACTCAATGGAACTGCTGCAGGATGGCTGCGCTGCCGCCATCCACCGGACAGGGGAGTTTTATATGCTTTGCGACAATACAATGCAGCACGGTATGGGCGGTTATGTTCACGCGGACGAAGATATCGAAATGCAGTATATCGAACAGCTCGACAAACAACTGAATGTAACTGCTGTCTGGTATGGCAGGGAAGCAGGAACACAAACCCAGCTGCAGGCAGTCATGCGGGAAATCATGAACCAGCCGGAAGCCGCGGTATCAAGGTCACCATTCTGCCTGCCGTTCCCGGTTTGCGGTGCGGTGACTGATAAAGAACATCCATCCGGGGCAATGGCTGTGCTGGATGATTACCGGAAGCGGCGGAACCTGCCGTTTTATGCAGGCCGGAATGCAGGTATCACAGCTGTTTTCTGCCGCGATCGTGATGAAAAGAAAAGGTTCCTGCAGTCATTGCTGTATACACTTCTGGAAGAATATGCACACGGGGAAATATACATTGTTGATATGCTGAATATCCTGCCGGATAAACTGAAAGCATCAGTGCGCATTATTGATATCCTGCGGGAAGGCGAAAAGGAAAAAATCATGAATATGATTATTCATCTCAAGGAGCATGGCCCGAAACGGTGCCTGATTCTTACGGATACAGGCATGGCAGGTAATGATGAAGAGATCCGCAATGGTTTACAGGAACTCTGTTCACGTGTCCGGAACAATGATCTGCATATCTTTTTAATCGGCTCTGTGGCGTCTTCCATTTCCTACCGGGATCTGGCACTTGCTGATGTCCGTATTGCCCTGAAAAACGATAATCTGCAGGAACTGACGGCAATCTTTGAAAAACCGGTTCGCAAACCGGTTAAACAGGAGCGCCGTATGCTGATATGGAACGGACAGTTCTATGAAGGCATGTGGTATGCCTGTACAATGGCAGACCTGACTGAACTGATTCGAAAGGAACAGCCGGCAGAAAAGTATATCATCCCGTATATGCCGGATATCCTTCCGGTCTGTGCGCATGAAGAAAATGTAATTGTGCTTGGGAAGGATAAAATGACGTATGAATGGGTCATGTTTCCGAAGGAATGTAATCTTCTCGTTCTTTCTACATATGATGACGAATATGCTTTCCTGACAGAACGGATGCTGCAGGAAGGAAACCTCGCAGATATGGAAGATGTAGTTGCGGGAACCGGGAAAGGCGTATGCTTCATGACACTGGATATGTACCGGCAGCATAAAGACCATCTGCCGGCGGTTATCCCAGTCCTGTACGTCGGCAGCGGCTTTCATGAGCAGTACCAATTCAGAATCAGGAAATCCATTTTCCTCGGGGAAAAAGATGCAGTGCTGTTCGAACGGCATGGAAACAGGGTGATCCGTCTTGCTGAATAAACCTGAACAGATCCACGTCATTCTCTATCCGGTTACGGAAGGACGTTACTATGAGTACACCGTGACTGCCACGATGACATTCCGGCAGATTCTGGAACTGCTGCAGAAAAAAACCGGGATCCTGGCAGAAAGGAACCCCGATGACACAGCAGTATTTGAGCGTCTGTCGCTACAGTATTGTGATCCTGATGTCAGACTGGACAGACTGCGTGTGGCTGACGGCATGACTTTTCTGGTCTACTGATCGAACCTGCGGCGGAATGAGCATCTGCGGCAGAGGTCTTCGCTAATCCGGTGGTGCCGGAACCCCTTGACAAGATTCAGGTATCGTTCGGACTGCAGGATGTCTGACATGGGCTGATGGAACATATTGCCGAGGGCAATGGAGCCGTGGGCATCCAGGCAGCAGGGCACAACCGTACCGTCGGCCAGCACGGCGAGCTGGCTGATCCCGCCCAGGCATGTACCGTTCAAACTGTTGTCATTACTCTGTTCCGGCCATGAGAAAGCATTGTCGAAATCCACATAGATATTCGGCATGATGGCATAATTGTCAGGCCGGCCGGTCGGTTTCATTTCGTACTGTGCACAAATCATGTCGAGACACTGTCTGGTTTTCGGCAGATCACTCTGATCATCACGCCAGAAGCGGATCTCACAATAAGGGTGCCCGGCTTCGGATGCCGACCGGCAGAATGAGAGGATTCTATTCATATATTCTGTCGGATCCGGTTGCGGCTGATATTCGATACTCTGCAGGGAAAAGGAAATCTTGCGCAGTGAAGGGTGCAGGCAGAGGTTTGGCCAGCGATCCAGAAAAGTTGCATTGGTAACCAGCTGTACATGAAAATCACGCCGGTCACAGACCAGCAGCAGTTCCTCCAGCTGCGGGTGCATGAGCGGTTCTCCCTGAACATGGAGATAGATATAGCTGGTCAGCGGTTCGATTTCATCCAGCACATGCGAAAACTCCTGAACTGACATCTGCCGCGGTATCCGGCTGTTCTTGTCACAGAACGAGCAGTTCAGGTTGCATGTATTGAGTATTTCGATATAGACGCGCTTGATCATTCAGTTCTATGCCAGTCGCCGCCCCGGCACCAGAGTGAGAGCTGTTCCTGGTTGGCAAGAGAGTTAAGAAAGTTTTTCCGGGCCTGCGGGTACTTCCTGTACAGATTCTGCAGTAATTCCTTGACTTCCTGCCGTTCGGTATGACCGTCATTCGGACAGGTGCTTTCCACCATTGGCAGCTGCAGTTCCTGCAGGGCAGTACGACTTATATCATCTTCAAAACAATAGACAAGGGGCCGGATGAAATCCATATTGGTGTTGCTCAGGTGCATCGCCGGGGTAAAGGTGGCAATTCTGGCCCCGTGCACCATGTTCATGAACAATGTTTCCACGGCATCATCCGCATGATGGGCAAAGGCTGTTTTATTGCAGCTATATTCTTTTGCGGCCTTGACAATTGCACCTTTTTTCAAAGTACTGCAGAGACTGCAGTCAATCGTCCCGTTGCGGCGCGGATGCAGCTGCAGAATATCATACAGCCGTGTCGGATAATCGATGTAGGGAATATCGTTTTCCGCCATATAAGCCCGCACAGACGAAAAATCCATGCCCGGAAAGCCCATCTCCAGATGGATACCGAGCACCGTGAATTCCTTATTGTCATAGCGCCTGGCAATGTGCCTGTACTGGTGCAGGGCCTTGAGCAGGAGCACGCTGTCCTTGCCGCCGGAAACCCCGACACAGATCCGGTCACCGTCACTGATCAGATCGAAATCAACATCTGCCCGGCGGATAGCGCCGAGAATCTTTTTATATGACATGGCTGTCCTTTCCGTGCAACATTATAGCATCAGTCGTGTATAATATGGCTGATTATGGATACTGTACTGCTTATTAACAAACCCGCCGGCATGACTTCTTTTGATGTTGTCGCCCGCTGCCGCCGGGTGTTGCATGAGCGTAAGGCAGGCCATACCGGCACCCTTGATCCGGAAGCTTCGGGACTGCTGATTGTGCTGACCGGGAAATATACAAAATTTCTTCCTTACTGTGTACATCATCATAAACAGTATGCCGCCGAATTCCGCCTTGGCATGAAAAGCGATACCGAGGATATCTGGGGCAATGTCACGGAAACCGGTTTAAAAGCGCATCATACCGAAGCTGAAATGCAGGCGCTTGCAGACCGCATGACCGGCCATTATATGCAGATTCCGCCGATGTATTCGGCCCTGAAAAAAGACGGCCGCAAACTTTATGAATATGCCCGCAAAGGCATTGAGGTGGAGCGCGAACCGCGGGAATGCCATATCGATTTTCTGCGTGTGCAGAAACTGTCGGAGGACCACTGGGCCCTGCAGGCCTCGGTTTCTTCCGGCACATATATCCGCACGCTGATAACAGACCTGGCTGCCCTGGCCGGTGAGGCCGCGGTCATGAGTGCCCTTGTCAGGACCGGTATTGAAAACCTTACCCTGGAAGAAGCCGTATCATTGGATTCACTCTCCCTGGAAGAGATTCCTTCCTTTGATATTGCCCGGATTCTTGATCCTGAACTACCGCTGGTGGAAGTGCCGGATCCTTTGCCGGTATACAGGGGACAGGCGGTTTCTTTGCCGCGGGATGATGAAATTGTGATTCTCTGCTACAATAAACAAATACTGGCAGCGTATGAGCGCCTTGATGACGGTCTGTATCATTGCCGGAGGGGATTGTTCTGATATGAGAATCATGAAAATTGACCTGCAGAAGCCTGTACAGCATACATTCCCGGTGATTGCCTGCATCGGGTACTTTGACGGTATGCACAAAGGCCATCAGGCGCTGATTGAAAAAACGATCTCCATGGCCAGGGACAGACGCTGTGATTCCGGGCTGATTACATTTGATCCGGATCCCTGGATTACCCTGAAAAAGGAGCAGCATGTCACGCATATCAATACCATGCGGCAGCGGATCAACCTGGCTGCCCGGATGGGTATCCAGAATATCATCATCCTCAATTTCACTGAGGAGATGTCCCGGCTGAGTCCGGCTGAATTCACTGACCGCGTGCTGAGCACACTCAATCTCAAAGGGCTGGTATGCGGGTTTGATTTCCGCTATGGCTACAAAGGGGAGGGAAACAGTGAAACGCTGGCGCATGACGCGCTTTGCCGCGTTACTGTTGTTGAGCCCGTTACCGATGCCAACGGCAAGATTTCCACATCCCGGATCAGCGAGCAGATCATGGCCGGCAATGTCGCTTATGCGGCGGATATGCTTGGTTATTACTATGAAATCCAGGGCAAGGTTGTCCACGGCCGGCACCGCGGCCATGACCTGGGCTTTCCAACTGCCAATGTCAGTGCCACTAGCGAATATATCAAGCCAAAGCCGGGTGTCTATGCCGGTTATGCCGTTGTGCACGGACGCCGTTACCGGGCCATGATCAATCTTGGCCATAACCCGACCATGAACTACCGGGATGATCTGTCGATGGAAGCGTATATTCTCGACTTCAACATGGATATCTACGGTGAACGCATCAGTATTGAATTTGTCCGTTATCTGCGGCCTGAGGTCCGGTTCCGCACCATCGGCAACCTGATCATGCAGCTGGAGCAGGATGCCAGGGATGTCCGCAATACCATACCGCTATGAAACAGGAATATCTTGATGAAATAAAAACAGTTCTCAAAGAGGACTATGAAGCATATCTTGCTGCTATGGAACAGCCGGCTGTACGCGGTTTCAGAATCAACACGCTGAAAACCGATCCGGACAGCTTTTTTTCACTGACCGGATGGCAGCGGAA
>JAFRGW010000078.1 GCA_017433615.1 Eubacterium sp.
GGAGTGGATCTGATGGCCGGATCTCTCATCAAAAATCCGGGCGCCGGTCTGGCTCCCGGAGGCATGTATTGAGCCGTTATATTCCGAGATTCCGTTCTATGATCGTTTTCAGGCAGCAGCAGATGATGGATTCGAATATGTCGAGTTCTGGAGCTGGACAGATAAAGATCTGGATAAGGTAAAAGAGTGCGCTGAAAAAGCAGGTGTCGGCATTTCCGGATTTAACGGAGACGCAGATTATTCCCTGATCGATCCTTCCCACAGAAAGCCTTACATGGATTTCCTGCGCCAGTCTGTTGCAGCAGCACAGAAGATCGGTGCACGCAGCGTTACAATCCATTCCAACGCACTTGGCGACGGCGGAATCGTTGTAAATCACTATGATGATGTTTCTGATACCATTAAGATCTGCTCCATGTTTGATATGCTCAAAGAGTGTGCTGAAATTGCTGAAGAAAGCGGCATTCAGATGAACCTTGAGGCGCTGAATATCACAACCGATCATGTCGGCAACTTCCTGGAGAAGACCCAGATGGCAGCTGAGATGACACGCCTGATCGGTTCTCCGAAGCTGAAAGTTCTTTATGATGTTTACCACATGCAGCTCAATGAGGGATGCATCGGTGATACGATCAAGAACTACTGTGATCAGATGGGCCACATCCACGTTGCAGATGCACCGGGACGTCATGAGCCGGGCACAGGTGAGATCAATTATGCTTACGTATTTAAGGCACTCGAAGAAAATGGCTATGACGGCCTGATCGGATACGAGCTCTTCCCACTGAATAATACAGCAGAGGCAGTGAAAGCAATTATGGCAATCGACTGAATCTGAGATAACTGGAAGGAGACAGGGGACGGTTCTCTGTCTCCTTCATAATTTAAGGATGCGATTTCCATGCAGCCTGTGCAGGCTTCGCTGCGCCGGAAAAAGCATCCTGTTATGACGACCTATTTGGTTTGTGGAGACTGGAGAGTTAAGAACCGTTCCCTGCCTCCATAATGATAAAGAGGGATTACTA
This sequence comes from Eubacterium sp., assembly GCA_017433615.1. Lineage (GTDB taxonomy): Bacteria > Bacillota > Clostridia > Lachnospirales > Lachnospiraceae > CADBRN01. Next base: position 1,026 of record JAFRGW010000078.1, read on the forward strand.
TGGCAGTTACGATTCAACAGATCGCGGAGAAAGCAGGTGTCTCAAGGGGAACGGTCGACAGGGCGCTTAATCAGCGCGGACGGATTGATCCGAAGGTTGCAGAGGAGATTCTGCGCATTGCGGATGAGATGGGATATGTACCGCGCGCAAAGAAAACGCGTGTCAGAAAGGCCTGGCGGATCGGTGTGGTAACGCAGCTGGCGAAGTATTCTTTTATGACGGAGGTTAATCAGGGGATACAGGATGCTGCCAGAGAACTGCGTAATCAGAATGTTGAGCTGCTGCTGGAAGAGGGACTCTCAGTTGACGAAAATGAGCAGCTGGATGCAATTAACCGCCTTGTGAAAAAAGGGGTGGATGCGCTCGCAATTATGCCGGTGGACCACGATCTGATACGCGACCGGCTCAATGAATTATGCGAACAGGGCATGCCGGTGATAACGTTTAATACGGATATTCCCGGTACGGACCGGCTTGCGTTTGTCGGCATGGATAATGCCAAAAGCGGCCGGACGGCGGCAGGCCTTATGGGCATACTGACGAGGGGAAACGGAAGAATTCTGGTGATTACCGGATTTTTCGGAAACCGCATCAACAGCCTGCGTGTGGAAGGGTTTGTCAACGAGATTAAACAGAATTACCCGGATATGTCGATCGCCGGTGTGCAGGGCAGTTTTGATGATGCAGAAGAAGTAGAGAAAATTGTCATGAACGCCATGCTCGGTGCGCAGGAAATTGCGGGCATTCTTGTTGTATCTGCAGGTCAGTCCGGACTGGAGGCGGCCTTCACAAAGCTGCAGCTGGACCGGAGACCCTACATTATTACATATGATCTGACGCCATGGAGCCGGCGGGCACTCGCCGAAAACCAGATCGATTTTCTGATCGATCAGGACGGATACTTTCAGGGATACCGTTCCGTATGGCTGCTGGCGAATACGCTCCAGAACGGGGAGGCACCCCGGGAGGAATATGAGTTTACGGATATCAGTATCCGGACGAAGTATAATATTTAAAATACAGGAAGAGCTGCCGAAACCGGCAGCTCTTCTTATTCGCAAGGTTTACTTTACTGCAGCCTTCAGCGCTGCGACATCCGCCTTCATGATTTCGAAGTAGTCCGGATTGATGACACGCATGTTCTCGAGCTCATAGAGGTTTTCAAGAATCAGCCAGCCCTCATAATTCTGCTCTTTCAGGAAATCAATGGTCTCCTGGAAGCCGGTGGAGCCGGTGCCGACGACCATGGAAGCATTCTTGCCCGGGACGCCGTCTTTTACGTGCATCTGGTTGATGTAGTACGGATACAGCTCGCGCAGACATTTGTGAACATCATAGTCTGCCAGGCAGTGATGGTTGCAGGAATCATAGAACAGATAGAAATTCTCGCGGTCAACCATCTCGTAGATTTTTTTCTGCTCTTCAACAGTGTTCGGGTTTTCACAGCCGATTTTGATTCCTTTCTCGCCGGCATAATCACAGAAGTACTGATAGCGGCGGGATGCATTCTCAAAATCCTCATCTGTCTTTGCCAGACTCGGTCCGAAGTTGGAGAAGAAGACCAGTCCGATTCCCATATAGGCAGCTGCGTCGATTGCGCCGATTCCCATCTTGTTGAAGATCTCGTTATCCTTCGTGCCGGGGGCAGCTTTGAAGGCAATGTTGTCACCGTCGCTGACGCCAATATTCGGATATTCAATGCCGAATTTCTGCTGCGCATCCAGATAGAGATCCTGCAGGTAACGCTGGGAGAGCGGGTTGCCGTGTTCCCAGGAGCCGTACTCGATGGACATGCCATCCAGACCGAAATCTTTAACAATGCGCGGCGCAAATACACCAGTGCCGGGTACACAGAAATTGCAAATGCCTAATTTCACGTTCATAGCTTACCTCCATATATAATAATCCGGGTGAATATATAGTTCTATTTTAACAGATTTCACAAAAAATAATATGGCAAAATTGTTCAGTTTTTACCGCGAATTAGCATGTATTTGGAAAGGTACTAAAATAATGATGAAATTTTTGGCAGGTACTGAATAAATACATAGAAACAATTGACAAATGAGCATATGTTTTGTATGATGTAATTGCTGTGCGAGAACGTTCTCGCAGTATAATACGTTCGTGATTTTTGAAAATTCTTGTCCGGATAGCAATATTGTGATATTCCGGAACAGATCTGAAAAAGGCGGTGATTGTATGAAGGTGACGCTGAAGCAGATCGCGGAACGGGCAGGAGTCCATATTTCAACAGTTGATAAGGTGATTCACAACCGGGGCGGCGTCAGCAAAGAAGTCGCGGATAATATCCGAAAAATCATCAAAGAACTGGGCTATAAGACGAATCCGACCGGAAGGGCTCTGCAGAGAAGCGGCAAGAGGTACAGGATTGCAGTCCTGCTGCTAAAAAACGACGCGGTAGATGATCTCAGGAAAGGGATCCACGATGCCGTTCAGGAGATGGCCTTTCAGGTCGAGACAACTTATATCGTAACAGGTGTGCGGGACAGTCAGGCACAGGCGGATTATATCGACTTTGCGGTAGAGAAACATTACGACGGCCTTATTATTATGCCGATTTATTCGAAAATCGTTTCGGAAGCGATTGATCGCGCTGCACAGGCAGGCGTTCCGGCGATTACCGTGAACAGTGACATCAGTGAAAGCGGACGGCTCTGCTACATTGGACAGTTCGGCGAACAGGAAGCTGCGATTGCCGGCAGAGTGATGGGCGTTATGCTGCAGGGCAGAGGTGATGTCGCAATTGTGACAAGCTCGCTGCATCCGGATCAGGCGGATCTGAATGTCAAGGTAAGAGAGAGCAGGTTTGCGGAATATCTGCAGAAACACTATCCGGAGATCCGGATTGTTCATTATATCGAGTGCTTTGAAGACCGCATCATCGCACAGGTCGAGATGGAACATCTCCTGCAGGAACGGCCGGAACTCAGCGGCATCTACGTGACATGCGGCTGCGTTGATACTGTTGCAAAAGCTGTAAAGCGTGCAGGCAGGGAGAAACAAATCGCAATCCTCGGCTTTGAGGATTATCCGGAGATCCTGAAACTGATCAGAGAAGACGTGATCGACTGCACGATCGCAGGTGAGCTGCTTAAAATGGGAAAACAGAGTATCATCGTAATGATGGATTATCTGGTGCAGGGAACTGAACCGGAGAACTGCTGTACATACATGGACGTACGTGTCCTCTTTAAAGAATGTATCTGTGCGCCGGATGAGGTGTAGCACAGTACAGATAAAACGATGAATGTATTGAGGAAGGGAGGAGTTGCTGTGAGTAATCTCAGGATCGGATTGGTTGGTACCGGCGGGATCGGGCGTACCCATATCGACCGCATCAACACCCGTCTGCAGGGCGGTGTTGTGACAGGATGTGCGGATGTCAATGTCGAATTCGGTAAATCAGTTGCGGAGAAGTTCGGGATCAAAGGATATGACGGACCGGAAGCACTGATTAACGATCCGGAAATTGATGCAGTGGTTGTTACGACATCAGACAATTACCATGCACCGTGTGTTCTGGAGGCGATTAAGGCCGGCAAGCCGGTTTTCTGTGAGAAGCCGCTGTCCCCGACACCGGAAAAATGCAGGGAGATCGTTGACGCAGAGATCGCATCCGGAAAGCATCTGGTACAGGTCGGTTTCATGCGCAGATATGACCCGGGCTATGTACAGCTGAAGAATCTGATCGATTCCGGTAAGTATGGTGCGCCGCTTGTTCTGCACTGCTGCCATCACAACTATGATGACGGCGGCGTCGGCTGGAAAACATCCATGTCCATTGAAAATTCAATGATTCATGAAATCGATGTACTTCGCTGGCTGCTCGGCGAGAATTACACAAAGGTTGATGTGGTTTTCCCGCGCTGTTCGAAGAATGCGGCTGAAGGCTGCCAGGATCCGCAGATCATGCATCTGACCACCGAGTCAGGAACTTATATTGAAGTGGAATCTTTTGTGTTCTCACATTACGGCTATGATGTCCGCTGTGAGATTGTCTGTGAGGAAGGTGTTCTGAATCTGCCGGAGCCGCCGTATGCAATGGTGCGCACCAATGATTCCCGCGTTACACCGATCTGTCACGACTGGTCTGAGCGGTTCCCGGATGCGTATAACATCGAGTTCCAGAACTGGATTAACGCATCAAAGGCAGGCTATGTGGACGGACCGACCGCATGGGACGGTTATGTAGCACAGGTTGCCGCAGGGTGTGCGTCAAAAGCACGTGACACCGGCGAGACCGTTAAGATTGAGATTCCTGAGATGCCGGCATTCTATCAAAAGTAAAAACATGCCGGGCTGTCGTCATTGATTGCCGGGTGGGCAATTAATGTATAAAAAAGAAGAATATTGTGCATTGAACTGCGCAGGATTCTGAGATAAAATAGTTAAAATAGTTTAACTGCAAAAACGTAGGTGGGAGGAAAAGAGATGGAAAAAATCAAACAGAACCCGTTCGTTAAGAAAGTGGGATTCAACAGGATTGTGCTGTTCCTGGTATTAATTTTGATGTACATCGTATTTTGTGCGATTATACCAAAGTTTTTCGGAATGGCTCACATCCTCGGGCTGCTGAACTATGCATGCTTCCTTGGTTTCTTATCACTGGGTGTAACCTTTGTGATCGCGACCGGCGGTATTGACTTCAGTATCGGTCCGGTAATGTTCTGCTGCGCACTGGTGGCAGGCTACACATTCAACATGTATCATCTTCCGATGTTCCCGACCCTGGTCCTTACGGTTCTGATCGGTCTGGCATTCGGATGCTTCAACGGCTACATGGTTGCATACTGGACGGTTCCGCCGTTCATTATCTCAATGGCTTCCATGAACATCGCAAAAGGTCTTGCATCTGTCTTCACAAAGACAACAACCGTTTCCTGGCCGCAGATCGACCAGGCCGGCGGCTGGTTCAGAAGACTTCTGAAGATCGGCAACTTCCCGGTAGGCCTGCTGATTTTCCTGGCTGTTTCAGTGCTCTGTGCAGTGATCCTGAACAGCACGAGACCGGGCCGTTATATCCTCGGACTTGGAAGTAACCGTGAGGCAGTCCGCCTTTCCGGTGTTAATACCAAGAAATGGGAAATGACTGCATACATCATCTGTGGTGTTCTTGCAGGTATCGCAGCAATTTTCTTTGCAGCAGCTTATACAACAGTTCAGCCGGGATACGGCGACCAGTACAACAACGAGGCAATTGCAGGATGCGTTATGGGCGGAACTTCCATGATCGGCGGACTTGCTTCCATCGGCGGAACCGTGATCGGCGTTCTGATCATCTCCCTGATTCAGGAAGGTATCCTTGCAATGAAGTTTGCGAAGAACATTCAGCTGATTATCACTGCTGTTATCGTTATCGCAGCAGTATATGTCGACGTTTCTGCACGGCGCAGAAAGAACTGATGCTGTTGCCGCTTAAGATGCGGGACAGAGAAAACAATAAGAAGACAAAGTATAGTTTGCTGACAATCTGAAAAAGCAAAATTCTGCGATAAAAGGAGAACACTATGGGTGAAACTATTTTAGAGATGAAGCAGATCGATAAATCGTTCCCGGGCGTTCATGCACTGGATCACGTTGATTTCAACGTAAGAAGAGGTGAAGTACACGCGCTCATGGGTGAAAACGGAGCCGGAAAATCAACACTGATGAAGGTTCTGACCGGTATTTATACAAAAGATTCCGGAACCATTACATTTGAAGGCAAAGAGGTTGAGTTCCACAATGCACGTGAGGCACAGGATGCCGGCGTTATCATCGTGCACCAGGAGCTGAACATGGTCGGTGATCTGACCGTCGCACAGAACATCTTCCTCGGCCGTGAGCCGAAGAAGGGATTCGGTATCGATGACAAGAAGATGATTGAAGACTCGAAGGCACTGTTCGACCGTTTGAAAATCGAAATCGATCCGAGAATGAAGATGAGTGATCTGACAGTCGGTAAGCAGCAGATGTGTGAGATCGCAAAGGCGATTTCTCATAATGCAAAGGTTATTATCTTTGACGAGCCGTCTGCAGCGCTGACAGAGAAAGAGATCGAAGATCTGTTTGTTATTATCCGCGACCTGCGCGCACAGGATATCGGCTGTGTCTATATCTCACACCGTATGGACGAGATCAAGGTCATCACAGACCGCGTAACGGTCATGCGTGACGGTACTTATGTCGGCACACTGATCACAGCAGACAGTACCAAGGAAGATATCATCAACATGATGGTCGGCCGTGTTATTTACGAAGATCCGAAGACACACAGCATGTGCCCGCCGGATGCACCGGTTGTCCTGAAGGTTGAGAACCTGAATGCCGGCAAGATGGTTAAGAACGTCAGCTTCGAGCTCCACAAGGGCGAGATCCTCGGATTCTCCGGCCTGATGGGTGCAGGACGTACTGAGACCGCAAGAGCACTTTTCGGCGCTGATCCGAAGCAGAGTGGTACCATTTATATCAACGGCAAGGAAGTTGACATCAAATCTCCGCAGGATGCTGTTAAGTATGGTATCGGTTATCTTTCCGAGGACAGAAAGCGTTACGGTGTTGTTGTCAGAAGATCCATCGCCGAGAACACCACCATGGCATGCCTCGAGAATTACATGAGCGGTGTACTGATTAACAAGGGTGCAGAGAAGAAGGTTGCACAGGAATATGTTGATCAGCTTGCAACCAAGACACCGTCCGTTGACCAGCTCGTTGTAAACCTTTCCGGCGGTAACCAGCAGAAAGTCGTCATTGCAAAATGGCTCTGCAAGAACTGCGATATCCTGATTTTCGATGAGCCGACCCGTGGTATCGACGTCGGTGCGAAGAACGAGATTTACAAGCTGATGAATAAGCTGGCTTCCGAAGGTAAATCCATTATTATGATTTCTTCTGAGATGACAGAGATCCTTCGTATGAGTGACCGTATAATCGTCATGTGCGAAGGTGAGATCACCGGCGAGATTGACATCGCTGATGCAACCCAGGAGAACATCATGGACAAAGCTACGAGAAATATCGACTGATATTCGCCTTCACAGGTGGGTCAGAGATTCTCATAAGTTGAACGATGTAATAGTTTACAGCGATTTATCAGGAGGCGAATATGAATCAGAAAGGTAAATTTTCCAAACTGGTGAAAAGCCAGGAATTCATTGTTTTCATTATCTTAATTGCAATGTATATTGTGTTCGGCTTGATGAACAAGCAGTTTGCACAGTATACAACCTTCGTCACAATGTTTGACTTTGCCAACTTCTATATTCTGATGGCATTCGGAGTTGGCCTCTGCCTGATCACAGGCGGTGTTGACCTGTCCATCGGTACCGGCCTGATCGCGTATGCAGCAATCGGCGGTTCCATTATTAAGTATTTTAACGCACCGGTTATCGTCGGCATGATCGTCACGATTCTGGTAGGCTGCCTGTTCGGTCTGGCAAATGGTATCCTGATCGCGATCATGGACCTGCCGCCATTCCTGGCAACCCTGTGTACCTGCATGATCGCGCGAGGCGTCGGTTCCCTGGCAGCCCGCAACAACGCAATTCCGTGGCCGATGCTTACACAGCCGGGCGGATGGTTCCACAAGATTTTTAAGGTTATTACAGAAGATAAGACCATCATTCCGGTCGGATTCATCTGGATTTTCGTACTGATGTTCGTTATGCGTTTCGTACTGAACAGCACGAAGTTCGGCCGCTACACCATCGCAATCGGCTCCAACAAGGAAGCTACGATTCTTTCCGGTGTAAACGTTAAGTTCTATCATGTTATGGTTTATACCCTCTGCGGTATTCTTACAGGTATTGCAGCGATCGCATATGCAGCAGCAACACCGACAATCCAGCCCGGACAGGGTGCCGGCGTCGAGATGGACGCAATCGGCGGCGCAATCGTAGGCGGTGTCTCCGCAGCCGGCGGCTACGGAACAATCCCGGGTATCTTTGTAGGTACCTATGTAATCCTGGCGCTGAAGGTCGGACTTCCGTTTATCGGCCTGAATGCAAACTGGCAGCAGATTATCACTGGTGTCGTCCTGATCGTAGCCGTTATGATCGATATCATTAAGAAGAGAAATATCGAAAAGAACAGCTGAATGCTGCACATGGTTTATGCATCATGAAAAGCATAAACCGCAGAACGAGGTATGACGCGGGACAGAACCCGATGCTGTCCCGCTTCATATAAAAACTATCCATTTCATATCATTTAAGGAGGGAAAATAATGAAAAGAAAGATAGTTGCAGGTATTGTTAGTGCACTCATGGCAGCAAGCCTTCTCGCAGGATGCGGCGGCGGAAGCAGCGCTTCTTCAGCAGCATCTTCAGCACCGGCAGAGGCAGCTTCTTCAGCAGCATCTGAGGCAGCAGAGGCAGCTTCTTCAGCAGCATCTGAGGCAGCAGAGGCAGCTTCCTCAGCAGCATCTGAGGCAGCAGAAGCAGCTTCTTCAGCAGCATCTGAGGCAGCAGAAGCTACATCTGAAGCAGCATCTACCGAGAATCCGTTCGAAGGCATCACAGCTAACGAAAACTATGATCTGCAGATCATCGTTAAGGCTTACTCCAGCACATACTGGCAGGCACTGATGGAAGGTGCTAACGCAGCAGCAGAAGAGCTCGGCGTTACAGTTTCCAACCAGGGTCCGAACAACGAGTCTGACGTAGCTGACCAGGTTAACATGCTGAACACAGCTATCAACAACAGCCCGGCTGGTATCGGTATCGCATCCTGTGATGCTGACTCCTGCACAGACAGCCTGAACACCGCTAAGGAAAAAGGTGTTCCGATCATCGCATTTGACTCCGGATTCCCGAATGCTCCGGAAGGCACCGTTATGGCTACGATCGCTACAGACAGCTATGCAGCTGGTAAGATCGCAGGCGATGAGATGTGGAAGGCTATCAAGGACAAAGTTGCAGCTTCTGATTCTGCATGCAGAGTTGGTTATGTAGGACAGGATACAGTCTCCGGTTCTCACCAGGGCCGTGGTACTGGCTTCATCGATGGCCTTTGCGAAGGCGCTGCAGCTGACGGTGTTGCATTTGCAGTTACAGGTAACGACTACTTCGTAGGCGCTGCAGCTGACAAGGGCGACGAAGCTTCTGCTAAGCTGATCATCGAAGCACGTGTTCCGTCTCAGGCTACAACAGACTTCTGCCAGGCTGAGGCTACTGCACTTCTGAACCAGCCGGATATCGTTGGTATCTTCGCTTCTGGTCAGATGAGCTCTGAGTCCATCATTTCCGCAAACGCTAACCTGAACAAGCTTGCTTCTTCTGCTGACGAAGGCGTTATCGCAATCGGATTCGACGCAGGCGTTGTCCTGAAAGAGAACGTTGCTAACGGAACAATGTATGGTGCAATCACACAGGCTCCGTACCTCATGGGTTACTACACAGTTTATGCTCTGACAGCAGCTGCTAATGGCGAGACAGACAAAGTCGTTGACTATGACTGCCCGGCATACTTCTACTGCGCAGACAACATGAACGACGAAGCAATCGCTTCCAACCTGTATGACTAATCTTTCACAGGGAATTCTTTAAAAACTTAACAGAATTGAATGTGAAATGTAGTTAACGAAAGGGGGCTGTCGCATTAGTTGATGCGGCAGCCTTGCTATATCGGGAAAAATCCGGCTCTTTGGCCGGATTTTTCTTACATGCAGTGTATACGCTTTCCGATCCGAGAGCGGTGATACTGAAAGAATATGCGGGAAAAATGGCTGAAGGAACAGAGTTTGAA
>JAFRGW010000079.1 GCA_017433615.1 Eubacterium sp.
GCCCGGGCGTTTCGAACTCGTTAACTGTATTATGTTGCTTACGTTCTGATTATTTTGCGTAGAAAACATCGACTGCCTTGAAGAATGCGTCGATGTTCTCCCACGGACTCATCGGAGGAATATCGCAGCCGGAGGAGATTACGAAGTTCGGATACTTGCAGCACTGCTCCATAACTTCCTGTGTGCGGGCATAGATACTCTCAGGCGTTCCGTTGCGGAACTGGCTGGCCGGATCCACATTGCCCATTGCGATGCAGTTTGCAGGAATCTCTTCCATGATATCAGCCATCTCAATTGCATTTCCGAAATGGAAGACGCGGCAGCCGTTGTTTACAATGGTCTCGATCGTAGCCGGTACGGAATTTCCGCAGTTATGATAAACGATCAGGAAGTTCTCATCCTGGCACGCATCCACGATCTTCTTCATATATTCCATCGAGAACTCTTCTGCAAGATCATCGGAGAGCAGTCCTGCCAGCGGCTCTGCTACTACGACACCTTCACATCCGGTTGCCTTGTATGCATTAATATAGTTGATCAGGAACTCTGTAACCTTACCGAGAACAGTGTGCACCATATCCGGCTCTTCGAAGCAGTAAACCATTGCCATGGAGACATCCATCAGTCTGCCCGCCAGAGAGAACGGTCCGATCACGCCTGCGAACAATGGTCTGTCAGTGATCAGCTTGTGTGCTTTTTCAATTGCCTCAATGTTCAGTTTTGTACGCTTGGCGCCGACTTCGGGAACTTCAAGTGCATCTGCAGCTTCCTCATCGTCTACGATAGACCCGATGACAGTCGGCACTTCTTCATCAGAAACACGAATGGTGGAACCAAATGCCTCTGCCTCCAGAGACAAATCCATGAAAGAAACCTGTGCAGCAGCGTTCGGTGCATTATCTGCGCATGTCTTCAGGCACTCTGCCTGCTTGTCACTGTCATTGATCAGTTCAGCAACTGTGATTCCCATCTTCTGAATTGACGGAAATGAGAGAACCGGCATTGCTTTCTTCTTTTCACTTGCAATAATATCATCAACCCACTGATACATGTTCATAACTTGCTTCCTCCAAATTCCTTTCTCTGATAAGTCCGGTGATACCGGTTTCTAATTGCTTCCGGTAGATCATGTCTACCGGTTCTTCTGACAAAAAGCGGATGTTATAAACCATTGCTGTATAATATCCGCTTTTTGAGCAGACATGCTCTGCTCAATTTCTATAATCAATCCTACTATGCATGCCCGTAAAATGAAATGTAATAATTTGCTCTTTTATTGTTTAATACTGCGGTGTAATCCTTCCTGATCATATTTACAGGCCCGGATTGCCGGTTGCCGTTACAGTCAGTTTGTCTGAAATCCACATCGTTGCACCGAGATCAATTTTGGCTTCGCTTCTCTCTATATCATAAGCAAATGCAATCTTTCCTGCCGCTCCCTGTTCACGTACATGTTCCGACGTAATCGCCGCACCCTCCATCTTCGCATATTCCAGCGCTTCATCATAGGATTCAAAGATTCTCCGGCTGTTCGCCGAACTGACTTCGAAGCCCTCCACCTCACCGGTATCAACCGGTTTAATCTCAATTGTAATCACAGAAATAACCTTGCCGGCAATTGCTCCGACTGCATTGGCGACCGCGGCATGTTCCGGTATCACCGCCTCCGTATGCAGCAGTTTTGCGACACGCGGCAGGAAAATATGGGTCGGTGCGCCGACGCCGATCAGTTTTGCCTGCAGACGGAAGGATGGTGCGAAGAACGCGTCTTTTTCTTTCTTCTTTTTCGCCATGCGGTAGTTGATGTCAATCAGATTCTGAAGCTGCTCATCCGGATCCTTCTCGTAGAATTCCGGGAACTCAGATGTAATCAGAATCCGGAGGATGTTTTCGTACAGACGTTTTTCGATCAGATCATAAATCTCTTCACAGAGTTCCTCTACCGTCTCCGGATTTGCAGAGCGGACAACAAATTCTGCTGCAAGGCGGGATGCTTCTGCGTCAAAAGCCGTATATTCTCCGCGGATGTGCATAATATCTGTCGGTGTGAGACCTGCGCGCATAATGACGCCATCCTGCTCCAGGGTCCCCAGATGCATGGTATAGATATCTTTTCCCATTGCCTCTGCAGCCTGCTCAAGAGACAGCGGTCCTTCCTTAAGCGCTGCACACAGCTTCAGTTCTTCTTCCCCGTAATTGTGATTGGCCGGCGGTTCTTTCATCAGCACGAAGAATTCATGTAAAAAATAAGTATGAAAACGCCATTCATCTTCCAGCTTCTTTAGCTGCTTCTTTACCTGCGGATACTGTGCCGCCAGGCTGCAGAGCGGAATGACACGGTAGTTCTCAAGAAAGATTTTCCCGCCGAAATCATAGTGAACCGCCGTATCGCCGCCAAGACCAAATGTATCGACATACAGTCCTTTGACAAATGTCTTCCATGCGCCGACGCGGATGCCGTTTTTCGCCCGCTTGGGCAGGCCCTTCTTGATCAGCGAGATATCTGTCGTTGTGCCGCCAATGTCCACGATCATTGCATCTTCGACAGAAGACAGTTCCGCAGCACCGATCACGCTGGCTGCCGGGCCGCAGAGCAGCGTCTCAACCGGACGTCCGGCAGCAAATTTCTCGGACATCTGTGAACCGTCACTGCGGATGATCGCAATCGGCAGATTCATATTCCGGCGTGAAAAAACCTCCTTAATGGCAATCAGGAAATCATGCAGAACCGGGATCAGCCGTGCATTTAAAAGTGCGCCGGATCCGCGGCGGATTGCATTGCGGTCAGGAAACAATGTATTGCCGAGAATTACCGGAATCTCACAGACTTCCTTAACGATTTTCGCTGCATGCTTCTCATAGGCACCCAGATAATCCGCCGAAAACAGCTGCACGATGCTCACACAGTCACAGTCTGCCAGAAACGCCGGCAGATCCCGGCGGAACATTTCCCAGTCCGGCGGTGTACAAGTTTCCGGATCCTGTGTGATTTTACACGGAACCAGCATGACATCCTCTGTGTTTTTAATGCCATAGGAGTCATGCGTTTCATTGAACACTTTTTCGTTGACACCGATCAGGATCAGTTTGCCGTGGCCGCCCTTATCCTCAACACACGCATTCGTCGCCAGTGTCGTGGAAAGCGCAATTTGCCGGCACTGGTCCAGCAGATCCTGCGGCATCTTCTGCAGCACATTTTCGATACCGATTTTCAGGTCTTCCTTCGTTGTCAGCGTCTTCGCACTTGCAAGTATCTCTGTACTGTCCAGATCATAGATCACAGCATCCGTGCAGGTACCGCCTGTGTCAATTCCGATTCCGATCATTGTATTTCTCCCTTGTCATTTCATCAAAGTATTTCTTAATTATAAGTAGGAAATGGCTGTTTTGTAAATTAATTTCCTTGCGCATTTCCTTATAAAAAGCACGTATAAAAAACATGTAAAAGCAGCAAAAGCAGCGCAAAAACAGTGTAAAAACAACACAAAAATGGCTCTTCCGCCTCAGAAGAACCATTTTTCCATTCATTTATGTTTCAGTTGACGATTTATTTTGCGCTTCTGTCAACAATTCGGGCAAATAATCAATTAACACTTCCTTCAACAATTCGGCCACGTAATCCAATTTACATTTCCTTCAACAATCAGTCAAACAGCTCAATGCTCCGGTCCAGGATTCCGTGCATCTGGGCGATCGCGATCCCGTAGTTCGTCATGGGCACGCCGGCCGCCTGTGCTTCAGCCGCACGGGACTGCATTTCTTTTTCATTGAGCATGCACCCGCCGCAGTGGACGATCATTTTAATATCCGAAAAATCGGTTGGGAATGTGCCGCCGGATGTAAACCGGAATTCCACATTTTTCCCAGTGTAATTCCGGATCCAGTTCGGCATCTTAACCGTTCCGATGTCCTCGCACTGCCGGTGGTGTGTACATCCCTCAGAGATCAGAACCGCATCCCCGTCCTGCAGTTCCTTCAGAAAACGCGCCCCGCTGACCGCGCCTGTGAGCGTTCCCTTAAACCGCGCCATCATGATCGAAAAGGAAGTCAGCGGAATCTCTTCCGGTGTCTCCCGGTCGATCTTCTCAAAGACCTGTGAATCCGTAATGACCATGCGCGGAACCTTTCCCAGCTGCGCGAGCGTATCCGCATACTCAAACTCACGGCAGACGACCGGAATTGCACCTGCATCCAGCAGCCCACGGATCATCATCTGCTGCGGCAGAATCATCCTTCCCTTCGGCGCCGACGCGTCAATCGGCGTCACCAGAATGACAAAATCTCCCCGCTCTACCAGATCCGCCACCAGCGGCCTTTGTTTCTTCGCCTTCGGCGCGAGACGCCCGAGCGCTTCCTTCAACTCATGAATGCCGGCACCTGTGACTGCACTGGCTTCGAGAACCGCAAACGGTGTATCTGCCTCTGCGCTATCCTGCTCCTGCCTGACAGGAGACAGGGGACGGTTCTCTGTCTCCTGCCCTCCCGGAAACATGAGACCATTCTCTGACCCCTCCTTCGAATTCTCTCCAAGCCGGGAGACAGAGAACCGTCCC
>JAFRGW010000080.1 GCA_017433615.1 Eubacterium sp.
CCGAGCATCCAAAATGAATAATAACGTCATCCATCGTTGATGACGCTGACAACATCTGAAAAAGACCTTCTTTCTTTTTTGACGGGGCAGGCTAATAACACAGCTTGCCCTTTTTTATTTGCCCAACAAAAAAAGAGCCTGCACCGATCGGAACAGACCCTGATTTTGAAAGGAATTTGAAAATGAAATGGAAAATCCGAAACGTTACAAACACAAAAGAAGCGTGTTTACAGTTTCTAACACCGTGTGCATTCTGGACGCGCCGCACATCACGACAGCACGCCCAGAGGTAAGGTGTTTCTATGGTGTTATTGTAAAGTGATTTTGAAGATACGTCAATCTATGGTGGAGAATATTAATTGAAAGTAGAGAACAATTTTGTTGTGTTTGTTGTTGTGGAATAGTATAATGAAGGTGTAACAATCAAGTGGGCTTAAGGCATTTGGCAATAAATAAAAGGCTAGAAAAACCTCATAAATACAGGACATTTTAAACTATCGCATTTTTAGGGGACTTAAAATCCCGTGGGTAGTGATACCCGTGTCGGTTCGACCCCGACCTGCGGCAGGTTCATGAGGTAAGCACGTTTGAGATAGTATTATCTTGCGCGTGCTTATTTTATTCTATATGAGACAAGGAGCAATACCATGAAACATTTGATCAAAAAGACTTTTATACTGATCCTGACCCTGACGGTATTTCTGTCATCTGTTTCGGTTGTCCGTGCAGAACCGCTGAACGGATGGAACAAAGATCATACCCTGTATTATAAAAACGGCGCACCTTACACCGGCCAGAAAAAAATCGACGGAAAGAAATATCTTTTTGCGAACGGGAAACTGAAAAAAGGATTTCAGACAATTGTTTATAAGGGAAAAACAATCCGTGTTTTCTATGATAAGAAAACCGGTGCGATGGTGACCGGCGCGAAGAAAATCAAGGGGTATTATTACTACTTCAACAAAAAGACCGGCGCGATGAAAACCGGCTGGCGCAAGGCCAAAGGCAAGAAATATTACTATGACAAAGACGGGCACATGCTCACGGATCACCACATCATGAAGAAGACGCTCTATGTGTTTGACAGCGACGGCGTCCTGACGAAGAAGGTGACGCGCAGCAAGGCAAAGAATGCCACAAAGAAGGGCAAGGGAACCAAGACCTGGACGCTCATGGGCCTGTCAGAGGCTGAGATTGTAGAAAAAATGGGACCGCTCTTTACAGAAGATCAGGAGAAAACCGGTGTGCTCGCATCTCTGAGCATGGCCCAGTTTATCCTGGAGAGCTGGTACGGCCGCTCCGAGCTTGCACTGATGGCAAATAACTGTTTCGGGATGAAGACCTATCTCTCCGGCAATACCTGGCCGGGTTCAGCCTGGAACGGCAGTTCGTCTTATACCAAGAAAACGAAGGAAGAGTATACACCGGGTGTCGAGACGGTCATCACAGCGGACTTCCGGAAATATCCCAGCATTGAGAAGTCGATCGAAGACCACAGTGCCTATCTGCTGGGTGCCAGGAACGAATCCGGAAATCTGCGTTATGAAGGCCTGAAAGGCTGCACGAATTATAAAAAAGCTGCTAAAATCATCTGGAAAGGCGGCTACGCGACTTCGCGTTCCTATGTGAAGGAAATCTGCACGATCATCCGCAACTGGGATCTGACGCGGTTTGATGCGTGAGAAAGGAAATAAAATGTCACCATTCTTTGCGACAATATCAAGAATGAAATATATCGAGCGCTGGGCGCTGATGCGCAATTCCAGACCAGAGAATCTGAGCGAACATGCCGCAGAAGTGGCGATGATCGCGCATGCGCTCTGTGTGATCGGAAATGTGCGGTACAACCGCGGGCTGAATGCCGAGCGGGCGGCGCTGATCGGCCTCTACCATGACGCATCAGAGATCATCACCGGCGACATGCCGACACCGGTCAAATACTACAATGACGACCTGAAAAAAGCATACAAGGAAGTAGAAAATGCAGCGGAGCAGCGGCTTCTGGACAAGCTGCCGGACGATCTCCGTCCGTCTTACGAAGCAATCTTCCATCCTCTGTACGAATCCGATCCGGAAGACATGAGCGACGAGGCGGCGGCCAATCCCATGATCGCCGCAGCGATGGAGAAGCTCTACGAGCAGGATGCCTACGCCAGACGCCTCGTCAAAGCGGCCGACAAACTCTCCGCACTCATCAAATGCATCGAAGAATCCCGGGCCGGCAACACCGAATTCCGGACCGCCGAAGAGAGCACCCGCAGCGCCATTGATGCACTCTCGGAAGAACTCCCTGAGGTGCGCGACTTCGTCCGCGAATTCCTCCCATCCTACGGTAAGACCCTGGATGAATTGTTGTAGATAATGAAATACGAAGTTGTTTGTTGTGCGACGTATAAAATCTGGCGCGGATTGTGAGACGTAACAATTCCGTGAGCAGACCGTCCGGAGACCGCCGGTGCTTTACGATCCGCGAAAGCGGGAGTATTAGCACCGCTGCGAGTCGGAGCGAGCGGGAGCGTGTCTGCGATGGAATGTTACGTCTCACAATCCGCTCATATGAAAGAAAGGAAAAACCCTATGAAAGTACTTGCAATCAGCTCCAGCCCGCGCAAGGGCGGCAACAGTGATCTTCTCGTCGACCAGTTCTTAAAAGGTGCGGCAGAGGCCGGCCACACGACGGAAAAAGTCCGTTTTGACAATCTGATGATCTGGCCGTGTAAGGCCTGTGATTACTGCAAGACCAATGTCAGATGTTCCCACATCGATGATATGGCGAAGATCCAGCATCAGATGCTGATGGCCGATGTGATTGTGCTGGCAACGCCGATTTATTTCTTCTCTATGTCCGGCCAGCTGAAGGTCATGATCGACCGCTGCCGTCCGAAATATGCAGAAATGAAGGATAAACAGTTCTATTTCATCATGACATCAGCGAACCCGAATCCGGATGCGGTCGACGGAACGGTTGCGGGACTGCGCGGTTTCCTGCGCTGTCTGCCGGGATCTCAGGAGAAGGGAATCATCCATGGGGCAGGCATTAATGACAAGGGTGCCGTGACGGAAAAGGATGTATTTCAGCAGGCATACGAGATGGGCAAAGCTGTTTCATAATCAGAAACGCATGCGTTGGGGATAAACAATGGAAGTATACAGACGAGGGATCCCCGGATTCACAAGAAACAAGATATTTTATAAGACATTTTTCTCGCTGCTGGCAGTGGTTGCACTCCAGCAGCTTGCCACGTTTGCGGTCAACATGGTGGACAACATTATGCTCGGCCGCTATGCGGAGGCCGCGCTCTCCGGCGCGACGCTGGTCAATCAGTACCAGAATATTCTCATGAACCTCACGGCGGGTGCCGGCATGGGGATTGTCGTGCTGGCCGGCCAGTACTGGGGCAAGGGCCGGACAACGGAGATCAAGAAAATCATTTCACTGGGCGTCAAGCTGAATCTGACGGTCGGTATTGTTTTCTTTATTCTTGGTATGACGGTGCCGGAGCAGATGCTGCGGCTTCTGACTTCGGATGACGCAATCATCCGGGAGGGGATCCGCTATATCCGGATTCTGTGCTTTACCTATCCCATTTACACGATTTCCAGTTCTCTGATGTATGCGCTGCAGAGTGTGGAGACGGTATTTATCGGGACGATCATGTCGCTCTCGACCGTCTGCATCAATTTCTGCCTGAACAGCCTGCTGATCTACGGCCGGTTCGGATTTCCGGAAATGGGTGTTGCCGGCGCGGCGGTCGCGACGCTGATCAGCCGGTGCATCGAGCTTTTGATTGTGTTGATTTATATCCTGAAAATCGACAAAAAGCTGCAGACAAAGCCGATGGAGCTGATCCGGACGGATTTCTCGTTCTTCGGCGATTACATGAAGGTGTCCACGCCGCTGATGATCAGCGGATTTTTCTGGGGAATTGCGCAGACGGTACAGACGGCGATTCTCGGTCATATGTCGGCGCCGGCGATTGCGGCGACCAGTATTGCGACGATTACATTTGCGGTATTATCGGTCGTCGGCATGGCGTGCGCGAATGTCTCAAATGTTGTGATTTCCAAAGAGATCGGCACCAATGGTCTGAAGAATATCAGGGAATACAGCATCACGATGCAACTGATTTTCATTATCATCGGGCTGATTTCCGGCACGCTGATCTATCTGTGCCGCGGTCTGATCATCGGCATTTATTCGACGGGACTCTCGCCGGAGGCGAAGGACATCACCTGGCAGTTTCTGACCGTGCTGGCATTTACCGTGCCGTTCAGCTGTTATGAATATCCGGTGCAGTCCGGCATCATCGCCGGCGGCGGTGACACGAAGTATCCTGCGATTGTCGAGAACCTGTTCAACTGGCTCTGGGTGCTGCCGATGTCCGCGCTGTGTGCATTTGTCCTGCATCTGTCGCCGACCTGGGTGTATCTGATGCTGAAAAGTGATCAGATTTTAAAATGTATCCCGAACGGGATTAAATGCAATCGCTTCCGCTGGGCGCGGGAGCTGACGCGGTAGTGCGGACACTGCGGAATTCCGTCGGACTGCAGCCGTAGTTCTGGCGGAAGATCCGGCTGAATGCAAGTGCATCCGGATAACCGCACTGCGCGGCTGCAGAGGAGACAGGCATAGTTGTGTTCTGCAGAAGTTCTGCAGCTTTCCGCATTCGCAGTTTCATAAGATATTCCTGCGGGGACATGTGATATTCCTCGCGAAAACTTTTGCTTAGATAACTTCTGTCAACTCCGACATAATCTGCTATGTCGGAGATTTTTATTTTCTGCATATAATGATTGGTCAGATACTGCATCGTGACCTTTGCATAGGCGGATTTTGCGTGCAGGTGACCACTTGTTTTTACCGGCTGTTCTTCAATAACGGATGCAAAAAAACGGAGCAGAAGGGAAACGCGGTAAAGTTCATTTGCGAGATTAATCTTGTGTGTATCCAGCATTTCATGAATACATTCAGTCAAAACCTGCATATTTTTCACTTTTATAACATGTTGTTCCGCGGAAAATCCCATCTGAGACAGAATATAGTCTGACTGGTATCCGGAGAAACCGATCCAGCAGTAACTCCAGGGGTCTTTTTGATCTGCCCGGTAAATGGTGACGTCACCCGGGTAGATGATAAAAAGATCCCCTTTTTCTAATCCATATGTTTTCTTTCCGACCCGGTAAATCCCTTTTCCGGATGTAATCAAATGCAGCAGGAAGGAACGCCGCACAGACGGGCCAAACTGGTAGCCGGGTCCGCAGTGCTCGAAGCCGCAGTAATTCAGGTGATAAGGTGACGGACCGTGATAATCAGTCTGAATATCGGCAATGTTGCTGGTAGGGAAATTTGCAATATTCTTCTGCAGATCATCCGGAATGACTTTAAGAACCATTCCTTCTTTTGTCTTTTGAATTTTTGTATTCATGTATTTTCTCCAGAGTTTGTAAAAAGGCTGCTGTAAAAGGGACGGTTGTGTGCATCCGGGGCGCTGTCACCTGGATATGAAAAAATGTGCCGGTGGATGACCGGACCCGGATACCGTTCCGAAGGCATATTCGGCAAAAACAGCCGGAATATGCAAAGATATAACAAATATCCATGTATTATCTTATGCTGTTTTCGGCGAAAAGGAAATAGAAACACCAAAACTTGGACACATTTTTCCATGTAGTAACCGCATCAGGATATACTGCCGGAAAACCCGCTGTGCTAGACTAAAACCGAAAACAGGGAAAGGCGATTTTCGCAATACCAAGAAGGAGGATTTTTCAATGAAATTGAAACAGTTGACAGCAGGTGTTCTTGCGACTCTGATGACAGCCGGACTGCTTGCAGGCTGCGGCGGAAGCTCTTCCGGAAGTTCTTCGCAGGCTTCTTCAGCGGGAAGTGCAGCAGGAAGTGCAGCGGAAAGTACAGCTGAAAACAGCGGCGGAAGCACAGATGCCATTGATCTGAAGATCTGGGATTCGAAACAGAAAGACGGTATTCAGACGATTTGTGATGAGTGGACAGAACAGTCCGGCGTCAAAGTAAATGTTGAAGTTGTTGACTGGGATAATTACTGGACACTGCTTGAAGCAGGTGCATCAGGCGGAGAAATGCCGGATGTTTTCTGGATGCATTCCAATTATGCACAGAAATACATGGATGCGGAGCTGCTTCTGAAGCTGAATGATTACATCGACAAGGATGATGCGATTGATCTCGGAAATTACTATGAGGATATTGTAAAGCTTTATCAGCAGGAAGACGGAACACAGTATGCAATCCCGAAGGATTACGACACAATTGCACTGTGGTACAACAAAAAAATGTTTGATGATGCAGGAATCGATTATCCGGATAATACCTGGACCTGGGAAAAAATGCATGAGGTCGGGCAGAAGCTGAACAAAGAAGACGGATCCCAGTACGGTCTGGTCGGAAATACAGACGCCAATCAGGAAGGCTACTACAATATTATCTACAGCTATGGCGGCTATGTTATCAACGATGCGCACGACAAGTCCGGCTATGATGATCCGAAGACGATTGAGGCGATGAACATGTACGGACAGATTATCAAAGACTGTATGGCACCGCAGTCCGTTATGGCAGAGACCGGCAATGCAGATCTGTTCACATCCAATACAGCAGCAATGGGAATGTTCGGTTCCTGGTATGTCGCATCCTTCAAGGAAAATGAAGGCGCATCCAACTGGGGCATTGCAGAACTTCCGTATCATGATGCAAACGGCAACGGACAGGCTGATGAGGGAGAACGTGTATCCATTTACAACGGCCTCGGATGGGCTGCTTCTGCAGATACAGAAGATCCGGATACGGTTTATTCCCTGCTTTCCTACCTTGGTTCTAAAGAGGGACAGACTCGTCAGGCAGAGCTCGGCGTTACAATGAGTGCATACGAAGGAACTTCTGATGCGTGGAAGAGCAGCACAGATGTGGTTGATCTTGCGCCGTATCTTGATGAGGCGACTGGCGATGCGACACTGGTAATTATGCCTTACTCACGTTCCACAACATGGGCAGAGGATGCAAAACAGCAGTTTGTTGCGGCATGGCAGGATCCCTCTCAGATGGAGAGCGTCTGCAAATCCATTGCTGAAACCATGAATGCCCAGCTTGCACAGGAATAAGAACAGCTCCGGCATTCTTTCCGCGGCAGATCATCTGAGCCATCGTGTTCAGAGAAAATCTGCCGCGGAATCATAATAAAAAGGGGGTGAATGTTTTTGGCAAAACGAAAGATGACGAAGGCGGAAAAAACAGAAGCGAAATGGGGGCTTGCCTTTGTAACGCCGACAATCATTGGTCTGATCGTACTCAATTTTTATCCGATTATCAGGACAATTTATATGTCATTCTTTAAGACCGGTGATTTCGGGAAGGGCAATACATTTGTCGGGCTGCAGAATTACTCTGCTGTCCTGACCAGCTCTGAATTCTGGGGATCGTTGGTCAATACGATTAAGTACGCAGTCATAGAAGTTCCGTTTTCGATCGTAATTGCAATGATACTCGCAGTACTTTTAAACAGAAAGATGAAATTCCGCTCAGGCTACAGGACAATTTTCTTCCTGCCGATGGTTGCGGCGCCGGCGGCGGTCGCGATGGTCTGGAAGTGGCTGTATAACCAGCAGTACGGACTGCTGAATCATGTCCTCGGAAGAAACATTTCGTGGATTTCTGATCCGAAACACGCCTGGATTGCAGTCGGCGTAGTCGGTGTCTGGTCGATCATCGGCTATAATATGGTCCTGTTTCTGGGCGGTCTGCAGGAAATTCCGCACGACTATTATGAGGCGGCCGTGATTGACGGCGCATCCGGACTGAGACAGTTTTTCCACATTACAATTCCACTGGTCAGTCCGACGACGTTCTTTATCGTACAGACCAGAATCATCGCGGCGCTGCAGGTGTTCGATCTGATCTACATGATGATCGACAAGACAAACGTGGCACTCAAGCAGACACAATCCGTCGTATATGTCTTCTACCAATACGTGTTTACTTATGACAATAAGGGATATGGTTCAACCATGATTGTGCTGCTGCTGATTTTCATCATGGCGATTACAGTTGTTCTGCAGCGCGCGGAAAAACGATTCGTATTTTACAATTGAGGAGGATGGTGAACATGGAAAGTGCAAGGACAAAAGACCGGATCACACGTGTCGTCATCCATATTTTTCTGATTGTCATGGCGGTCATTATGATCGTACCGTTCCTGTGGATGGCGCTGACGGCATTTAAAACTGTACAGGAATCGACTTCAATCAATCCGTTTGTCATATTCCCTTCCAGCTGGAAGTTTGACAACTTTGCGTATGTGTGGGAAAACTACAATTTTCTCGTACTGTATAAGAATACACTGCTGATGATTTTTTTCCGTGTTGTCTGCGCGGTACTGACAGCCACAATGGCCGGATACGCATTCGGACGGCTGAAATTTCCGGGAAAAAACTTGCTGTTCAGCCTGGTGCTGCTGCAGATGATGGTGCCGCCGCAGATTTTCCTGCTGCCGCAGTACCTGATGGTTTCAAATATGAAGATGCTGAATACGGAATTTGCACTGGTCTTTCCGGGTCTGGTTACAGCATTCGGCACGTATCTTCTGAAAACATCCTATCAGGCACTGCCAAAAGATCTGGAGGAAGCAGCGGCCATAGACGGATGCAATATCGGGCAGCGGTTCCTCTTTGTCATGGCGCCGCTTGCACGCTCCGGCATGGTTTCGCTGGGAATCTTTACAGCGGTTATCGCATTTAAAGAACTGATGTGGCCGATGATCGCGGCAACCAACACGGCGAACACATCGCTGTCGGCTGCGCTGGCAAAAATGCAGGGCCAGTTCAGTACAAATTACCCACAGCTGATGGCGGCAGCGCTATTTGCAATTCTTCCGATGATTGTGATCTATCTGATTTTCCAGAAACAGTTTGTGGAAGGTATTGCGACATCCGGCGGTAAATTGTAAATCCTGTTTCTTAGCGATAATACAGGATTTGCGCAGCTCGCGCGCGATCGGAGATCGCGGTTGAATATGAGAGAAATGCCGTTAAACGGGAGGATTTACCATGTTATTTTCGGGATTTATGAATCCGGACAGCAGGTTCGGAAGAGTATGCGGCTTCCTCGCAAATTTAATAATTGTAAATCTTTGCTTTTTGCTTACACTGGTGCCGGTCATTACGGCCGGCGCCGGTATCGCTGCTATGTACTATGCGGTGATGAAGCTGATGAGACAGCGTGAAATCCGTCCGGCATCAGATTTCTGGAAAGGATTTCGCGATAACTTTAAACGTGCGACACTGGTGTGGATCGTTCTGTTATGTCTGGCGGTGATTTTGATTATGGATTTCCGCATTGCGGCTTTTATGGGTGTCTGGGCACACGGAATGTGGATCGGACTTGCAGGCACGGCACTGGTTATTTTATTAACAGCAATGTATCTGTTTCCGGTTATGGCGTGTTTTTACGGGACACTTAAGGAACAGATCCGAAACAGCTTTTTGTTTATCGGGAAAAATATTTTGACTGCAGCTGCCGTTTTCTGTATCAATGTGATTCCTATGTATCTCACGTACCGTTATGCGGCATATCTTCCGCTGTTTGCATTTCTCTGGTGTATGTGCGGTTTCTCACTGACGGCGTTTCTGAATGCACGTTTGCTTCTGGGGATTTTTATTCCTTATCTGAAGCCGGCTGCACCTGCGGGGAGTGTTGCTGCAGAAGAGGAAAAAGATGAGCAGGCATGGGAAGCAGAGATGAAGTATCTGCAGTAGACAGCCTGTCGGAGGTTCTATGACCATACAATATGATCAGGTGACACGGACGTTTCACCTGAAAAATCAATCGATCAGCTATATTATGAAAATACTGCCGGACGGTCAGATCGGTCAGCTGTATTTCGGAGAAAGTGTGCGCAGGGAAGGAGGATTTGATCACCTTCTGGAACCTGCCTATCGTCCGATGTCTTCCTATGTTTTTGAGGGAGACCGCAGCTTTTCACTGGAACATGTCCGTCAGGAGTACCCGGTATACGGGACAGGTGATTACCGGCATCCCGCAATTGTTATATGTGAAAAAAACGGGAGCAGAATTTCTGAATTTCACTATGTGCGGCATGAGATCACAGACGGAAAACCGGGGCTGGAGGGCCTGCCGGCGATCTACTGCGATCACGATTCAGAAGCGCAGACGCTGCAGCTTATTCTGCAGGACAGTGTTTCCGGTGTCGAGATTGTGTTATGTTATACGATCTTTGAAGCCGAACCGGCGATCGCCAGATCCGTAAAGATTCGGAACGGCGGCAGTTCGGCAGTCAGTGTTGAGCAGGCAATGAGCCTGTGCCTGGATCTTCCGGATGCCGTATACGAATGGGTTCAGCTCTCGGGTGCCTGGGGAAGAGAGCGCCATATTTACAGACGGAAACTGTGCCAGGGAATTCAAAGCGTCGAAAGTACGCGCGGGAATTCTTCGCATATGCACAATCCGTTCGTTGCTTTAAAAAGACCTGAAACCACGGAGTTTTCGGGAGAGGTAATCGGATTCAGTCTTATTTATTCCGGAAATTTTCTCGCACAGGCAGAAGTGGATACCTATGATGTTACGCGGATGATGATCGGAATCAATCCGTTTGGATTTTCCTGGAAGCTGGAACCGCAGGAGACACTGCAGCTGCCGGAGGCAGTTATGGTGTTCTCACGGGACGGCCTTAACGGTATGAGTCAGGTTTATCACAAACTGTTCCGGGATCGTCTTGTGCGCGGGTGCTGGCGCAATCGTGTAAGACCCATTCTGATTAACAGCTGGGAGTCCATGGGGTACAACCTCAGCGAGGAAAAACTGCTGGCATTTGCCCGGAAGGCAAAGGACTGCGGAATCGAGATGCTGGTGCTGGATGACGGATGGTTCGGAAACCGGACCAGTGACAAAGTGGGGCTGGGCGACTGGGATGAAGTGCGTTCCTGCTTTCCTTCCGGGATTTCAGGGCTTGCTGAAAAAATAAAGAAGACCGGATTGCAGTTTGGAATCTGGATTGAGCCGGAAATGGTCAACAGAGATTCGAACCTGTACAGAAAGCATCCCGACTGGCTGCTGCAGGCACCTGGCAGACGTCTTTCGCATGGCCGGAACGAACTGGTTCTGGATTTCACAAGGAAAGATGTTGTGGATTATCTGTATGATGTGCTGAAACAGTTAATCGAACATGCGGATATTTCCTACATCAAGTGGGATATGAACCGCAGCATTACCGGGGCGTACGCCTGCTTGCTGGAAGCGAGCCGGCAGGGAGAGGTGTTTCACAGGTATATATTGGGCGTATATGAGCTATATGAACGTCTGATCCGTACATTCCCCGGGATTCTGTTTGAATCCTGTGCGTCAGGCGGCGGCAGATTTGATCCCGGAATGCTTTACTATGCGCCGCAGTGCTGGCTGAGTGACGATACAGATGCAATTGAGCGCATTTATATGCAGTACGGGACGTCGCTCTGTTATCCGGTCAGCAGCTTCGGAACGCATGTTTCGGCATCACCGAATCAGCAGGTATACCGGAGTACTTCGCTGCGTACACGTGCAAATGTCGCATACTTCGGAACATTTGGCTATGAACTGGATCTGGGAGAATTGACAGAGGATGAGATCTGTCAGATCCGTGGCCAGGTGACCCTGATGAAACAATACCGTGCTTTGTTTCAGTTTGGCACATTTTACAGACTGATCAGTCCGTTTGAGAACAGGCAGTTTGCCGCATGGATGACGGTAAGCGCTGACAGAAAGACGGCAATCGTCGGCTGGTATAAAATCATGAATGAAGTAAATGGTCCGTTTCACCGTGTCAGGCTGCAGGGACTTAATCCGGCGGAAAATTATAAGATCTCTGTCATCGGGGCATGCGGTGAAATCAAACCGCTGAAGAGTTTTAGTGCAGATGTACCGGAACAGGAAGCGGACAGCATTGAAGTTCTCGAGAACAATTGTAAAAAAGAGAGTGTATACGGCGGTGACGAACTGCTGAAGATCGGCCTGGTGACGACAGACAGCGCCGCAGGTGAACTGCGGAATGGAGTAAAACCGTCTTGTGATTTTGATTCGCAGTTGTATCTGATTCAGACTGCAGAAAGAATGTAAAACTGGTTTGTACGGGCAGCAGAAAGGGAAAAAAATGTCAGAAGTTTTGATTAAAGATATGAAAAAGGTTTACGACAATAAGGTTACGGCAGTACATGATTTCAATCTCCATATAAAAGATAAGGAGTTTATTGTGCTGGTCGGACCGTCGGGCTGTGGAAAGTCTACATCGCTGCGCATGGTAGCAGGGCTGGAGGACATTTCTGCCGGAGAACTGTATATCGACGGAAAACTGGTCAATGATATCGCGGCAAAGGACCGTGACATCGCGATGGTGTTCCAGAACTATGCATTGTATCCACATATGTCGGTTTATGATAATATGGCGTTCGCGCTGAAACTCAAGAAGACGCCGAAAAGCGAAATTGACAAAAAAGTCCGTGAAGTTGCGGAAATTCTGGATATTACACAGTATCTGGAGCGCAAACCGAAAGCGCTCTCCGGCGGCCAGCGTCAGCGTGTCGCGATCGGCCGGGCAATGGTTCGTGACCCGAAAGTATTCCTGATGGATGAGCCGCTGTCAAATCTGGACGCGAAGCTGCGCAACCAGATGCGTGCGGAGATTATCAAGCTTCGTAAACGTATCAATACAACCTTTATGTATGTAACGCATGATCAGACAGAAGCGATGACGCTCGGCGATCGTATTGTCATTATGAAAGACGGGTATGTAAATCAGATCGGGACGCCGCAGGATCTGTTTGACCGTCCAGTTAACCTGTTTGTTGCGGGATTTATCGGTATGCCGGTTATGAATTTCTTTGACAATTGTTCACTTACCGTGAAAGAAGGCAAGTATTATGCGAATATAAAGGGTGTGGAATATCTGCTCAGCGATTTCCAGCAAAAAGCGCTCAGTCAGAATCAGCAGAAGCCATGCGAGATGATCTGCGGTATCCGTCCGCAGCATATCCGCATCGGAGAAGGTGAGCTGAAGGGAGAAATAGAAGTTTCTGAGATGCTCGGTTCAGAGGTTGATCTGCATGTGAACTGCGGCGGAGATGATGTCGTAATGGTTCTGCAGACAGCAGATCTGGAAATGGATGTTTCCACGGGCAATGAAGTGAATTTTACAGCGCAGCCGAGATTGATCCAGCTGTTTGATAAAGAATCCGGCAACAATCTGATCTGGTATGATGCAGAATCTGTGGCTGCACATTCACCGAAGTGCAGGGATTACGATTTCTAAGATTGCGATTTTATAAATAATGGGGGCTGTCGCGTTAAGCACCTTCATGCATAAATATACATCACCGGGACCGCTCCCGCTCCGGTCCTCGTGCAACGGTACTAAACTCGCACTGCTGTGCTCGTTAAGGAGCGGCACTGCGGATGTCCCTTTGATGTACATTATGCATTGGATGCTTAGTGCGGCAGCCCCCTTTTTCAGGAGATGAATGGAAAATTATTATAAAAACGCCGTAAAACGCGGACAGAAATACAACCGGCAGCGTCTGGCAAAGGGTGCATACCCGAATCTTCCTGTGCTGGATGAGATTCTTCCGGAGAATAAACAGATGACGGGCAGGGATCTCGGACTGGTACAGATTCCGTCTGAATGGATTGTCGGAACGGTTTCTTCTGCGCGGGCGGTTTCGTTTGCGGGCAATTTTATGCCTGCGGCGGATGAGAAGTCCGAGTTTGCCATGAAGTGGAAACGCCTGTGTGCCAGTCATCTGGAGGAGGGAATCCGGGAGCCGGTCCGTGTCTGTGAGTACATGAATCGTTTTTATGTACTGGAGGGCAATAAGCGCGTCAGTGTTCTCAAATATTTTGAGGCGCCGGTGGTTTCCGGTTATGTCAGACGAATCCTGCCGGACCGTGACGGGGATGAAGCGGCGGAGCGCTATTATGAACTGATCGATTTTCAGGCGCGCTCCGGGATCAACTTTATCGAGTTTTCCAGACGCGGTTCCTGCAGGCAGCTGCAAAATGCTGTGGGTAAGCTTGAGGATGCCATCTGGACGGACGAAGAGGTCCGGAAATTCAGCGCCGCATATTATACATTCCGGAAGGTATATCTGGCGTGCGGCGGTGACAGGCTGACATCTACAACCGGAGATGCTTTTCTGGCATTCATCCGGATTTATGGATATGACATCCTCTGGAGAAGCGGGGAGAGTCAGATCAGAAAAATCCTCACAAAAGCATGGGGAGAGATTGCGATCCAGCAGGAAGAAAGCATGATTGAGATCCGGACGGAACCGGAAGCAGACGGGAAAGGCCTTCTGCAGCGTGTAATTGGTACTCCGCGGAAAAAAGTAGCCTTTCTGTATGATGAAGAACCGGTTTCTTCAAGCTGGAGTTATTACCATGAGCTTGGAAGAAGACATGCACAGAATGTCTTTTCTGAAAAAATCAGTACAAAGGCATATATTCTGGAGCGGGATGAAGCCATTGACGGCATGATGGAGCAGATGATCCGGGACGGTGCGGATGTGATCTTTACGGCATTTCCGCGTCTGCTGCCCGGAATTGTGAAGGCTGCACTGGAGCACCCGGAAATTGACGTGCTGAACTGTTCGCTGAATGAGTCCCACCGCAGTATAAGAACGTATTATCCGCGGATGTATGAGGCAAAGTTTGTTACAGGCGCAATCGCAGGTTCACTTTGCCGCAGTCATAAACTGGGATACATCTGCAAGTATCCGGTCTATGGGGCGATTGCCGAGATCAATGCGTTTGCGAGAGGTGCACAGCTTACGGATCCGGATGCAGAAGTATATCTGGAATGGTCGTCCGTCGGCGGAATGGACGCAGCTGAGAACCGTCTGCTGGAAAAAGGAGCAGAACTGGTTTCGTTCCGTGAATTTGCTGCTTCAGAAGGGAAGAAACGCTATCTGCATGGCCTGAAGTGGATGCAGGACGACAGGTCTTCGCCGCTGGTGCTTCCGGTCTGGAACTGGGGCGTCTATTATGAGCGGATTCTGCGTGCTGTTCTGAATGGAACATTCCGCACGGAGGAGGGAAGAAATCCCCGCTCTTTAAATTATTACTGGGGTATGTCCGCCGGCGTAGTGGATATGATTTATGCGGACCGGCTTCCTGACAGTGCGAGATATCTGGGGGATGTGCTGTGCCGTGCAATCCGGGACGGGAGCTGCCAGCCGTTTTACCGGATTGAAAGGGCAACCGGAAGAATTGTGATTCCGGAAGAAGGCGGACAGCAGATCAGCATGGAGGATATTATCCGGATGGACTATCTGGAAGACAATGTACAGGGCGAAATTCCGGCTTACGAGGAACTCGAAGAGAAGGCGAAGATTCTGGTGAATCATCAGGGTGTGGAACTGCCGAAGAAAGAAGCAGACCGATGAAGATATTAGTCGTAGCGGATGAAGAATCCAGATATTATTACGATCACTATCAGCCGGGAAGGCTGGACGGGGTTGATCTGATTGTATCCTGCGGGGATCTGCACCGCTCCTATCTGGAGTTTCTGGTTACGCTTGGAAACTGCCCGCTGCTTTATGTCCGCGGGAATCACGATGATGCCTTTGCCGAACAGCCGCCGGAAGGCTGTACCTGTATTGACGGCGATGTATTTGTATATCAGGGAATCCGGTTTGCCGGCCTCGGCGGATCAAACCGGTACCGGCCGGACGGCGTCAATATGTACACAGAGCGGCAGATGCGTTGGAGATGTCTGAAACTCCGGCGGAAACTCTGGAAATATGGCGGAGTTGACGTGCTGGTGACGCATGCACCTGCATTTGGGCAGGGGGATCTCGACACGATTCCGCACAGAGGATTCCGCTGTTTTCTGAAACTGATGGAAAAATACAGACCCCGCTACATGCTGCACGGGCATGTGCACCGCAATTACGGGTTCAAAATACCGGTAACCAGAAAATACATGGATACGACGATTGTCAACGCGTGTGGGGCATATCTGCTGGAAGTGCAGTCCGGCAAACCATGAACAATGCACAGAGGGTTAAAATATGAGCGATAGAAGAATTGAAAATCTGATTGATTATGGAATCAGGAAAAACCTGCTGGAAGAAGCAGACAGGATCTGGGCGTACAACCAGATTCTTATGATTCTGCATGCAGACAGTGATGAAGCATTGGCAGCGGCAGAAGAAGCAGATGGCAGCGGCAGTCTGGGTTCCGGGCAAAACGAACAGGATGCAGACGAGATCGCAGTGATTCTGGACCGGCTCTGTGCACTGGCACGCAAAACCGGAGCACTGACCGATGACGGTGTGGTCAGCCATGACCTGTTTGACACGAAGCTGATGGGCGTGCTGACGCCGCGTCCGTCACAGATCCGGTCGGAGTTTTCTCTCCGGTATGACATTTCTCCGGAGAATGCCACAAGCTGGTTTTATGATTTCTCAGGAAATACCAACTATATCCGGCGGGACCGGATCAGAAAAGATGTGAAATGGGTGACCAGTACAGAGTACGGCGATCTGGATATCACCATCAATCTGTCCAAGCCGGAAAAAGATCCCAAAGCGATCGCGGCCGCGAGGAATATGCCGCAGTCAGCGTATCCAAAGTGTCAGCTGTGTGCGGAAAATGAAGGATATGCCGGCAGGGTGAATCACCCGGCGAGGGAAAATCACAGGATTATTCCGGTTACCATTAATGGAAGTGACTGGTATTTTCAGTACTCGCCTTATGTCTATTATAATGAGCACTGTATTGTATTTAACAGTCATCATGTGCCGATGCGGATTGATGCGGCAGCGTTCCGGAAACTGCTGGATTTTGTGAAGCAGTTCCCGCATTATTTTGTGGGATCCAATGCGGATCTGCCGATTGTCGGCGGATCAATCCTTTCACATGATCATTTCCAGGGCGGGCATTATACATTTGCCATGGAAAAGGCATTTGTGGAGACACCGCTTGTCTGCAGCGGATACCCGGAGGTGGAGGCCGGCATCGTGAAGTGGCCGCTCTCCGTCATCCGGCTGCGGTCACTGGATGATACGGCACTGGTCAATCTGGCAGATGAAATTCTGACTTGCTGGCGCGGTTATTCCGATCCGGAAGCATTTATTTTTGCAGAGACAGGCGGCGTGCCGCACAATACGATTACGCCGATCGCACGTCGAAGGGGCGCGGTGTATGAGCTGGATCTCGTGCTGCGCAACAATATCACGACAGAGGAACATCCGCTGGGCGTGTATCATCCGCATGCAGAGCTGCATCACATCAAGAAAGAAAACATCGGCCTGATTGAGGTGATGGGTCTTGCTGTTCTGCCGGCGCGTCTGAAGGAAGAAATGAGTCTTCTGGCGGATGCACTGGTTTCCGGTGCGAATATCCGCAGCGATGCGCGGATTGCCGCACATGCAGACTGGGCGGAGGCATTGCAGAAGCAGTACCGGTTTGACAAAGAAAATGCAGATATGATATTAAGAGATGAGATCGGCAAAGTGTTTATGCAGGTTTTGGAGGATGCCGGCGTGTACAAGCGCACCCCTGAGGGAAAAGCGGCGTTCCTGCGGTTCTGCAGGCAGGCGGGATTGGTTCTGTGAAAAACTGCTTTACTGCTTTTAAAATGTGACGGGCGAACAGACATCGCACAGCCCGTGCGGGGTCGGAGATCGATATTTATATTTAAAATAACTGGAGGGGACTATGGGAACAGAGAAGCTGCGGAAGCAGTTGGAGAGCGGCGCACTGGACGGGCGTCTGCAGGAGATTTATCTGACGGAGGACCCGGCCGAGCAGCGTGCGCGCGCCGGAAAAGTGCTGGATATGTATGACGCGCGGTTTGCGGCAGAAGCGGGGGCAGATATTGAAATGTCCGGATCGGTCGGTGTGCCGTCCGGTTCTGCCGGCACGGAGGCCGGCGGGAAAGCTGCGCAGGACAATGCACCGGCCTGCGGACCGGTTGAATTGTTCAGCGCGCCGGGCCGCACGGAACTCGGCGGCAACCACACGGATCACCAGCGCGGCTGTGTCCTTGCGGCCAGTGTCAGTCTGGATCTGATGGCAGCAGCGGCACCGAATGGAACCAGTATGGTTGTACTGGAATCAGAAGGTTATGAAGTGCTGCGTGTTGATGTCTCTGATGAAACAGTACACCCGGAGGAAGTCAATCAGACAGCATCGCTGATTCGCGGCATCGCGGCGGCAATCCGGCAGCGCGGCTATCAGCCGGAAGGCTTCAATGCGTGTGTCACCTCAGATGTGCCGGGCGGCTCAGGCCTGTCATCATCGGCGGCATTTGAGACGCTGATTGGGGTGATCTTCAACCACATGTTCTGCGGCGATGCGCTGGATGCAGTTGAAATTGCAAAGATCGGACAGTATGCAGAAAATGTGTATTTCGGAAAACCCTGCGGGCTTATGGATCAGATGGCATGTTCGGTCGGCGGCGCCATTGCCATTGATTTTGAAAAGCAGGAGGAGCCGCAGATCACAAAAATTCCGTTTTCCTTTGCGGACAGCGGCTATCAGCTCTGTATCATTAACTCCGGTGCGGACCATGCGGATCTGACCGAAGATTATGCTGCAGTTCCGGCTGAGATGAAGTCCGTTGCGCAGTATTTCGGGAAAGAGGTACTACGCGAAGTGCCGGAAGAACAGTTCCGCGGCAGTATTGCATCGCTCCGGAAGGCATGCGGTGACCGCGCAGTCCTGCGCGCGGCACATTTCTACAGAGAGAACGACCGGGTGGAAGCTGAGAGTGCGGCACTTCGGGCGGGTGATTTTCAGGCGTATCTGCGTACTGCAAAAGAATCAGGATATTCTTCCTTCATGTATTTGCAGAATGTCTACAGCAGCCGCTTCCCGGAGCAGCAGGCCGTGGCAGTCGCACTGATGACGGCGGAACACATCCTCGGCGGGGAAGGTGCCTGCCGCGTACATGGCGGCGGTTTCGCCGGAACGATCCAGGCATTTGTTCCGGCAGATCAGGTGGAAGCATTCCGGCACGAAATGGAACGTGTGCTCGGCAAGGGGTGTTGCAACGTGCTGCAGATCCGGCCGTACGGCGGGATTGTGATTGCTTAGGTAAAGAGATTAAGATTAATGGCAGGCAGATTGAAATGTCCGACAGACGGGATTTCTAAAGATTCTAAAAAGTTCTAAGAAATCTAAAATGTTCTAAAATTGCAAAAAAGTTCTAAAAGTGATATCCTGATAACAGGAAAGATATGGATATAAAGGAGGAATGTCATATGAATCCTTTCACACCAACTTTTGGAATGGTGCCGCCATATCTGGCAGGCAGACAATCATTGATAACATCAATGAGGCGGGCATTTCAGAATGGACCCGGAGATCCGAATTTGTCAAGCGTTCTGGTCGGTCCGCGCGGATCCGGAAAAACAGCATTGCTGTCCTGCATTGGGGATGAGGCAATGAAGGAGGGCTGGCTTGTAGCGGATACAGTTGCGGCAGATAACATGCTTGATGATATTTTGCAGAGAACGCAGGTAGTAGGCAGAGAATTGCTGAAAAATAATGAAAAGAAGCAGCTGACAGGTATCGGAGTCGGACAGATGGTCAGCCTGACATGGGAATCTGACCAGGCGGAAACGAAGAACTGGCGCACCAAAATGAGTGCGCTGCTGAATGAATTAAATAAAACGCAGACAGGATTGCTGATTACAGTTGATGAAGTACGTGCGGATATTCCGGAAATGATACAGCTGGCTTCTATGTATCAGCTGTTTATCAGGGAGCATGCAAAAATAGCACTGGTAATGGCTGGCCTCCCTGTGAATATCAACCAGCTGATCAGTCATAAGGAAGTATCATTTCTCAGAAGAGCAAGACAGCATTATGTTGGAAGAATTGCGGACAGAGATATTCGAAGTGCCTTCAGAAAAACCATTGAATCGGCAGGTAAGAGAATCGAAGATGATGCATTAAGTCTGGCCGTTGAGGCGGCCGGAGGATTTGCCTATATGATGCAGCTTGTAGGGTATGCTGTCTGGGAAGAAAGCGGAGAGAAAGAACTGATTGATACCCCCGCAGCAAAGCAGGGGATTGAAGAGGCAAAAGAAGATTTTAAACGCGGCGTTCTGGACAGTACATGGCGAGAATTGTCTAAAGGCGACAAAAAAATTCTGGAAGCAATGTTGAAGGATCAGGAGTACAGTACTGTTACAGACATTGCAAAGCGGATTGGAAAAACGCCCGGTTATGTATCTACTTACAAAACAAGACTGCTTATGGCCGGCGTGATCGAGGAACTGGAGGGTGCTGTATTTACAATTGCAATTCCTTCTTTCAGAGAATACATCAAAAACCAGAGTCTCTGAGCAAATCTGCCGGAGCGATCTTGAATCTGATACGAAAATAAATGAATAAAACCAGCAGGAAGGAAATGAGTGATGAGAATTTTAGTGACAGGCGGCGCCGGCTACATCGGCAGCCATACATGCGTGGAACTGTTGAATGAAGGACATGAGGTGATCATTCTGGATAACCTGTACAACTCCAGCCGGAAGGCAGTGGACAGGATCGAAGAGATCACCGGGAAAAAAGTAACCTTCTACGAGGCGGATATCCGGGATCGGGCCGGTATTCAGGCAGTGTTTGATCAGGAACAGATTGACGCGGTGATTCATTTCGCAGGCCTGAAGGCTGTCGGTGAATCGGTTGCGAAGCCGATTGAATATTATGAGAATAACATCGGCGGGACGCTGACACTTTGTGATGAGATGCGGAAGCACGGCGTGAAGAATATCATTTTCAGTTCTTCCGCGACGGTCTACGGCGATCCGGCGGAGATTCCGATTACCGAGAGCTGCCCGAAGGGTGTCTGCACCAATCCGTACGGCTGGACGAAATCCATGCTGGAGCAGATCCTGACAGATATTCACACCTCTGATAACGAGTGGAATGTCGTGCTGCTACGCTACTTTAATCCGATCGGCGCGCATAAGAGCGGCATGATCGGCGAGGATCCGAAGGGAATTCCGAACAATCTGCTGCCGTACGTCGCGCAGGTGGCGATCGGCAAACTGCCGCAGATTGGCGTTTTCGGAAATGACTATGACACACCGGACGGCACTGGCGTGCGTGACTACATCCATGTCGTGGATCTGGCGCGCGGACATGTCAAGGCACTGGCGAAACTGACGGCAGGAAGCGGCGTCAATGTATACAATCTCGGTACAGGCAACGGCTACAGCGTACTGGATGTCATCCATGCATTCGAAAAGGCGTGCGGTCATGAGCTGAAATATGAAATCAAGCCGCGCCGACCCGGCGATATCGCGGCATGCTATGCAAAATGCGACAAGGCGAAAGAGGAACTCGGCTGGGAGGCGGAATTCGGCATTGAGGAAATGTGTGCGGATTCCTGGCGCTGGCAGAGCCAGAACCCGAACGGGTATGCGGATTAATATGGAGGAGACAGGGGACAGTTCTCTGTCTCCTTTTATGTTGACATGATATTAAAAAGCTGTTAGCATATGGATATACAAAGTAAATACAATACAGATATAGAAAGAGGAATTTGAATGACTGCGCAGATTACAAGATGGGGTAATAGTCAGGGAGTCCGGCTTTCAAAAAAAGTATTAGAACTGGCAGGCATGCAGATGAATGAAGAGGTTGATGTGTTAGTTGAAAACGGAAGAATTATGCTGGAAAAAATACATCGTCATCAGACGCTTGAAGAAAGGGCGGCAGCCTATGGAGGAAAGCTCGGACCTTATGAGGAATATGACTGGGGAGAACCGGTCGGCCGCGAGGTATGGTGAATGGTCAGTTCAGTGAAACAGGGAGATATCATTGAACTTAGCAGAGAGGAGTTTCCGGCTCTTGTATTAAGCAAAGATTTTTTTAACGAGTCGGGACTGGCGATTGTCTGCCCTGTAGTACAGAAAGCCGGAAGAGATGCACTTCACGTACTGGTTGAAACAGATCAGACTGTCGGGATCGCTCTGTGCGAACAGTTGAAAACGATGGATTTGCATAAGCGATATTATAGAACGATCGGACGGATATCATTTTCCAGTATACAGGAAATCACCGATATTGTTCAAAGTATCTTCGATTATTATCCATAAAGTTTATAATTGAATTCGGAAAGTGAGACAAACAAAATGATTCAGGACATTGCCCCCAATGTATTTCACAATGAATTTCATGACCGCCAGCCGCAGGCGCACGAACATGTGCTGGTCTACGACGGCGGACAGGCACTGACGGGATATGATGAAGACGGCAGGCTGATCTTCCCTACAGTTGATGATTTCAACGGTGTGGAGATCAAATACACGTATCTGTTTTCAGTCGACAATCTGGAGTATTTTCTGGGCGAACTGCAGGAAAACTTTACGCCGGAAGGATTTTCCTATGAACCGGTGGATCACTTCCGGATGGTACGGCCGCTGAACCGCGCATTTGCCGGGATTACCGGACACTCGCTTTACGACTGGTATGAGGGACATACCTTCTGCGGCAAGTGCGGGACGCCAACCATAAAAGACCACAAAGAGCGCATGATCAAGTGCCCGAAATGTGGTCTGATGAATTATCCGCGGATCAGTCCGGGCGTCATCATCGCTGTCATTCACAACGGAAAGCTGCTGATGAGTAAGTATGCAGGCCGCGGCTATACCCGGTTTGCGCTGCTCGCCGGATTTACCGAGATTGGAGAAACTGTCGAGGAGACGGTTCACCGGGAAGTGATGGAGGAGGTCGGCATCAAAGTAAAGAATCTACGCTTCTACAAAAGTCAGCCGTGGCCGTTTTCCAATTCGCTGCTGATGGGATTTTTCTGCGATCTGGACGGGGACGATGAGGACCTGACGCTGGATCACGAGGAGCTCGCGATGGCAGACTGGTTTTCACCAGAGGAAGTGCCGGAGGACGACGGGATCTCGCTGACGCGGGAGATGATGCGGATGTTTAAGGAAGGTAATTATCCTCGTTGAAAAGAGGAGACAAGATCAGGATGCATTTCCACTTCCGTGCGCGGTGCGCGATGAGCCTGCGAACGCGTGATGATCTGTCCGAATCTTTGATTCGGGTAACAGATCACATACACAGTAGTGCGCGCGCGACTCCTACGCAGCTCAGGTGGAATTCGCAGTAGACAAAATACAGTCCCTGCATGAGATGAAAGGAGAATGATATGAGGTACAAAATTTCTAATCAGCCGTTTACAGTTCTGACCCTGCAGATGGAGCGGGGGGAGTCGATTAAGTGCCAGAGCGGCGCCATGGCCTGGATGTCTCCGGGAATTAAGATGGAGACGAAGATGGGCGGCCTTGGCGGTATGTTCAAGAAG
Organism: Eubacterium sp.; assembly: GCA_017433615.1. Classification (GTDB taxonomy): domain Bacteria; phylum Bacillota; class Clostridia; order Lachnospirales; family Lachnospiraceae; genus CADBRN01. The sequence continues at coordinate 23,355 of JAFRGW010000080.1, forward strand.
GCGATTGTCGGTGAGTCGCTTGGTCTGAACCATTACAGCGCGGAGCAGGCGGGAGAGCTGACGCTCGCAAAGCACTGCCCGGGCGATATTCTCGCATTTAACATCGGTGAGACGCCCATCATCGCCCAGAAGACATCATTTCTTGCATCCACAGAGGATGTCAATATGGATGTCTATCTGCAGAAAAAGATTTCTTCCGGTTTCTTTGGCGGCGAGGGTTTTCTGATGCAGAAATATTCCGGCTCCGGTCTCGCGTGGCTGGAGATTGACGGTTCTGTGCAGGAGCGTGTGCTGGCACCTGGCGAGAGACTGATCATAGACAGCGGATATGTCGCTGCGATGGAGGCAACCTGCAGCATGGAAATCGAGATGGTCAAGGGCGTCAAGAATGTTGTGTTCGGCGGCGAGGGTCTGTTCAACACGGTTGTAACCGGCCCGGGTAAGGTCTGACTGCAGACCATGCCGGTTAATTCGCTGGCGATGGCACTGTACAACTATATGCCGCATTCGAATTGAGGACCATGTTTGAAAAAAGTGTTTTTGCACATGCATCATGATATTTGTATGACGCGTACAGGGGCTGCTCCGGCAGCTCCTTTTGCTTGAAAAATGCCTGTCGGCAATATAAAATGTCTCTATGTCAGTGTGAAAAAGGAGTTATTTCACATAGAACAGGGGGAATTACGTGAAAGAGAAGAATAGAGAGCTGCGGATCCTGATTGCGGAGGATGAGCCGCTTGTATTGATGGGATTTGAGGAGATGATCTCCGATGCGGGCTATATTGTTGCCGATGCAGTGTCGGACGGCGAGACAGCCGTATCACGCGCACTGGAACTGCAGCCGGATCTGATTGTCATGGACATCAATATGCCGGGTGTTGACGGACTGACAGCAGCGGAACGGATTAAAGAGAAGGCCGACATCCCGATCATTATCGTCACCGGCTACCGGAGTGAAAAATTCATTGACCGCGCTTCTGGTGCGTATGTCAGTGCATATCTGCAGAAACCTGTGGACGAGTATGAGCTGAAATCCGCAATCAAGCTGGCACTGGCACAGATGGATAAATTCCGGGCTGTTTCACAGGAGCGCGATGAAGCTGAGCGGAAACTCTCAGAGCGGAAAGTGATCGAGCGTGCCAAGGGATTTATGATGGATACCTTCGGACTCAGTGAGGCGCAGGCGATGAAGGCCCTGCAGAAGAAAAGTGCCAACGAAAATAAAAAGCTCTATGAAGTTGCAAAAGATATTATAGAGGCGGGCAGTAAAATATAATGAGTGAACAGATACCGGTTCTCAGATTCAAAGATGTCAGCATTCAGACACACAACAATGTGCAGCTGACGAATATCAATTTTCAGGTAAATGCAGGTGAGACGCATGCAGTGATCGCGATGTCCGGGCTGGAGATTCAGGCGCTGATCAGCGCAATCTACAAAGATGTGCGTATTTTCAGGGGTGAGCACATGCTGGCCGGGAAGACGTATGATAAAAAGCAGGTAAGCGAACTGTATGACAGAGTGGATCTGATTGATTCCACCACAGGCATTTATCCGTCGCTGAGTGTCTTTGACAATGTGAATGTTAAGAAGAAAACAGGCGGCTTTTTTATCCGGGAAGAGATCAGAAGGAAGATCCAGGAGCTTTTCGACGAATTCTCAATTCCGATCGATGTGAACCAGCGGATGCAGACACTTACCAGAGAGGAACAGGGTCTGGTCCAGCTGATGGGCGCATATGTCAGCGGAAAGCCGCTGGTGGTGATCAATGAACTGGAATCGAGATATGGGCGGCAGTATCAGGATATCCGCTGGAATATTATCAAAAAAATCAAGGAGCAGGGGCGGGGCATTATTTACCTGACCTCCATGCTGGAATCTGCGTTGATGATTTCGGACCGCATCTCTGTGCTGAGCGAAGGCAGGATCCGCATGACGAAGGAGACAAAGCAGGTAATTGAGGATCCGCGCGAGATTATTTATCTGCTGGCGGGGTGGTCTCCCATCTCTGAGACAGACCAGCAGGATGATATGAGTATCCTCTCGACACTGATTACTGCACGTGATCTGCTGACCAGCACATCAGAGCTGAAAAATGAACTGGCTTACCTGGCAGATGATATCGCGAAAGTATTTCAGGCCCGCTGCTGCAGCATTTATCTGATCGACAGCGAGGCAGGCAGATGGATCAGCACCAGCAGTAATGAAGTGTACCGCGCTTCTGAGGAACTGGTCCTGAAACTGATACAACAGCAGGATCGGCAGGACAGCTGGGTCGAGATCACCAAAGATACAGAGGTGTACCAGCAGTTTTTTGCAGGCAGCCAGATCCAGTCCATTATCTGCGTCCCCGTTAATTCGCGAAATAATTTTCAGGGGATCATACAGCTGATGTTTGAGAAGCCATATCAGCCGGATGACCGCGACCGGTTCTATATGGATTCGTTCTGCAAGGAAATCTCGATTGCGATCGAGACCTCCCGCCTGATCGGCCGCTCCATGCTTCTGCAGGAGAGCCACCACAGAATCAAGAACAATCTGCAGATGATCAATTCCCTGATTTATCTGCAGAAATCAGCAGTCCGGAAGCATAAGACCGACCCGGACGAGGCCTTTGATGCGATTACCAGAATGGTATCGAGCATTGCGGCTGTGCATGATATCCTGGCAAAGGATACCAGCAATAACAGCATCATCAATCTGAAGCATATTATTGCTGAAATTGTCAGCTTCTACAGAATGTCGGATCTCACAGTCAGTGTGGAGACCCAGAATATCAGCATTCCGTACAACAAAGCTGTAAACATCGCGCTGATTGTGAATGAGATTATCAACAACAGTGTCAAGCATGCATTCGACCGGACGGATGAAAAGCATGTCAGAATTATCTGCGAGAGTGACGGCCTGCAGATTACGATCCGGATTCAGGACAACGGATCCGGTTTCCGGATGGACCAGGCCGCAGTTGAAAAAAAGAGCATCGGGATGGGAATTGTCAGAAATCTGGTTTCTTCGATGAAGGGTGATATGCAGATGCGGAACGACGGCGGGGCCTGCGTGGACATCACCATACCGGTCTCACATGTCTATGACGGAACAAACAGTGCCTGAACAAAAGAGTGATTTTTGTTATTGACAAGTTACCGGACAGAAATTATAATGACTTCAGTTGAATAAAGTGTTCTCATGGCGTGGAACAATTCTGATTGAAGAGAGTTACGAGTGCTTTCGCTTATTGCGGGAGCACTTTTTTCTTTTTCAGAAAATGTCCCTTCGATCAGAAACAACCTGTGAGACACAAACTGTGGGGAAAAGGAAAGGAGTAACAAAAATGAGATTAACGAAAAAGATTCTGGCACTTGCCATGACAGGCGTGATGACGCTTGGCCTTGCAGCCTGCGGCGGCGGAAGCAGTTCTTCCTCTTCAGCAGCACCTGAGGCAGCGGCTTCATCCGCAGCAGAGAGCACAGCAGCCAGCAGTGCTGCAGCTGCATCCTCCGCGGCAGCAGAGACAACCGGCAGCGGCGACAAGATCGTGATCGGCGCTTCCTACAACAGCCTGATGAACGATGTCTTTACCGTCACACAGACACTGATGGAACTGTGGGCAGAGCAGCCGCTTGAGGCTGACGATCCGCAGGTTGATCTGACCATCGTTGTTGCTGACGGCGACACAACCAAGCAGATTTCCGACGTAAATGACCTGATCAACAAGGGCTGCGATGTCATCTGCATCGACCCGGTAGATTCCACAGCGGTTGAGCCGGCAATCCAGGCCTGCAAAGACAAAGGAATTCCGGTTATTACATTTAACAGACCGGTTGCAGAATCAGTTAAGACACGCCCGGACGTTGAAGTAGATATCGCTGCATACGATCAGGGATATGACACCGCAAAGACAACCTTCGAGAAAATGAAAAATGACGGCGTAGAGGAGATCAATGTGGTCCTCTGCAACGGCGAGACCCGTGACGACAACTCCATCCGCCGTGCAAAGGGCGTGCAGGCTGCAGCAGAAGAATATGGCGCAACAGTCGTTGCTGAGCTTCCGTGTGACTGGGATCCGACCAAGGTTACAGAGCTGCTTCCGCCGGCTCTGAAGGGCAACGAGAATGTCAACTGTGTATATGTTGCAACAGACGGAATGCTCTCCGGTGTACAGAGCTGCCTTGAAGATATCGGCAAGTGGGCACCGTACGGCGATGAGAATCATATGTACGTTGCATGCTGTGACGTATTTGAAGAAGGTTACAACTATGTTGCTGACGGCTATGTGGATTCCGATTCTCTGATGGATGTCTACGGCATGATCAAGGGCGTTTTCCAGAGTGCTTTCGCAATGAACAACGGCGAAACAGTAGAACCTCTCATTGAGATCAAGGGTGCTGTTTATACCTCTGACAACTATGACAGTGCAGAGATGACAAGTGATGAGCTTCTGTGGTGGAAGTGGAAAGATAAATAATCTGCTTTGAAAATTCGTGCTGCGAACGGATTAAAATACGGGGCTGGCGCATTGACAGATGCGTCAGCCCCGTCTGGCGGGTTCTGCTAAAACGATTGTGAGTTAACAGCAGAAGAAGGAGAGATATATGGGTACACAAAGTAAAGCACTTCCGGCCGGATTTCTGGCATCCATCCGGGAGGATAATAAAAAGCGGGTAAATGCTCTGGTGGGCGTTGTCGCGGTTATTATTCTGATCATTCTTGCCCTGACGGTACCGAACTTTTTCAGTATGCAGAATATCGTAAATGTTCTGGAACAGGTGAGTTCGGTCGGCTTCTATGCCCTGGGCCTTACAATTGTTCTGGTTTGCGGCGGAATCGATCTTTCTGTTCCGGGCGTTATCATGGCAGCTGCATGTCTCGGCGGCAGTTACATGGTAAACGGCGGCAGCTGGTTTGTTGCAGTCCTCATGATGCTCGGGATGGGACTTCTGTTTGGGTTTATCAATGGAATTGCAGTAGCTAAGGGAAAGATGATCCCGTTTATCGTAACCCTGTCAACGCTGGTACTTTCACAGGGTATCGCTGAGTATCTATCGGCAGCACAGACAATTTACGGACTGCCGGATATTTTCCTTGCATTTAACACCAAGATCGGAATTGTACCGGTTGGCGTTATCGTCTTCATCATTGTTGCATTGATTCTCATGGTACTTCTGACGAGAACCAGACTCGGAAGAACGTTCTTTATGGTTGGTGAAAATATCGAGACAGCCAGAGTCTCCGGTATTAAAACGGACAGAGTTCTGTTTCTGTCTTATCTGATTTCCGGACTGCTTGCCGGGATCGGCGCCATCTTCCTGACTGCACGTCTTGGTTCGGCAACAGCGACGATGGTTGGCGACACCGTAACAAACGACACAATTGCCTCCTGCATTATCGGCGGCGCAAGCCTCCGCGGCGGACAGGGCAATATTATCGGCTCAGTTTTCGGACTGATTTTCATTACCATTGTTGGAAACTGTTTCAATCTGCTGGGTATCAGCTATTACGTCGGTATGGTTATCAAAGGACTGATTGTTGCGCTTGTCATTTATATCGATGTACTGCGGGCAAGGGGGTAATGAAAAATGCTGACTATGACGAATATTACGAAACAATTTACAGGTGTAAAGGCCCTTGATAATGTCTCAATCCATGCAGAAGAAGGGCGTGTTCTGGGACTCATCGGCATTAACGGTGCCGGAAAAAGTACACTGATGAATGTACTTGGCGGCGTTTTTCAGCCGGATGAAGGAAAAATTGAATTAAACGGGAAAGAACTGAAGTTCCATTCACCGATTGATGCCTATAATGAGGGCATTGCGTTTATTCACCAGGAACCACAGTTTTTCCTTTCTCTGACGGTTGCAGAAAACATTTTCATATCCGACCTCTATATGAAAAACAAAGTTGTTACGGATAAGAAGAAGATGATGGAGCAGGCAGAAAAATATCTTTCGATTATCGCGTCAAACATCAAACCAAACCAGCTGCTTGAAGACGTGGCAATCGGACAGCGGCAGGTCATTGAGATTGTCCGCGCGCTGACTTCCGGCGCACAGGTAATTATATTTGATGAACCGACATCTTCTCTGGGTATTCATGAAAAAGAGAATCTGTTTAAGACGATCGAAAAGCTGAAATCCGAGGGCAAGATTATCATCTACATCTCGCATTTTCTGGATGAGATCATGGAAGTATGCGATGACTATGTCGTTCTCCGTGACGGAAAGCTGGTGAACCAGGGGCTGATCAGTGAAACGGACAAGAGTGGACTTTCTGACATGATCATCGGCCAGAAACTTGAGAAGCTGAAAAAAGAGGAAGTTGACACAAGCGACCGGGAAATTGTCCTGAAAGTTGAAGACATTCATCATGGCAATCTGCTTCACGGTGTCGGATTCGAGCTGCGGAAAGGCGAAGTACTCGGCATCTGGGGACTGATGGGAGCTGGCAGAACTGAGATGATCCGTGCAATGCTCGGACTCGACCGTGTGCCGGGCGGAAAAGCTTATATCAATGAAAACGGCGAGATGCGTCCGATTAAGAAGCATGAGCTTCTGGAGCGTGTCGGCTATGTCACAGAAGGCAGACATTTTGACGGTCTGTTCCTTTCCAAGCCTGTATGGATGAATGTTACATCTGCAAACCTGGATGCTTATTCCTCAAAGGGCATTCACATGCTGGATATGAAGAAAGAGCATGAAGATACCGAAAAGTACATTGATATGCTGAATATCAAAGTTCCGAATGCAGACGTTAAGGTTTCAAACCTGTCGGGCGGCAATCAGCAGAAGGTTATCTTTGCAAAATGGATCGACAAGGGTGCCAATATCTTCATTCTGGATGAGCCGACACGCGGTGTTGATGTCGGTGCGAAGCTGGGAATTCACAAGATTATCCGCGAACTTGCCAGCCAGGGCAGCAGCGTCATTCTGATCACATCCGAGGCGGATGAGATGGTAGATCTCGCAGACAGAGTGCTGATCCTGCGGGGCGGTGAAATAATATCCGAGCAGACAGGTGCTGATATCAATCAGACAAACTTGATGCGCATCGCATTGGAAGGAGTGAGTGCCTGATGACGAAAAAAATTAATACAAAAGATTTTCTGCTGTCCAATGGTTTTTACCTTCTGTGCATTGCTGTCATTGTGATATTCAGTATCCTGAACCGGTCGTTTCTGACAGTACAGAACTTTTTCGCAATCCTGCTGGCATCTGCTTTTCTGTGTGCGACAACGGCAGGTGTCACACCGGTTATCATTTCCGGCAATATGGATCTGTCAGTCGGTTCAACTGCGCTGCTCTGTGTCGGCGTCATGTATCAGTCATTTCACAGCGGACTGCCGGACGGCGTAACGCTGCTGCTGGGGATTTTGTCCGGATGTATCGTGGGTCTGATCAACGGCATTCTGGTGGCAAAACTGAAATTCAATGCGATGGTCCTGACACTGGGACTGCAAATCGGATACAGGGGTCTCGGTCTGATGTTGATTGGCGGCACACAGGTCAAACTTCCGGAAGCATTCAGTAATTTCGGTAAGAAAACAATTTTCGGCGGCCTGAATGTCACCGTTGTGATCTGTCTGCTGGTTATGCTCGTGCTGCATCTGATCCTGAAACGGACCCGCTTCGGCACATACTGCTATGCAATCGGCTGTAATGAGATGGCTTCCGAGCGTGTCGGTATTCCGATTGATAAAGTAAAGATTGCAACATTCATTATCTCCGGTGCATGCGCAGCACTTGCGGGATTTGTAGTAATTTCCAGATTGGGCATCGCGCATTCCTACATCGGAAAAGAGATGGAATTTGACGCGATTGAGGCAGCTGTTATCGGCGGCATCAGCCTGAACGGCGGACGCGGTAATCTTCTGCCGGGTGCCCTGCTTGGCGTGTTCCTGATCTATGTCATCAACAACGGACTTTCCATCATGGGTGCTTCCGAGTATGTGTATCCGTTTGCACAGGGAATTATCGTTTTCGTTGCGATGTATTTGGATGCGTTGAAGAACTTTAAGAACAAATAAGAATCAATGCGGACAATCCCTGTGAACGAAGTGATTTCGCTTCACGGGGATTGTTTTGCATTAAGCTGGTCAGGATTTCGCGCGCGGATTCTGACGGGAGGACGAACATGGAAAAACTGAAATTCGGAATGATCGGCGGCGGGAAAGGTTCCTTTATTGCAGACCTGCATCTGAAAGGTGCACTGTTTGACGGTCTGGGAGAACTGACGGCCGGATGCTTCTCCAGGAACAGGGAGAAATCGTTGGAATTCGGAAGAGCAATGGGGATTGCAGAGGAGAGAATTTACGGAAGTTTCCGCGAAATGGCTGAACGAGAGGCAAAGCGGGAGGATCCGATTGACTTTGTGATCATAGCCGCACCGAACAATGTACATTATGCCTGTGCAAAGGTATTTCTGGAGAACGGGATCAATGTTGTATGTGATAAGCCGCTGACACATTATCTGTATGAAGCAGAAGAACTGAAAAGGCTTGCAGAAGAGAAAGATCTGCTGTTCGGTGTGACGTATACATATTCTGCATATCCGGCTGTTTCGTTTATGAAAAAAATGATCGCGGACGGGAAGGTTGGAGAGATCCGGCTTGTAAAAGCAGAATTTCTGACAGATAATTTTGCAATTCCGAATGAGCAGCTCGGAAAAAGTATGCTCTGGCGTCTGGACCCGGAAGTGGCGGGCAGATCAACCTGCTGTGGTGATATCGGTGTGCATGCCCAGAATCTGATCTCGTCCGTGACCGGGCTGGAGATGGAGGAACTCTCCGCGGATCTGAATGTGATCGGGGAAAATAGAGTGCTGGATACGAACTTTACTGCGACAGTCCGTTATAAATCTGGCGCGAAAGGACATATCTGGTGCTCAAATGTTGCAATGGGAAAATGCAACGATCTGAACATTGCTATTTACGGAGATAAAGGAAGTCTGTCCTGGTCAGAGGAGACAGCGGATATTGTTGTATTTAATGAGCTGTCAGGCTGTTCGGTACACTACCGGATGGGAACGAGTTTCAGTTCGATCGGCGGCAGTCAGATGTTCCGGCTTCCGGCAGGTGTCTCTGAAGGATATTATGAGGCCTTTGCAAACATTTACAGAAATTATATGACGGCACTGCGAAACAAAAAAGCAGGGAAGCCTTATGAAGTGAATTATCCGGATGTTAACTGTGGAATTGAGAGCCTTCGGTTTGTTGAGGCATGCCTTGCCAGTTCCGAACAGAATGCCGGGTGGGTTACAGTATAACAATACGCCGCGTAGGAAACGTGGTTCTTGAAAAATGAAGGAAAGGACTGAAAATATGGCAAAAGTGGCTGGAATCGGTCATATGAGCTTTACGGTCATGGACATGCAGAAAACGCTGGACTTTTACTGCGGAATCCTCGGCGGGAAGGTGCTGACTGAGACAATTGACGAGACACCGGATCTTGCGCGCTGCTGTATGGGCGAGATTGCAGAAGATCCGTACGGGAAACTGAAAGTTGCGATGGTGGAACTTGGCGGCCTGGAGATTGAATTTCTGCAGTACCTGGTTCCGGAGACAACGCCGTTCCACGGAGATCCGTCCCGCGCCGGATCCGCACATATCGCAGTTAACGTGGATGACATTGATGAGATGTACCGGACAATGAAAGAGAAGGGTATCAAATTTCACTCAGAGGTGAAGGAATGTATCCGGGACGGCGTGCTGGTCTGGAAATGGGTCTATGCCAGAGATCCAAACGGAATCTGCTGCGAAATTGTGCAGCGGTATGACTGAAATCTGAAAAGAAATAAAAAAGAAACCGCACGGATTATCCCTGGAATACAGAAAGTCGTGCGGTTTCTTTTATTATCGGGGTAATAATTCAGTAGCTCAGCCGGTCCGGTGTGAGGTTGTAGAGCACATCCAGATAGCGGCGCGCGTAATATTTTGCCATAAAAATATTCATGTCCAGGTAGTTGCCGCAGTCACGCGGGGATGCGCCGGGAATATCGCCCTCAAAATCACGGATATACTCGAACGTCCGGGTAATCAGGGATACGATATCTTCTGAAGCGAGATCGCCGCGGAGCAGCAGATAGAAGCCTGTGCGGCAGCCCATCGGCCCGAAGTAAATAATGCGGTCTTTCCAGATCTGATCGTTGCGCAGAAAAGTCGCGCCGACATGCTCGATGGCGTGTACTTCTGCTGTGTTCATAACCGGCTCTTCATTCGGGGAAGTGATGCGCAGGTCGAAGGTCGTTACGGTGTCGCCGCCGACTGCATCCTTGCGGGAGACATAGATGCCCGGCTGAAGTTTAAAATGATCGATCGTAAAGCTTGCAATTTTTTCCATGCTGTTTTCTCCTCATGATCAATAAATTTATCCAATTCATGTGTGAGGTACAGTATAACATGGATTCTGCGGTTTTGGGAATATTCTGTGTATCTGTGCTGCGTGCTCGTACTGCGGAACGTGTGCAGGCCGGACATCTTTGTGTCAGAATGATCCTGGATGTATGGGCGGTTGACATATCGTTACTGATAATGGTATCATAAAACTACGTCTATGGACGTAGTTTTATTTGAAAATGTCATGCCGAAGCTGCAGAGAATGGATAAAAGGGAGTTTTGGTTTATGCGATATATCTATCATGGGTCGAAAGAAATTGTTCCGGTCCCGGTGTTTGGAAAGGGGCGTCCGGATAATGATTACGGAACAGGATTTTACTGTACGGAAGATATAGAATTGGCGAAGGAGTGGGCAGCAGTAGATGAAAAGGGCGGGTTCCTGAACTGTTATGAAGTAGACGAAACAGATATGCTGCGGTTTGATCTGATCCTTTCTGAGCAGAAGGATTCATCGGCACAGATTCTGCAATGGCTGGCGGTACTGCTGGCAAATCGGAATATACGTCTGGGCAGCCCGGTTGAGAAGCGCGGGCGAGAATACATTCTTGCACATTTTCTGCCGGATCTTTCTGATGCGGATTTTCTTGTCGGTTACCGGGCGGACGATTCTTATTTTTCTTTCGCACGGGCATTCCTGAGTAATACCATCACGCTGGGACAGCTTTCACATGCAATGTTTTTTGGAGAACTCGGTCTTCAATATGTCATTAAGAGCCGGCGGATGTTTACAAGAATTCATTTTCTGGAAGCAGTTCCTGTAGATGGGGTACTATATTATCCAAAACGAAGAAAACGGGATCTTGCTGCAAGAGAGAAATACAGAAAAATGCTGGAGCAGGAGTCAGAGGACGGTTTCTATCTGAATCAGATTATGCGGGAGAAGTAAAATGCAGGGATCATATGCGGAAGTATATCTGGATGATGCGATGCGGAATATGGGTGAAATGACAGAATATGCCGCGGAAGTCTGTCATATCAGTCTTGACCTGCTGTTTCACATGTTTATTGTCAGTGGATATGCGAGGCGATGGGAACAGGGAGACCCCGCTGTTTTGTGCGGGCTGTCCGGGACGGAGCTCTGCGGGCGGATTCTGGAGAAATGTGGAATGGATGGCGGGAGCAGACAACCGGCGCTGATACGCTACGATACAGAGCGGAATTACTGGTGCGGATGGTTTGTGGCATTCTATCAGTGGAAAAAAAGGATTTCCTTTGGACAGTTGTTTCCGTCAGTCAGGGAACAGGATTTGTTCCGTTTGTATCCTGCACTGCATACAGCATCGGAAGAAAAGGGAGCAGAGGTGCTGGATCAGTTACAGCGGGAGCGAAGTCAAATCACAAGACTGCAGACATATCGGAAGAAGCTTGGTCTCTCACAGCAGGAACTGGCGGAACGTTCGGGCGTGAATTTAAGAACACTGCAGGAATATGAAGTGCGGAGAAAAGACATCAACCGTGCGGCAGCTGAGAAGCTGATTGCACTGGCAAATGTATTGCTCTGCAGACCGGAATCCCTGCTCGAAATCAGTATTCCGGAATAAGTAAAATCGTTGAGAAAAATATTCAAAAGTACTTTTATAAAATAAATTGACAAAAGTAGTGCCGGGGTGTATGCTTTCTATATATAGAGAAGAAACACTTCGGTTTTTGTGTGTAAAAACAGAAAAACCAGAAGAGACTGACGTGGAGCTGAGAGGCAGAATACCGGATCATTAGAAGGAAACGCAAAACGGAGGAAAGCGAATGATGGGAATGTCAAGCAGATCATTTGGAACAACAAAAGACGGTACAGAAGTAACAGAGTATACCCTTACCAATGCAAATGGAACTTCATGCTCCTTTATTGATATGGGGGCGGCCTGGGTGACTATGAATGTGAAGGACAAAAACGGTGTATTCGCAGATGTGGTCATGGGCTATGACAATCCGGATGCATATTATATGAATCCCACCAGCTGCGGCGAATGTGTCGGACGCAATGCGAACCGCATCGCGCACGCAAAGTTCACGCTGGAGGGGAAGGAATACCAGCTCGGCAAGAACAACAATGACAACAATCTGCATTCCGGCCCGGACAAGTGGTTCACACATATGTTCAAAGGAGAACTGCAGGAAACAGCGGAAGGCAGCAGTGTCCGTTTTACGAAATTTTCCAAAGACGGCGAGCAGGGCTTCCCGGGAAATCTGGAATTTGCGGTTACCTATACTTTGACGGAAGATGATGCGCTGAAGATCGAATACGAGGCATGCGCAGACCAGACGACAATTATCAATCCGACCAATCATGCGTATTTCAATCTGGCCGGCGACGGCAGCGGTGATGTTTTCGGACATGTGCTGTGCATGAAGGCGGACCGTTTCACACCGACAGATGAATATTCCATTCCTTATGGAGAACTATGGGATGTTGCGGGCACGCCGTTTGATTTCAGAGAGCCGAAGACAATCGGGCGGGATATCAAAGCGGACTATGAGCAGCTGCAGTTTGTCGGCGGTTATGACCACAACATGGTGCTGAACGATCAGGATGGCACCGTCCGCCTGGCAGCAGTATTTACAGATCCGGAGAGCGGCCGGACCATGCAGGTATTCACAGATCTTCCGGGCATGCAGCTCTACACCGGCAATAATATCAAGAATACGTGTGTCGGAAAAAATGGCGCGGATTATCAGCCGTGGATGGGCGTCTGCTTTGAGACGCAGTACTATCCGGATGCGATGAACCATCAGGATACTGACTGGCCGCAGCCAATCTTTAAGGCCGGCGAGAAATATCACTCCGTGACGATCTACAAGTTTGGAGTTGTGGATTAAGATCCGGAGATTATGATAGCCTGAGATAGCCTGAGCAGGTCCTGCGGAAGTAAGCAATCCATGCGCAGGTGCTCGAAACCCGCCGGTACTTGCTGAACGAAGTGAAGCTTAGTACCGCTGCGAGGATGAGGCGGCGAGAGCGTGCCTGTGCAGGATTCCTACTTCCGCAGGACCGATGATAACAAGAAAGGAGGAGCGCCATATGAAGCAAATCAAACCGGTTGCGACGGACCGCAGAAAAAAAACGCGAAATGATGTTTACCGCTTCATCTATCATGCGCCGTCCTCTGTTACGAAGCAGGATGTTGCCAGGGAATTGAAGCTGAGCCTGCCGACGGTTTATCAGAATCTGTCGGAGCTGGAGGAAGCCGGGCTGATCCACGCGGCGGAACTGCAGAAACCGGCCGGTGGCCGTCCGCCGGTAGGCTATGAAGTGTGCGCTGATGCACACTTTGCAGTCGGTGTTTCCATTTCGGCGACAGAGATTTCTATGGTTGCGCTGGATATGAAACGCAATGAAATTGCTGCTGCTTCAGAACCTGTCCGATCACTGGAAAAAGAGGCATTGCTGGTACAGTTTACGGATGCAATGTTCCGGTTCGGAGAACGTGCAAAGCTGGACAGCGAGAAACTGCTGGGCATCGGCCTGACGGTTCCGGGTGTGCTGGACCCCGATTCCGATACGATTCTCCTTTCGCCGACACTTCATCTGGGAAAAGTTCCTGTAAGGCAGATTCAGGAGAAATTTTCCTGCCCTGTTTCCGTTGAAAATGACAGCACAAGTGCGGGGATCGCGGAATACTCTGTCCTGCCGAAAGAAGAACGGAAAAAAAGTTTTGCCTGCCTTTATCTGGCATACGGCGTCGGCGGCGCGGTATTTTTTGAGGGGAAACCCTGGTATGGCGAGAATCACAGAAGCGCTGAATTCGGACACATGTGTATTGTTCCGGACGGTCTTCCCTGCAGCTGCGGGAAAAAAGGATGTCTGGAAGCTTATATCGGCGCATTCCGGTTCAGCCGTGATCTGGGAATTTCCATTGATACCTTCTTTGAAGAGCGGGACAGCGGAAACAAAGAATACCAGGATCTCTGGGAGGATGGAATCGCACATCTGGCAATTGCCCTCAGCAACATCAGACGGGCATTCGACTGTGATGTGATCCTGGGCGGATTTATGAGCGAACAGATCGCTGTCTCGCTGGAATTGCTGCAGCAGAAGATCGCGGAACGGGATATTTTCGGAGAGGATACATCCTGGCTGAAGATCGGGAAATATCCCCGGAAAGCCGGAATTTATGGTGCGGCATGGAGCTGGATTGAACGGTTTATTGATGAGATTTGACAACAGTGCGATGCAGGATTCGTACAAAATGAAATATGTCCGGGCGGACGGTAAATAAGTAAAGGAGGAGATGCCGGTGCTGTATATAGGAGTTGATCTCGGAACTTCGGCAGTGAAGCTGCTGCTGATGGATGAAAATGGCGTGATTCAGAATATCACCTCACGCGACTACCCGCTGTATTTTCCGAAGCCGGGCTGGTCAGAGCAGAATCCGGAAGACTGGCTGAACGCCGTGCTTGACGGCCTGCAGGAACTGACAGAGGACTGTGACAAAACACAGATTGCCGGGATCGGCGCCGGCGGCCAGATGCACGGTCTGGTTGTGCTGGATGCAGATGACAAGGTGATCCGGCCGACCATCCTCTGGAATGATGGCAGAACGCAGAAGGAAACCGACTGGCTGAACAATGAGATCGGAACAAAACAGCTGTCATCATGGACCGGGAACATTGCATTTGCGGGATTTACCGCACCGAAGCTTCTGTGGATGCGTGAGAACGAGCCGGCGCTTTTTGCAAAGATTGATAAAGTAATGCTCCCGAAGGATTATATCAATTACATGCTTTCGGGCGTGCACTGCACTGATTATTCGGATGCGTCCGGCATGCTGCTGCTGGATGTGGCACACAAATGCTGGAGCAGAGAAATGCTGGAGATCTGCGGCATTACAGAGGCGCAGATGCCGAAGCTGTTCGAGAGTTATGATGCAGTCGGAACACTGAAGGCTGACATCGCGGAACGACTCGGCTTCCCGGAGAACGTCGTGATAGCAGCAGGCGCCGGAGACAATGCGGCAGCAGCTGTCGGAACGGACACCGTTGCGGAAGGAAGCTGCAACATCAGTCTCGGAACATCCGGTACCATATTTATTCCGAGTGCAGAATTCAAATCAGACGATGCAAACGCGCTGCATGCATTTGCGCATTCCAATGGTCAATTCCATCTGATGGGATGTATGCTCTCCGCGGCATCCTGCAACAAGTGGTGGCTGGAGACGGTTCTCGACACAGATCAATATGCAGAGGAACAGGCGCCGATTACCGACGAGATGCTCGGAAAGAATCATGTATTTTTCCTGCCGTATCTGATGGGTGAGCGGGCACCGCATAATGACCCGTCCGCGCGCGGCTGTTTTATCGGTCTGACGATGGATTCCACACGGGCCGATATGACACAGGCAGTTCTCGAAGGCATTTCCTTCGGTTTGCGTGATTCGCTTGAGGCGGCAAGAGCCATGGGTATCGAGATCCGCTCAAGCATGCTCTGCGGCGGGGGCGCGAAGAGTCCGCTTTGGAAGAAGATGCTGGCGAACATTATGAATATAGAATTGACCATCCCGGAGACCGAACAGGGACCTGGCTACGGCGGCGCGATGCTTGCGGGTGTTGCGTGCGGGAAATATGCAACTGTTGAGGAGGCGGCCCATTCGCTTGTCCGTGTGACAGAAACCGTGAAGCCGGACCCGGAGCTGGCGGCATTGTACGAAGAGCGCTATCAGCAGTTCCGGAAAATGTATCCGGCACTGAAAGGTGTGTTTAAGGGACTTTCCTGATCATTTTCCCAAAAAACTTGAGAAAGGGCTGGCCCCTGTGTTTCTTGACGCAGGTTTGATTTGCCTGTAGCGATTGAATCATCCGTTTTTTTCGGACCGGGAAAACGCGCTGCCCCGGAAGGGATTTGGAGCGCGTCAGGGGCGGCCTGAACAGGCGAAAGCAAGAAACGCGCGGTCCCGGAAGGGATTTGGAGCGCGTCAGGGGCGGCCTGAACAGGCGAAAGTAAGAAACGCACTGCCCCGGAATGGATTTGGAGCGCGTCAGGGGCAGCCTGAACAGGCAAAAGCAAGAAACGCGCTGCCCCGGAAGGGATTTGGAGCGCGTCAGGGGCGGCCTGAACAGGCGAAAGTAAGAAA
>JAFRGW010000081.1 GCA_017433615.1 Eubacterium sp.
CGTCCACGAGAGGATTCGAACCTCCGACCCCTCGCTTAGGAGGCGAGTGCTCTATCCTGCTGAGCTACGTAGACATGCCCATTTTTTGGCTTAAACACTGGGTTTTTCGCCAATCGGCTGTGGCTGCCGTGTTTATGATCTCGGACGGCTTTCGTCGTCCGGAGACAACTGATGAAGATTTTTGGTTTCACAGGGACTGAACCCTTTTCAAAAACAACTCGTGTGAAACCTGCTTATAAAATCCCGACTCTGTTCGAACCGGAGTGTTCCCGCCTTACTCAACCCGGACTTTTGCACCGCCTGTTTTTTAGGAGGCGGACGCTCTATCCTGCTGAGCTACAGAAACATAACCAAATGGCGCTGACATGTCAGCGCCATTTCAGCCAAAATCAATCTTACTATAATTATTCTGTCTTTGCAAGTCATCCTGCAGGCAGAATACATTTTCCAGATTACTGCATTACATTTCCGCACACCTCAGTGTATATAATTAATCAGAACCTGATACAGAGACGCCGGTTCGATTGGCTTGACCAGATGTGCGTTCATGCCGGCCTGCAGACTTTCCTCAAAATGCTTCTGGAATGCGTTGACAGTCAGCGCAATGATCGGCACGGTTTTTGCGCGCGGTATATGTTCCAGACTGCGGATCCGTCTGGTCGCGGTCAGTCCGTCCATAACCGGCATCAGTACATCCATCAGGATCAGGTCAAAGTCTCCGCCGGTCGCAAGGTACTGATCCAGTGCCTGCTGTCCGTTCTCTGCCTTCACGACAGAAGCACCTGTATTGGTCAGCAGCTTTTCACTGACATCACGGCTGATCTTGTTGTCGTCAACCAGAAGGACCTTTTTCCCTGTGAAATCCGGTGTTGTGAACGATGCAATCGGCTCAGGCTTGCCCTCTCCAAGCGGAAGATTCAGCGATACGCTGATCCGCGTTCCCTTGCTCTCATCCGACTCCGTGATGATCTGATCGGAACCCATCGCGAGAAGGCAGCTCCGCAGGATGACCAGCGCAATGTCCAGATCTCCCATATTGCTGTCCACACGCTGCTCCAGATAATCATACGGCTTGAAGAGAATACACAGCCGCTCCTTGTCAATCACAATGCCGCGGCACTCTACTGAAAGCTCCAGATACACAGTATTATCCGCCTCATTCTGGCGAATCACACGTGACTGCAGCCGGATTCTGCTGCCGCGTACTGCGTACTCAGCCGTGCTGCGCAGCATCTTCAGAACAATCTGCTGCAGATAGTGCACATCTGCAACAACCCGGAGGCCGGAAACATTCCAGGTATCCCGCTCGAACAGCATGCCCTTTGCATAGATCGCCGGCCGGATCAGACGCTCAATATTTGCAAAGAAATCGTCCAGATCGATCACGGTCGGATTCAGCACAATCTCATTGCGGGCAATCTGCCGCAGGGTCAGCATGTCATCAATTGTCTCCTGCATATAGGAGCCGGACATGGATATTTTATGCAGATAATCGTCAAAAGAATGATGTCCTGTCGGCTGCTCTTCGGATGCAATGCGCGTCAGGCCCATGATCGAGTATAACGGTGTCCGCAGATGCTGATCCATCATCGCCAGGAAGGAATCCTTGTCAGAGATCGTTGCCTGCGCCCGGGACAGTTCATTGGTCAGCATATCCATCTTGCGGCTGACACTCCGGTATGCCGTCGAGAAATCCTGAATCGCCATAATAATGACCTCTTCACTGATCTGGAAGAAAATCACCTTCTTGCTTTTCAGCGTTCCGTCAGTATCCCGCACCGTATAGTACATGGTAAATGTCTCAAATTCCTCCAGTTCCTTCTGGAGAACGGGGATTCTGCATGCGCGCAAAATGCCCTCGGGATCAGTATCGACAGAATACTCCATCAGATACCGCTCGATGGTTTCCTCATACGGGTACTGCAGTCCCTCGGTTTTTTTGAGAACCGGATCTTCGGCATAAAGCGTCTCGGCCTGTCCTGTTGTAATATCAATCCGAAGCAGCCCCTCATATTCCGAGGCGAAGATTTTGTCAAACAGGCGTGCCTTCTGCGTTTCATTTAATCTGGTAAGTATATTATCCATATTGATACCCTGCTTTTCTGAATCAGGTGAAGTTGGCGGGAAATTTTTTCAGAATATTCTGAAATATAAAAGCTGCAAATGAATCTATTTTCAATATATCACAACTAAGAAAAAAAATCATCTGCAAAAATATGCTTTCTTTTTTGACACCTTCTTTTGATTTTGTCTTGTTCGTATCCGCAGTTTCTTCGGGCAACAGAGATTTTTTTCCTGAATTGCCAGATAATTTGCGGATTCCTCTTTACTTTATTGTACTGTCGTATAAAATAGAAAGTGGGATAGTAACTTCCCACCGGCATAGTATTACAATTATAAGTAAATATTTCTAAGTTTGTATACAATTTGCAGTATCTTCTGCTGCATGTTGAAATTTGCGGATTGCCGGAAGATACAGGATCATCCTGCCGCCCCGGTTCCGGTTTTACAGAAAGAAGGTTGAAGTATGAGCCCAGCATCTGAGAAAACAGTAAATCTGCATCCAATCTGCGTCGTCGGTATCGGCGCGTCTGCCGGCGGTCTGGAGGCCCTGCAGCAGTTTCTGACATTCCTGCCATCCAATACGGGAATGGCTTTTGTCATTGTCCAGCATCTTTCACCGGACCACAAGAGTCTGCTGGTGGATATTCTCGGAAAATACAGTGCCATGCCGATCTGCGAGATCAAAGACGGCATGCGCATTGAGCGCAACCACATCTATATGATTCCGCCGCGATACAATGTTGAGATCATATCGGATGTTCTGCGCCTGCGGGAATATGAAGCAGACAAAATGAATCATCCGATTGACGTCTTCTTCCGCTCTCTGGCGGAGTCCTATGAAAACCGCTCGGTTGCCGTTATTTTATCCGGCACCGGATCCGACGGTACGAACGGCATCCGCTCGATCAAAGAGCACAATGGCATGATCATCGTGCAGAGTCCGGAGTCCGCCAAGTTTGACGGCATGCCCCGCAACGCGATTTCCACCGGCTTTGCCGATCTGATCCAGAAGCCGGATTCAATTGCAAAGGAAATGGCGCACATCGCCAAGTCCATGATCGACGCGAGCGCGCGTTTTATGCTGACGGACCAGGACCTGATGTCACAGGTCTTCTCCATGCTGAAAAGCATCACCAACATTAACTATGCCTACTATAAGCAGACGACAATCCTGCGGCGTGTGGAGCGGCGCCTCGTTGTAACGCACAACCGGAATCTGCAGGAATATGTGGCATATCTTTCCAACAATCCGGAAGAGGCCAAGCTGCTCGCCAAGGAGGTACTGATCGGCGTCACCAGCTTTTTCCGCGACGCAGAATATTTTGACGTACTCAAGGATACGGCCATCAAACAGCTGATCAAGGATGCGCCGAAGGAAAAACAGATCCGCGTATGGGTAGCCGGCTGTTCCACCGGTGAGGAGGCGTATTCCATCGCGATTCTTTTTGAAGAGGCGATGGAAGAGCTCGGCATTCACCGGGATATCAAGATCTTCGCGACAGATCTGGACAATGAGTCGATCTCGACAGCTGTCCGCGGTGTCTACGGAGACAACATCATAGACGATGTCTCCGTATCCAGACTCTCCCGTTTCTTTACCAGAAAGGGAAATAAATACGTCATCCGCCATGATATCCGCAAGATGATTATCTTTGCGCAGCACAATGTCTTCCAGGATCCGCCGTTTGGCAAGCTGGATCTGATCAGCTGCCGCAATGTGCTGATCTATTTCCAGACCATTCTGCAGCGGAATCTGTTTGCAATCTTCCACTCTGCGCTGAACGACCGCGGCTATCTGTTCCTCGGCCGCTCAGAATCCGTTATCGACTACGATGATGTATTCCGCGTGCACAGTGCCAATGAGAAAATATTCATCCACAATCTCTCCGGCAAGGCACCGCAGCACGAACAGGTCAGCTACTCCATGCAGAATGTAGAGAGCAACCTTGAGCCGATGATGTCGCCGCATTTTGAACTGGATGTGGATGTACAGTACACGGACAATGATCTGGAGACATCTGTCCTGGAAACACTGCTTCCTGCCAGCGTTCTGGTTAATGAGAAAAATGAGATGACCCGTACCTACGGCGACTGCAGTAAATTCCTGTCAATCCCGGTCGGTGCGGCAACATTTGATATCTTCATGCTGATCCGCAATGATCTGAAAATCGCCGTGTCCACAGCACTGCGTGACTCCCGCGCGCGCAACGACCGTATCATCTACGATGAGGTACCGGTGCAGCTCGACGATAGTCCGGAATATATTTCCATCGTGGCTCAGCCGATTTTTGACCGGCACGGGCAGCCTGCAAATCACACGGCCATCTCCTTCGTGCGCGGCAAACGTCAGATCGACGGAGACATGAAACAATACAAGATCGAAACAGCTGCGGCACAGCGGATCGCAAATCTGGAACAGGAACTGCGTGTCACCAAGGACAGCCTGCGCCAGACTGTCACAGAACTGGAATCCGTCAACGCCGAACTGCAGGCTGCGAACGAAGAACTCCTTACTGCAAACGAAGAGCTGCAGTCATCCAATGAGGAGCTGCAGTCGGTCAACGAGGAACTCTATACTGTCAACTCCGAATACCAGTCCAAAGTCACGGAACTGGCAGGCCTGAACGACGACATGACCAACTTCCTGTCGACGACGCTGGTCGGTATTCTGATGGTTGACCGGGACCTGAACATCCGGAAATTTACAGAGTACATTTCCACAGAATTCAATGTGGTCGATCAGGATGTCGGACGGTCCCTCCGGTATATTTCCTACAACTTTGCAACCATCGATCTTATCCAGCAGTGCCGGCAGGTACTGACCACCATGGAGCCGATCGAGCAGCTCTGTGCATCGGTTACCGGAAAAACCTACCTGATCCGCATCTCGCCGTACCGTGCGATTGACAAGCCGAATCTGGATGAATCCATTCCGACCGACAGTTCCGGCAGACAGCTGCAGGGACTGGTCATTACGTTCGTCGATACGACAAAGCAGGTGGATGATCAGGTTCAGATCGAGGAAATGGCGCGTGCACTGCGGCAGGCCGTCAAATCCGGGCAGGAGAAGGAAACCTTCCTTTCACACATGTCACATGATATGCGGACACCCATGACCGCTATTTTTGGTCTGACACAGCTTTCACTGCAGGAAAAGGACCTCCCGGACACGGTGCGCGACAATCTTGAAAAGATCCAGACTTCCAGCAATTACCTGCTGGATCTGGTCGAAGAGATTCTGGAAACAAGCCGGATTGACGCCGGCAAAATTGTCACCATCAGCGCAGCGGAAAAGGAAGATGACGTACTCAATTCCGTCTCCGCCATTATCGGCGAACAGGCGCGCACCGCGGGACTTGATTTTGAGATGATCGTGGACGGCTGCCAGGGCCGCTACGTCATGATGGATATCAAGCACGTGGAACGCATCCTGGTCAACCTGCTGACGAACAGTGTGAAATTCACACCGGCAGGCGGGAAGATCACGCTGCAGGTCAATGTACTGTACCACCAGAATCATGCAGAACACACCTATATTGTCAGGGATAACGGCATCGGTATCCGGGAGAGTTTTCAGAAGAAAATGTTCCTTCCGTTTGAGCAGGATACGGTTGACGGCGAATATCAGGATGGCACCGGTCTTGGCCTGTACATCTGTAAAAATCTGGTGGATCTGCTCGGCGGCACCATCAGCTGCAAGAGCAGTACCGGTATGGGAACTGAATTTACAGTCCGCATGACCTACTCTCTTGCAAACGATGAACAGGTTGCACTTGGCTCCAACCGCACTCTGAACTATGAAGACCGGATTCTCTATGGAAAAAACATTCTGCTCGCGGAGGACAATCACATTGTCGCGGAAGTAATCATTAAGATTCTGAGCACCAAGGGCATTCATGCACAGCTTGCAAGAGACGGACAGGAGGCTGTCCAGCTATTCCAGAGTCACGGACCATACTACTATCAGGCAATCCTGATGGATCTGATGATGCCGGTTATGGATGGATCTGAGGCCGCCCGCAAGATCCGGCAGATTGATCAGGAAGACGCGAAATCCATTCCGATTATTGCGCTGACTGCGGATATTTCAGATAATCTGCAGGAACGCTGTCTGGAAGACGGCATGAACGAATGCATCTGCAAGCCGATTGATCCGGACAAGCTCTTCAACTGTCTGGCACATGAATTTGAGAAAATCAGTCGGGAAGAGACAAACTGACCTGACTGGTAACATTTGTATTGATTCTGCATGACGTCCAGAGGACGTCTGCTTCCTCGTCAATTCTCAACAGCGGGACTTGAATATATGCTATTCATGGAGAAAAAGGACATCATGGAAAACGAACTGGAAGGACTTGAGAAATGGGGAGCGCATCCGTCAGAGGCAATTGCGCGTTTACTGGGAGACCAGACGCTGTACCGGCAGCTGGTCCGTGAATTTTATGAAAACAACGATGTTGATCTCCTTCATTTTCGTCTGGAACAACAAGATTATGAAAATGCATTTCAAATCGCGCACAGCATGAAAGGTGCAGCAGCCAGCCTCAGTCTGACACCGCTGACCCGTGCGCTTGGAAAGCTGGTGGAAGATCTGCGTCCCTGGTACGAAGGCGAGACAGACGACGGAACGCCGAAACCGGAACGCCCGCCCGGTATGACGGATGAAGCGTTCCGGGCACAGGCATCCGATCAGATCCTGTATCATCTGCGCCAGGTAGACCGTATGTGGACAGAGTACTGCCGGTTTGTCGTATAAGATATCTATGTGAGGAAGACGCACAAGTGCGCTGTGTAACTCGCGCGAGAGCTGCGGTTTCCGCTTCAGGATGCAGCAGAAAACAAGGAAATGATTTCATGAAAAAACATCACCGGAACGGTCTGACTCTGACAGTCCCGGTGATGTTTTCATTTTCTGTTTTTTATTTGCTGGTATAAAATTTGTCCCGTGTCTGAATACGTCCTGCGTCTAGAAATTTACATAACCCTGCAGCCAGATGGTTCCCTTGAAGCGCCTGCCCGGCAGCGGTACACCTGTCAGATCTTTCTGGTTGATGCAGATATCCAGCGGAATTTCATTTGTTACCACACTGAGATGGTACAGCTCCTCGCCCGTCCGGCTGTTCCGGAACGCTCTGCACTCACGGATTTCACCCATAATGTTATAGAAATCACATTCGAGACCGTATGGCATGAAGTAAGAATCCACGATCGTATAGACATCCTCATGCTGAATCCGCCGTGAAATCATGGTATATGCGTCAATGTCTTCCATTGTCAGACTTTCGATTGCATCCTGATCCCCGTTTGCAGCGGCCATGTACAAAGAATTGCGCTTTTTCTGTGTCTGCGCGTCTTTTTCCTGCTGCAGCTTGCTTTTTTCCAGCGGAAGGAGGATCACGCCGCCGTCTGACAGCGCAGAAAGTGATACAGATGTATTCTGCATCTCGTAAAACAGCCTTCCCTTTCCCTGCGTGCTCAGATACTCGCCGGCATTGAGAAGATAGAAGATCAGAGTTGTACCGACTCTGAGATCATCACAGGCACCGGCATAAGCCTCTTCACCGGCGTGTTTTTCAACCGCAATCTGCTGATAGGAAGTGATCTGTGTTCCGTTAAAATACGGGTAATAGTATTCCATGTGAAACAGATTTTCATCGTCATAGTAACCACAGACAGTAATTCCCATATCCTGCGCATACTCTTTGGATATCTGTGCAAACAACTGGTTATTCCTGTCTGCGGCAACTTTTTTATAATCATAACTGCGCAGCACTTCGCCGATCAGTTCTTCCTGCCCGCGGATCGTTCGGATCTGGCTGAATCCAATGGATTTCAGATAACTGTGCATAATACTCCTTTATTTATTCGGAATCAGAATTTCCTTGCCGCCCATATATGGACGCAGTGCTTCCGGAATGGTTACGCTTCCGTCTGCCTGCAGATGATTCTCAAGGAACGCAATCAGCATGCGCGGCGGAGCAACACATGTATTATTCAGTGTATGTGCAAGATAACGCTCTTTGTTATCTCCCTGAACACGTATTTTCAGACGTCTCGCCTGTGCATCACCGAGGTTTGAACAGCTTCCGACCTCAAAATATTTCTGCTGGCGCGGTGACCATGCTTCCACATCACAGGATTTCACTTTCAGATCAGCAAGATCACCGGAGCAGCACTCCAGTGTGCGGACCGGAATATCCATCGAACGGAAGAAGTCTACGGTGTTCTTCCACATCTTGTTGTACCAGTCCATACTCTCTTCCGGTTTGCAGACGACGATCATCTCCTGCTTCTCGAACTGATGGATACGGTAAACGCCGCGCTCTTCAATGCCGTGTGCACCTTTTTCCTTGCGGAAGCACGGTGAATAACTGGTCAATGTGATCGGCAGCTGCTCCTCAGGGATAATCTGATCGACAAATCTTCCGATCATAGAATGCTCACTGGTACCGATCAGGAAAAGATCCTCTCCCTCAATCTTGTACATCATGGAATCCATCTCCGCAAAGCTCATGACGCCGTTAACGACGCTGCTGCGGATCATGTAAGGCGGAATCACATACGTAAATCCACGGTCAATCATAAAATCGCGCGCATAAGACAGCACTGCCGAATGCAGACGTGCAATGTCTCCGATCAGATAGTAAAATCCATTTCCTGCAACGCGTCCTGCAGCGTCCATATCAATCCCGCCGAAGGACTCCATGATATCCGTGTGATACGGAATCTCAAAATCCGGCACCACCGGCTCACCGAATCGCTCAATTTCAACATTTTCACTGTCATCTTTGCCGATCGGGACAGACGGATCAATGATCTGCGGAATCATCATCATCCGCTTCGTGATTTCATCATCAATTTCTTTTTCCTTTACGGTCAGCTCCTTGATTTTGTCCTTGGAAGCGGCAACTTCCCGTTTGACAGCCTCTGCTTCATCGCGTTTTCCCTGTCCCATCAGGGCACCGATCTGTTTGGATGCCTTATTGCTTGCGGCGCGCAGGGATTCAACTTCCTGAAGATTTTCTCTTCGTGCACGGTCCAGCTCGATTACTTCATCTACAAGCGGAAGCTTACTGTCCTGAAATTTATTTTTGATGTTCTGTTTCACAAGTTCCGGGTTTTCTCTTAAGAATTTAATATCAATCATGTTTAAATGCCTTCCTTTTTGTTATTTTGTATCTATTTTTCGATCGCCTGCAAAGACGGAGAACGCTCTTTGCAGAATCGTATCAGATTTCCAGCTCTGCTTCTTCATCTGATCCTGCAGCAATCCGCAGTGCCTGAATTTCTTCTGCACTTAACATAATATATGATTCGCCATTTACAATTTCTTTCAGATATACAAAACAATTGTCTCTGCTGTGAATTGCATCAAGAACAAAGCCTGTATTCTTATCATCCAGCATGGCGAGCACAAAACTCAGTTTACCGCCGACATCATCAAATGCATCATATTTAACAATACCATAATGTGTCAGCGTAGTGCCGATCTGCCGGCGGACTGCAACCAGATCTGCGTGATGCATGTTGACACGCCCGCTCATCTTATCGATTTCCTGCAGCCTGTCTATGATGTTTTGCTCGAGTGATTTTCCATCTTTTCCCCGCATGAATACCTGCATTCGATATTGCAGGCGGTTCAGCCGGAGAATCAGCCATCCTGTAAGAAGCAGTAAAACAATTACTGCTATGATCAGGATGATAAAGATCGTACCGAATCCGGTGCCGATTCCGTTAAATAATTCTTTCATATAATAATATAGCTCCCCTTATATTCTTCTTCACAGCTCTTTACCGGATCAAATCAATAATGCGGTCCAGATCCTCCTGTGAATAATATTCAATCTCGATCTTTCCGCGGGATCCCCGTCCTCTGCTGATCGAAACCTTCGTACCGATTCGCTGCATCAACTGTTCTTCAATAGCCTGGTATGCAGCCTCAAGCTGTGTATCTGTCACAGGTGTCTTTTTTTCTTTCTTTGGCTTGAGCAGACGCTTTACAAGTCGTTCTGTCTCACGCACACTGAGGTGTCCCGCGGCAATCTCAGCTGCAGCCGCGTACTGAATCTCCGGATTCTCAACTGCGAGAAGCGCTCTTGCATGCCCGGCTGAAATCTGATCCGCAATCAGCATTTCCTGCACCCGTTCATCCAGATTCAGCAGACGCATGGAATTGGTTACGGCAGAGCGGCTCTTCGCAACACGCTTTGCAACTTCTTCCTGCTTCAGATCAAACTCCTCCAGTAACCGCTTATATGCCCGTGCCTCTTCAATTGCATTTAAATCTTCTCTTTGAATGTTTTCGATCAGAGAAATCTCTACAATTTCCTGCTTTGAGTATTCACGAATAATAACCGGTACTTTCTTTAATCCGGCGAGCTTTGCCGCGCGCCACCGCCGCTCACCTGCGATAATTTCGTAATATTTTCCTGATTTCTGCACCAAAAGCGGCTGGATCACGCCAAACTGGCGAATAGAATCCGCCAACTCTTCCAGTGCAGTTTCATCAAATTCCGTTCTTGGCTGATTCTGATTCGGCACAATCTGCGAAATACGCAATTCCACAGGTACATTTTTCTCAGGCCCGACCTCAGCTGACTGGGTGCGGGCAGCAGATTTTTCTGTCTTTGCTTCCTTTTCATCAGTGACAACTGATGCAGTTGTTTTTTTCTTGCTTTTAGCAACGGAAGCAGACTTCTTTACCGTTTTACTCCCGGCAGCAGGTTTTTTCTCCTGTTTTGTCTGCGTACCGGGCTGATCTGTCTGGCTTTCTTCCTTCTTTCTGGCAGAAGGATTTCCCTGCGGAATCAATGATTCCAGACCTTTTGCCATATTCAGGCCTCTTTTGACTGCCATTTCATCATCCTTCCTTCTTTACCAGTTCTTTTGCGAGTTTTTTATATCTTCTGGCACCGACTGACAGTCTGTCGTATTCTGTAATCGGCATCCCGTAACTTGGTGCTTCTGCAAGACGTACATTGCGTGGAATTACTGTATTGAATATGTATTCATTCAGATTGGCCCTGACATTTTCCACTACCTGCCCGGAAAGCTTATTTCTGACATCAAACATCGTAAATACGATTCCCTCAATTGTCAGTTCCGGGTTTAGTCCGTTTTTCACAAGCTCAATCGTATTCAATATCTGTGCAAGTCCTTCCAGCGCATAATACTCACACTGGATCGGGATCAATATTGAATCTGCAGCCGTCATTGCGTTAACTGTAAGCTGTCCGAGAGAAGGAGGGCAGTCTATGATTACGTAATCATAGTTATCCCGAATATCAGAAATCGCGTTTTTCAGCCGGTATGCAGTATCATCATACTCTGTAAGCTCTATCTCGGCACCGGCAAGATTAATATTAGAAGGAATTACATGATGATATTTCTTTAATTCAACAAGACATTCCTTCACTTCGCAGTTTCCAGATATCAGCTCATAAACTGAATTTACCACACTGTCCTTCTCAATTCCCAGGCCGCTGGTCGTATTTCCCTGCGGATCAATGTCGATCGTCAGCACTTTTTTGCGCATTTCTGCAAGTCCGGCAGAAAGATTAATGGCAGTCGTCGATTTTCCGACGCCGCCCTTTTGATTTGCAAGTGCAATTACTTTACTCAACAATATTCTCCTTTAATAATTGTGGTTTCTTAAGTATAGCACTCTGCATCCTATTATGAAAGCACTTCTTAAGTACATTTCTAATTGTTATTGGGATTGTATAATTATTAAAAACCATTATATAAAGTTCCATTAAAAAATGTTTCACGTGAAACATTTCAAATCAGCTCCTGCCATGATGTTTCACGTGAAACATTTTAGTTTCCCGGTGAATAAGTATTTATTTTATTATCCTTCTATTACTTCAGCGGCCTTTTTTCAGGAATTCCTGATCTTCTCGGATACTGATCAGGTGTTACATCTGTTTTTCTGACCAGCGCAAATGCCCGGTCCGCCGTCTCACCGGCTCCTTTCATCTGAAATTCCTTTATATCCAGTAATTCTGCATTCAGTTTATCAAGTCCGCTGCCAAATTCCTTCATTTCTGCAGATAATCCAGTACTTTTGTAAGCAGCAAATAAACCATTGACTTTTAAAAACGGAACGCAGTACTCTGAAATTACAGAAATATTGGAAACAGCACGTGATACAGCATAATCGAAGTTGCCTCTGTAAGAGAGATCTCTTGCCAGTTCTTCAGCTCTTGCATGAACAGCCTGAATAGAACCGCCTTCAGAATCTAATTTCAAAGAATTAATCACCTCATTTAAGAATCCAACGCGCTTATTCAGGGAATCACACAGCGTAATATGCAGATCAGGCCTTACAATTTTCAGAGGAATTCCCGGAAATCCGGCTCCCGTTCCCACATCAATCATGCTGGACTGATCCGGTATATTCAAAACAGACAGAAGAGAAGTACTGTCAGCAAAATGCTTGAACACAACCTGCTCAAAATCTGTGATTGCTGTAAGATTGATCTTTTTGTTCCAGTCAATCAGAAGATCATAATAATCCAGAAACTGATCAGCCTGTTTTTCCGACAATGTGATGCCGGACTGCTCCACGCCGGCACGAAGTATTTCCTTCTCATGTTCACGACTCATACTTTTCTCCTGCGGATCTGCCTGACGCCTGCAGATAAACCATTAATACGGAAATATCTGCCGGAGAAACTCCCTGAATCCGGGAAGCCTGGCCGATGCTGCGCGGCCGGAACCGCTCCAGCTTCTGTCTTGCTTCCAGACGGAGACTTTCTACCTTATTATAATCGATATTATCCGGAATCAGACGGATTTCTTTTTTTCTGAACTGCTTAATCTGGCGTTTCTGCCGCTCAATGTATCCCTCATACTTAATATTAATATTCACCTGTTCTTTTACAGGATCTGTGAGAGATGGCCGCTGCGGATCAATTTCGGCAAGTGAATCATAATCCAGTTCCGGTCTGCGAACCAGATCTGCCAGTGAACAGCCGCTTTTGAGCGGTGTAGAATTCTTTCGTGCGAGCAAATTCTGTACGTCATCTGTCATACCGACAAATGTGCGGCCAAGCCGCTCAATTTCTTCCCGAATCTGACGCTCTTTTAATAGAAGCTTCTGGTATTCCTGTTCGGATATCAGACCAGCCTGGTATCCATACTTTCTCAGACGGAGATCCGCATTATCCTGCCGAAGCATCAGTCTGTATTCTGCACGGCTTGTCATCATACGATAGGGTTCCTGTGTCTCCTTCGTCACCAGATCATCGATCAAAACACCAAGATAAGCCTCCGACCGGTCCAGGACAATCTGTTCTTTGCCTAGAATCTCCATCGCCGCATTAATTCCGGCCAGAAGACCCTGTGCTGCGGCTTCCTCGTATCCGGAACTTCCATTGATCTGGCCGCCCGCAAACAAACCGCGGTATTTCTTAAATTCCAGTGTCGGATGCAGCTGAATGGGGTTAATCAGATCATATTCAATCGCATATGCATTTCTTACGATTTTCGCGTTCTCGAGACCGGGAACAGAGCGGTACATCTTTTCCTGCACATCTTCCGGCATTGAACTGGACATCCCGTCAATATACATTTCATTTGTATATCTTCCTTCAGGTTCAATGAAAACCTGATGACTGTTCTTTTCCCCGAATTTTACGACTTTATCTTCAATAGAAGGGCAGTAGCGTGGTCCGATTCCGTCTATAATACCGGCATAAATCGGAGATCTGTCAAGATTTGCACGGATTATGTCATGTGTTTTCTCGCAGGTATGCGTCAACCAGCAGGATACCTGCTCAATCTGTACATCCGCAGGATCCGTTGAGAAGGAAAACGGAACAACCTTTTCATCGCCCTTTTGTTCTTCCATTTTAGAAAAATCAATTGTGCGCTTATCAATACGGGCAGGTGTTCCTGTCTTAAACCGCATTACTTCTATATTATGTAAAATAAGTGACGCTGTCAGATGCGTTGCTGCCTGCAGACCATTCGGACCGGAGTGGGTGATCACCTCTCCGCACAGACAGCCTGCATTCAGATACACACCCGTACATAATACTACTGCCTTACTGTGATATACCGCACCTGAGACCGTCTTTACACCACAACAAATATTTTTTTCAATGATCAGATCAGACACTTCTGCCTGACGGATTGTAAGATGTTCCGTATTTTCCAGAACATTGCGCATCGACTGACTGTAGTCCTTTTTGTCAGCCTGTGCACGCAGCGAATGGACCGCAGGTCCCTTTGAGCGGTTCAGCATCTTAGACTGAATAAATGTACGGTCTATGTTTTTGCCCATTTCACCGCCAAGCGCATCAATTTCCCGCACAAGATGGCCTTTGGAACTTCCGCCGATATTTGGATTACAGGGCATCATTGCAATACTGTCTGCACTGACAGTGAAAATGATTGTTTCCAGACCAAGACGGGCGCAGGCAAGTGCCGCTTCACAGCCGGCGTGCCCCGCACCGACGACGACTACATCATATGTATGTTCGATCACTTATACACTCCTTATATACAAATCGGGGTTTGTCGAAGAGGACGGCATCGTCAAACAGATTTCTCCTCCCGGACCGTTCGCACTCCGGTCCTCACGCAGCGGTACTAAACTCACACTTCGCCAGGGCTCGTGTTCGTTAAGTGCCGGCGTTGCGGATGTC
>JAFRGW010000082.1 GCA_017433615.1 Eubacterium sp.
CTACGTATGGCTGGATGCCCTGACGAACTATATCACTGGCATCGGCTACAAGTGCGGCGGAGAGAGTTCGGAGCAGTATAAAAAGTTCTGGCCGGCGGATCTGCATCTGATCGGGAAAGACATTATCCGATTCCATACGATCTACTGGCCGATCTTCCTGATGAGTCTCGGCGAGCCGCTTCCGAAGCAGATCTTCGGGCATCCGTGGCTGCTGCAGGCGGACGGCAAGATGAGCAAGTCCCGCGGCAACGTCATCTATGCGGACGATCTGGTGGAACTGTTCGGGGTGGATGCCGTACGGTATTTCGTGCTGCATGAAATGCCGTTTGAAAACGACGGCGTCATCAGCTGGGATCTGATGGTGGAGCGTATGAATTCCGATCTGGCCAACACCATGGGAAATCTGGTCAACCGGACCATAGCCATGAGCAATAAATACTTCGGCGGCGAGGTCTGTGATAAAGGCGTAAAAGAGGCCGTGGACGACGACCTGAAGGCGGTAGTCACAGCCGTCGGTCCGGCAGTTGAAAAGAAGATGGACCAGCTGCGCGTCGCGGATGCGATCACGGAGATCTTTACCATTTTCAAACGCTGCAATAAATACATCGATGAAACGGAGCCGTGGGTACTGGCAAAGGATCCGGAGAAAAAAGACCGTCTGGCAACCGTACTGTACAACCTGGTGGAAGGCATCACGATCGGGGCATCCCTTCTGGAGCCGTTCATGCCGGAAACAACCGGCAAGATCCTGGCACAGCTGCAGACAGGAAAGCGGGAATACGAACAGCTGGATCAGTTCGGGCTGTATCCGTCCGGCAGTCATGTGACGGATAAGCCGGAGATCCTGTTTGCCCGTATGGATCTCAAAGAGGTCATGGCAAAGGTCGAAGCGCTGCAGACTGCCCAGGCAGCAGCCGCTGGGATGGCAGCCGCCGCGGAAACAAAGGCTTCAGACGAGGCTGCCGGCAGTACAGAAGGCGCCGAAGCGGAGCCCGCAGAAGAGATCCATATCGAAATGAAAGAGGAGATCAGTTACGACGATTTTGCCAGATGCCAGTTTGTCGTCGGGGAAGTGATGGCCTGTGAAGAAGTGCCGAAGTCCAAAAAGCTGCTTTGCTTCCAGATAAAGATCGGCGATCAGACCAGACAGATCGTTTCCGGGATCAAAAAATGGTATAAGCCGGAAGAAGTGATCGGGAAAAAAGTCATGGTCCTGCTGAATCTGAAACCGGCAAAACTGGCCGGCCTGATGTCGGAAGGCATGCTGCTTTCGGCAGAGGATGCGGAAGGCAATGTGTGCCTGATGACGCCGGAGAAGGATATGCCGTCCGGATCGGGGATCTGCTGAACATGATCTTTGACACACACGCGCATTATGACGACGGCTGGTTCGATGAGGACCGGGAAGCGCTGCTCGGCAGCATGCAGGCTGCCGGAGTCGGCCGAATCGTGAATATCGGTTCAGACTGGAAGAGCCTGGACCGGACAAAGGTACTGACGCAGCAGTACGATTTTATATACGGTGCCTACGGGATCCATCCAGATGAGATCGGTGACCTGGATGAAGGACGGTTCACACAGCTGCGGGAGTTTCTGGCAGAAGAGAAGGCGGTCGCCGTAGGAGAGATCGGCCTCGACTATTATCATAATGCGGATAATAAAACAGAACAGAAGGAGTGGTTCGAGAGGCAGGCGTTTCTGGCGAAGGAGCTGGGGCTGCCGGTCGTGATCCACAGCCGGGAAGCCGCAGAAGACACGCTGCACATGGCAAAAACGCGACACTTCGAAGATATCGGCGGCGTTGTACACTGCTTTTCCTATTCATGGGAAATAGCCAGAGAGTATATCCGGATGGGTTTTTTTATCGGTGTCGGCGGCGTTGTGACCTATAAAAACGGACGCCGGCTGAAGGAAACGGTAAAGCAGATGCCGCTTTCCGCCCTTGTACTGGAAACCGACTGTCCGTATCTGTCTCCGGAACCGCATCGCGGTAAGCGCAATCATTCCGGAAATCTGCACCATGTGGTGCGGATGATCGCGGAGATCCGCGGGATCACGGAACAGGAAGTGGAAGAAGTGACATGGGAAAATGCATGCCGGCTTTACCGCATGAACTGAGTCCCGGGAAGGAGCGCAGAAAATGGAAAGAGCAGATAAGCTGAAAACGATCCTGATCACAGGAGGATCCAGCGGGATC
>JAFRGW010000083.1 GCA_017433615.1 Eubacterium sp.
GGTGTCCTTACTAACGGGCTCGGTATTATCCGTGCCATCGAATTCTATGACAAGGATTACTTTGCTTCCCATCCGGAGATTGAGCGATACAAGAAGACCGATGCTCCAGATGAAGATAAATCCGTCGGTGATGCGAGACTTCTGCTTCCTTTACTGAAAGATTTCTTTCGGAAACATCCTTTGATCAATCCGAAAACCTTTCTTGGTGATGCCGCATTTGACAGCATCGAAATTTATAAAGCACTGCTTTCCGGTGATGCGTTTGGTTATGATCCAGATGGAACCCCAAGGATTTTTGAAAAAGCCTATATACCACTGCGGTCTGCCGCAAAGCTCACCAGCCCAGACTATATCGTCAATGAAAACGGCGTTCCCTGCTGTCCGCATGATCCAACCCTTCCCATGAAACCCGAAGGGAACACATCACATCTGCGCTGTGGTCTGAAGACGTTTAAATTCGTCTGTCCCAAGATGAAATGGAAAACGATCCCTGATAGAAAGTCCCATACCCGCAGGGTTTGCACTTGTGATAATCCCTGTACGGATTCCAAATGCGGACGAATGGTTTACCTCTACCCCGAAAAAGATCTCCGTCTCTGTCCCGGTGTTCTCCGGGGAACAGACGAATGGGAGTCAACCTATAAGATCCGTACATCTGTCGAGCGCTCCATCAATCACATCAAGGACAGTTTCTGTCTCGGAGAACGCAAGACGCAGAATGCAAAGACTCTTCATGCCGACCTTCTGCTTGCCGGCATAACCCAGCTGATAACGGTAGTTGTGGCGGACAGGATCCACAAACCTGAATACTTCCGCTCACTAAAGCGTCTCATCGCATAGGCTGCCGGAACTGAATACTGTAAGAGCTTATTAAAGTACGTCAATTTTCAAGGTTCAGAGCAGTTATCCACAGTAACTGCAGAATACCTGCCGGTAATGCTCCGGTGAAATCCGGCATAGCCGGATTTCGACTTTGTTGTGGTCAGAATTGCGAACTAGCGGAGCGAGTTTCGCAATTATCTATCTTATCATGTATGTTGTTTTCTTCCGCCGGCACTTTCTGCATCCCGGCGGCTGTTTTCTTTCCGATCCGCCCGGGATCAATCCCAATGCAGATTCTTATACTGTCCGTATTTCTTCCCTTCGTCATCAATGATGCCGTCTACCTTCGGCACGGTCGAGAACATGACGGAGGAAGAAGCCATCAGGCCGCCGCCTTTGCCCAGTGTATCGATCACACGGCGTACTTCGGCACGGATATCTTCTTCGGTGGCGCCCGGTCTGTCGGTAACCTGCGCATCGACCGCGCCGGCAAAGATCAGTTTGTCCCCGAGCGTTTCCTTGAGCATCTTCAGATCATTGCTCGGCTGCACGCTGTGCCAGGAATCCACGCCGATCTCGACCAGATCCGGTACGATCTGCGTGATATAGCCGCAGCTGTGATGCATATAGTGCATACCCAGGTCATGGGCCGCCTTGGCCATGCGGCGCTCCGGCTCTTTGTAAAACTGACGCCACTGATCCGGATCCATGAACA
>JAFRGW010000084.1 GCA_017433615.1 Eubacterium sp.
ATGCCGATGATGGTCGCCTTGAACCTGGGCCGGATCCCCGAGTTCTTGATGGATTTGCGGACGAAGTCCATGGAACCTTCCACCTTAAGGGGAAGGCAGGACAGCTGGTCGGCTTCGGTATAACGAAATGATCCTGGACGGGAAAAAGATCCTTTCCTGGCCGATTGCCAGGGAAAACTATTTCCTGTTCAAGGAGGAAAACGGTATTGAGGATTATAAGAAATATCTGAGGAGCTCACATGATTAATGTTGTTATTCCCATGGCCGGCCGAGGCAGCCGGTTTGCCCGCCAGGGTTATACGATCCCAAAGCCGCTGATCGATGTTCTCGGGACACCGATGATTGAACTGGTCAGTGATAATGTCCGGCCTGCATGTGAACACAGGTTTGTTTATCTGTGCCTGCAGGAACATATTGAAAAATACAATCTGCGCCGGGAACTTGAGCGTATTTCCCCGGGCTGCGTGATTGTGCCAGTAGATCATGTAACGGAAGGGGCGGCCTGTACGGTACTGCTGGCGAAGGATTACATCAACAATGATGACGCCATGATGATCGCCAATTCCGACCAGTACGTGGACATCTCTATCGATACATACATTGCGGCCATGGGGGAAGATGACGGGCTGATCATGACCATGACAGCCAGTGAGGACAAGTGGTCCTACATTGCCTTTGCCGCCGACCGCCATGTCACCATGGTGCGAGAAAAGGA
The DNA here is from genome assembly GCA_017433615.1 of Eubacterium sp. Classification (GTDB taxonomy): domain Bacteria; phylum Bacillota; class Clostridia; order Lachnospirales; family Lachnospiraceae; genus CADBRN01. The sequence goes on from JAFRGW010000084.1 coordinate 716, forward strand.
AGTCATTTCCAGTGAAGCGACTGTCGGCATCTATAATTTCGCCCATGGCAGTGACTATGTGCGGTATGCCGAAGAGATGATTGCCCGTGATATGCGCGTCAAGGGTGAATTCTATGTGGCCCCGGTGTACAACCTGATGATCGAAGCCGGCAAAAAGATCGGTTTCTATAACATCGGTTCGGATGGAAACGGCATGTACGGCCTCGGCATTCCGGAGGATCTGCAGGCCTTCCTGAAGAGTGATATGGCCGAGCGGATCAGACAGGAGAGAAGCAGATGATTGACTACGCAAACTGCTATGATACCAGGACCGTGATCGGTCATGAAAACGATGGTACGCCGATTACGCTTGATGACCTGCATGCGGAACTGAAGGCGATGCTTTATGACGTCGTCGATGTGCTGGAGAAAAACAACCTGGAGCACTTCCTGATCAGCGGGACCCTGCTCGGGGCAGTCCGCCATCATGACATCATTCCCTGGGATGATGACGTTGACATCGGCTTCTGGCTTGAAGATTACCACAGGTTTGTGGAAGTGCTGTCGACACAGCTGGATGACCGGTATGTGGTACAGTGTCTGGAAACGGATGACAATTTCTCCGTGGTGCAGCCGATCATCAAGGTCAGAAAGAAAAACACGCACTGCAACTATGACAAGTGGTATGACCGCAACAACCGTGAATGCAACGGCATATTCATTGATGTCATCGCTTTTTCCGGAATGCCGGAATCAGGCCACAAGAGCCGGTGGACAAAAGCCTCCAGTTATGTGAGGACGGCCATCCTGCTGGTCCTGAACCGCATAAACATCAATGCCAGGCTGCTGAAACGGCATCACATCAACTGTGCCATCCGCTACAATGAAAAATATCGGAATTCCAAATATATTACCCTGGCCATCAACCATCAGGGCTGGCGGGATTGGACGGAACTGCGGGAAGATTATGATGAAATGATCAGACTGCCGTTCGGTGACCGGGAAATTGCCTGCCCGAAGAACTATGATCATATCCTGTCCTGGCACTATGGTGATTACATGAGCCTGCCGAACCTTGATCATGTACGCTTCATGCATTCCCGGAACCTGAAACTGAAGAGTCCCCGTTAATACCGGAAACAGGCGCATATACGTGAGCCTGTTTTTTTATCTGGGTATAAGATTATTTTTGACCGTTATAACAATGCTATATGATCATTAAAAAGAATTACACCCCGGCTATGCTATAATCACTTTGGTGTTGAACGGGAAAAAGGAATAATGGATTTCTCTGAAACAACAATCAAGGATTACCATGTTCATGTTGATTCCAAACATGATCTTTTTACGCTGAACCTGAAAGAAACGTGGACTTACCGGGATCTGATCTGGCTGATGACCAGAAAGAACCTGGTTGTGCGTTACAAACAGACGGTACTCGGGCCGCTGTGGCTGATTCTGTCGCCGCTGATGACCAGCCTCATGTACACTGTTTTTTTCGGTACGGTTGCCGGTATTGACACGGAAGGACTGCCCAAGATTCTGTTCTATCTTGCCAGCAACGGCCTGTGGGCTTATTTTTCCACTGTATTCAACCGGGCGGCTGATACATTTGCGGCCAATGCCAACATGTTCGGCAAGGTATACTTTCCCCGGCTGACCGTACCGATATCAAATATCCTGCTGTCCTGTGTCGAGTTCCTGGTGCAGTTTCTCATGCTGGCGGGCCTGTGTCTCTGGTACTGCCTGCATGGGATGACAATTCCGTTTGCAACCTGGCTGCTGATCCCGCTGATCCTGCTGTGGCTGGGAGTGATGGCAATGGGGCTGGGCATCCTGGTTTCCAGTTTTACGACGAAGTACCGGGACCTGCGCATTCTGGTTAATTTCGGCATACACCTGTGGATGTACGGAACGCCGGTCGTCTATCCGCTTTCACTGCTGAAAGGCGGGATCCTGCGGCAGATGGTGCTGTGGAATCCCGTTACGGCAGCGATGGAACTGTTCCGGCATTGGGTGCTCGGCACCGGCAGTGTCCTGCCGGCGCAGATTATTTCTTCACTGCTTTTTACAGTGGTCTTTGTGTTTATCGGCATCAGCATGTTCAATCGCATTGAACGAAGCTTCATGGATACGATCTAGGAGACGGTATGGAACGAAAAGTCATGATTCAGGCAGACAATCTGAAGAAACGGTACCGGCTCGGCCAGATCAACGGTACTACCCTGCAGCACGAACTGCAGAGCTGGTGGGCCGCAAAGCGGGGGAAGGAAGATCCCAACCGGCATATCGGCGGCACTGCCGCAGATCCCAATGCGGTTTTCTGGGCGCTGAAGGGTGTTACAGCGACCATTTATGCCGGCGAGACAGTCGGTATCATCGGTGAGAACGGGGCCGGCAAAAGTACATTTCTGAAACTTCTGTCCCGGGTGACGATCCCGACGGAAGGGTCATTTGATCTTTACGGCCGTATTACCTCCATGCTGGAGATCGGAACCGGCTTCAACGGGGAACTGACCGGCCGGGAAAACATCTACATGAACGGGGCGATTCTCGGCATGAACAAGGCTGAGATCGACGCCAAGATGGAACAGATCATCGAATTCTCAGAACTGCGGGAATTCATCGATACACCGGTCAAACGGTATTCCAGCGGCATGTACACGAAACTCGGTTTTGCCGTCGCGTCCCATCTGGACAGTGAGATCATGATCATGGATAAAGTGCTGGCAGTCGGTGATGTCGCTTTCCAGAACAAGTGTATTGCCCGCATGCGGCAGACAGCTGCGGAGGAAGGCAGGACGGTGCTTTACGTGAGTCATAACATGAACCAGATCCGGCAGCTCTGCAGCCGGTGCATTGTCCTGAGCCACGGCGAAGTCATATTTGACGGTCCTGTAGAGACTGCCATCCAGCATTATCTGAACCAGTTCCGGCAGGAAAATATTTTCAGGAACTATACAGGTGAAAGCCGCCCGAAATGGCTGACTGACAACCGGATCCGGATCCGCTCTGCTGAATATATCGACCATGACACCATTATCTTCCGCGGCGATGAAAAGATGCGGCTGCACATGGTGCTGGATGTGAAAGATGATGTGCCGGGCCTGTCCCTCCGCATTGAAGTTTCGGACCTGAACAACAACAAGCTTGGAACATATTTCCTTGAGGATATCTGTGACTGCCGGGCCGGGGAGACCGTGGAACTGGAAGCGGAAGTGGATATATCACGGTTTACAAATGCCACATACAACACAATTTACTGTTTCTATGTGCGTGACGATGCCGGCACGAATCTGAATGTTGACCGGGTTATCGGCCTGTCTTTTATCCATACATACAGCGAAGTTGCCCGGCAGATCCAGTGGGAGAAGGAAAACTGGGGTTATCTGCGTCTGGACGGGGCAGAAGTGAAGGAACTGAAGAGGTACTGATATGGAAATAAAAGAACTTCATGAGGTTCTGAAAGGAATGCTGGCAGATGTGGATACGTTCTGTGAAAAACACGGAATCAGGTATTCCGTATACTGCGGGACCCTGCTCGGGGCAGTCAGGCACCAGGGGTTTATTCCCTGGGATGACGATCTGGACCTGACCATGCCGCTGCCGGATTATTACCGCTTTCTTGCGGAATTCCCGGCTGAGATGGGGGACAAATATGACCTCGTAACCTTCCGGAATGATAAATACTGCCGCATCACCTGGATGCAGCTGACAAAAAAGAATACAACATTCACAACCCGTTCACGGATAGACCTGGATACCAACTGGGGCATTTATGTGGACATCTTCCCGATGATCGGCGTGCCGGAGAAGAACTGGCAGAAACGCCTGCAGACATTCATGATCCAGACGGCAAAGTCCATGGTTAGAATGGAATATCTGCGGCATATTCATTTTCAGTATGCCGGGTGGCGCAAAATCAATCTTCTTGCGTACTGCCTGCCGCGTTCCTTCCGCTTATGGTTTGCGGATATGGTCGAAAAGCATTTCTGGCTGGATCCTGCAGCGGCCGCGAAGATGGGCACGGTTGACGGGGCGATGTTTATTGAGAAATATACGCATGATCAATGGCGGGAGTTCATTCCGGCAGTCTTTGATGGTCTGGAAATAAAGATACCCAGAAAATACGATGACCTTCTGACCCGGATGTACGGGAACTACATGCAGCTGCCGCCGCCGGAAATGAGAAAACCGCATTTTGCCGGAGACGTGCTTTTCAGCACGGATAAAGATTACCGGCAGATGCGGAAAGAACTGAACGGGGAGACGCAGAATGACACCGCCAGATGAACTGATTACTGTTATCATTCCGGTCTATAACGTCGAGGATTATATCGATCAATGCCTTGAAACCGTTGTCAATCAGACTTATCCGGAACTGGAAATCCTCCTGATCAATGACGGCTCTGCCGATGGCTCTCTTGCCAGGTGCCGCGCATGGGCAGAAAGGGATGACAGGATCCGGGTCATTGACCAACCGAACAGGGGGGTTGCGGCTTCCCGCAACCGCGGCACTGAAGAAGCAGAAGGGACGTATATTTCATTTGTGGATCCCGATGACTGGCTGGATCTGACATACTTTGAAAAACTGCACCGCTGTATTGTCGACAATGATGCGGATTACGCGGAATGTGACCTGTGGCGGTATGACAACCGCACCGGAAAGAAAATCTACCGGGCGTGTTATGGCCGCATGGGTGTGCCGTATACACTGCGGGAACATATGAAATACGGGCCTACAGCTACATATAAAGCACTGTCGAAACGGTCCCTATGGATCGATAATGACGTTCGCATGCCGTCATGTTCGTTTGAATCACCGGCGGTGTACGCCTTGATCCTGGCGCTGAGCAGAAGAATCGCCAATGTTCGTGAACCGCTGTACTACTACCGGCGTTTCCGGGAAAATTCCCTGATTGAAACCGGTTATGCGAATAAAGACGGCACGCCAAACAATACCATGGCAATTGATGCCATGCGCTTTCTTATGTCAGAGTTCAGACGCTGCGGTCTGTATGAGGAGTATAAACAGGACCTTGAAGGGATTGTCAAGTACAGGCTCAGCGATATTCTTGCCACCCAGTTCCACCGCAAAAACGCAGATGATTACAGCGAGCTTGTAAAGAACTACAGAAACTACCTGCAGGAACAGTTCCCGCAGGGGAACAATCAGACGTATCTGTGCTGGGGAGGATACAATCTCAACCGCATCCTGCTGCATCTGGATATGCTGCAGGATCCGGCCTGCCGGTTCAATTTCTCCAGTCTGATCAGCCTGCTTTCAGTTCCTGCAGACATGCGCGTGACACATAAAAACCGTTACCGGAAGATGATGATCGATCGGGAACTGACCCGGTCACTGTCCCGGGTGCTGCAGGAAGAACAGCCGGATTATCTGTTTCTGGATCTGGTGGAAGAGCGCTTCGATATTCTGGAATATCAGGGAAGATACATTACCGACAGTGATGCCCTGCAGGGCTGTGAGGAATACAGTACCTTCAGCACCGGCCGGAGAATCCCGCTTGACAGTGAAGAACGGAAACTTCTCTGGCTGCAGGCCTTCCGCTGCCTGGTCTCCATGATACGCAGCACATCCCCGGATACGAGAATCATTGTGCTTGCCAGTCAGCTGAGCCGGCAGTACGGGGATCTTGAACATCGGGAAACGTACGCGGATATCGAAATGATTGACCGGGTGAACAGGATCCTGACGGATTACTGCCGGGCAATAAAGGATTTCTATTCGGATATTCCTGTGATTGAAGTCGCTGATCTGCCGGATTACTTTACAGATAAAAACTATGAATACGGGGCTGTGCCGTCTCATCTGAATGAAATCGTGAATCAGAAGATTGCCGGCCGGATCGGGAGGCTGTTATGACAAAAGTATCAATTGTCATTCCTGTTTATAATGTGGAAGCGTATCTTCCGGCCTGTCTGGACAGCGTGCTGTCACAGACGCTGACGGATATCGAAGTCATCTGTGTGGATGATGCCTCCCCGGACAGGTGCCCGCAGATTCTTGATGTTTACGCCGGGCGGGACAGCCGGGTAAAGGTGATTCATCTGGCCCGGAATTCCCAGCAGGGGTTTGCCCGGAACAGAGGTATGGAAGCCGCTTCCGGAAAATATCTGTATCTTCTGGACTCTGATGATATGATCACAGATGATGCGATGGAAAAACTGTATGTTCGGGCCGAACAGGAACAGGCAGACTGCATTTTCTTTGATTCCCGGGTCATCTACGAGAGTGAGGATCTGGCCCGCAGCAATTCGAACTATCCGGCGGTCCGGTACGGAACTTATCCCAATCACCCGGTCAGCGGGAAGGAACTGTTCTCCCTGTTTATCGAGCAGGAAGAATGGACTTGTTATATCCAGCGGCAGTTCTGGAACATGTCGTTTCTGCGCCGGAACAGGGTCTGGTTTCCGGAGGGGCATGAGCACGAAGATGAAGTCATGCCGTTTGCCGGGCTGCTTTTGGCAGAGCGCGCCCTCTATATTCCGGACCAGTATTTTATCCGCCGCTATCGGGATCAGTCGGTCATGACGAGACCGGTTTCCGGCAGGGATTTCTACGGATATTTCCGCTGTTTCCGGGAGATGACTGCATGGGTTCATGATCACGGAATTCAATGCCCGGCGGCAGATATCAACATTGCCCGCATGCATGAGCGCACTGTGCGGCTGTATGGTCAGCTGAAAGACCGGGAAGACCTGGAGAGCTGTTTTACTCCCGGAGAAGAACAGGAGCTTTACCGGCTGTTTGTACAGGCCTGCAAGGCAGAAGCGTATTATCAGCAATTACCCGGCTGGCTGCTTGATAAACTGCGGGGATATCAGTATGTGTATGTCTACGGGGCAGGGGTGCTGGGCAGAACATTTGCCCGCCGGCTGATGCAGCATGATCTTTGTCTTGAAGGCTTCCTTGTCAGCTCCCGGGGAAACAATCCGGAATACCTGCTGGGCCGGCCGGTCAGTGTATTTGCGGAAACGGAAATACCTGATCATGCGGTTGCTGTCATAGCGGCAGCCCGCGGCTACTACGATGAAATTGCCGCAAAACTGGAAGAACGCGGCATCCCATACATTTATTACCGAAAAATCGACAGTCAGGAGAAATCATGATCAAAACGTCAATTATCATCCCGGTATACAACACTGCTGAATATCTGCGTGAATGTCTGGACAGTGTTCTGAACCAGACCCAGAAAGAAATAGAAATTATCCTGATCGATGACGGCTCGGATGACGGCAGCCTGGAAATCTGCCGGGAATACGCGGACAGGTATCCGTTCATCACGCTGCTGCAGCAGGACCACCTCTACCAGGGGACAGCCCGCAACCGCGGCCTGGAGATTGCCCGGGGCAGGTACATCTATTTCATGGACTCGGATGACTGGATCACACCGGGACTGCTGGAAAAGTGCTATGACAAATGCGAGGAGAGAGGTCTCGATTTTGTCATCTTTGATGCCCATGGGTTTGTCTACGATGAAAATGATCATGAACTGGTCATTCCGGAAGATATCTATGACCGGCTGCCGATGGGGATTGAAGACAGGAACTATACAGGGCCGGAATTCTGGAATACATTCTACAACCGGCATGGCGTCCTGTATGTCTGCTGGCTGCACTATATCCGGAAGGAATTCCTGCTGGATAATCATCTGTTCTATGAAGAGAAGACATACTTTGAGGACAACGACTGGATCCTGCGCATGTATCTGAACGCGGAGAACCTGTACTTCATTCCGGAACAGCTTCACATGCATCGCTGGCGGCGCGGTTCCAACATGCTGGGCGGTTTCACTGTCGGGCTGCTGGAAGGGTGTTTCCGCATGCACGATGTTCTGCTCAGAATCTGGAAGGAAAATGCAGATCCGGAAAAACGAAAGATGATCCGGGATGTCATCCGGCTGAATATTCAGCGTTTCCGGCGGTTGCGGGAAGTTAAACCGGTCCCGGCATATACTGAGCCCCTGGCCGGATTCTGTGAATACCTGAAAGCATTGATCCGGGATTCCCGGGTGACTGATGATCTCTTTGATTTCCATGTGCAGACTGCCGGGGAGATCATTGGCGCAACAGAGGATTGGCATGACAGCCGTTTCGGCAGCGGACTGGAGAAGGAAATCCGGGATGCAGTCGGGAAGCATTACCTGCTAGGTGTCTCCGGCCGGCGGGTTGCGATTTACGGTACAGGGATAGTCAGTGAACGGTTCCTGCAGCATTATCAGAAGACTGCCGGTGAAATCCGGGCTGAAGTGGTTTTTCTGAACACGGATGAGCCGGCGGAAAAGGAATTCCACGGGTATCCGGTGATCTGTGTCCGGGATGCGGCCGGCTGGCGGCCGGACTGTGTTTTGATTGCCAGCACAAAATATGGTGAAGAGATGCGGGAAACCGTACGGCAGTTCATGGGTGATGATATGCTCTGCCGGATGATCAGATAGTTATGGAATACACGACCGCGAAAGATTACAGGCTGAATACTTTCATGGATCATTTTGCCGGACTGGCCGGAAAGAAAATCTTTCTCTATGGCACAGGCATCAATGCCCGGGCAGTCATTGAGCAGTATGACCAGCATTTTCATTTTGCCGGCCTGATTGATCAGGCGCGCACAGGCGAATGTCTGTATGGGAAAACGGTAGTACCACTGTCGCAGGCGGCCGGCACAGTAATTATCATGTGTGCCCAGGTTTTTGCGGCGGAGGAGATTTACCGGCGCATTCATGCGTTCTGCCGGGAAAACAATGTACAGCTATATGATATGTACGGCCTGGATGAAATCAGCCTGCATGACGAACTGCAGCAGCATGTCTATCTTGGTCTTTCCGAGTGGAAAGCAAAGACGGAACCTTATGATATCGTTTCATTTGCTGTGGCTGATACATTTGCCGACCGGGATCCGTTTCAGGAGAATCATCTGACGGTGCGCCCGGTATTCCGTATCCTGTGTGAAGAACTGATCAGCAGGGGAAAGCAGGTTGTGTTTACCGCCAATCGTTATTACCCGGTTTCCCCGCAGCTGGAAGTATTGAAAGAACATGGGATACCGGAAGCTGATTTCTACCCGTCACAGGAAGGAGAACTGGTTTTTCCGCGAATCCGGGAAGCGCGGGGCGGCGGAAAAATGCTCCATGTGGGAACGAACCTGCTTGAGGACAGCATTATGCCGCGGCTGTACGGAATTGATACATACAGGATGGTTTATCACAATGATAAAGCTTTCCGGCGCCGGGAAACGGAGCGGCAGATGTGGTCCTGTCCTGACGGCGGCGCCGGGGAAGAACGGAAAGCCGGCATACTGAAGGAAATCGATCGGGCAGATGTGATATCTTTTGATGTATTTGACACGCTGATCATGCGGAAAACCCTTTATCCGGAAGATGTATTTTATCTGACAGCGCAGCGCTGCGGCCTTGAACAGGTTGAATTCTGCCGGAAGCGAAAAGAAGCCGAACATGCTTTCCGGCAAGGTACAATCCATGACATCTATTCTTTTCTGCAGAAACAATACGGGTGGGATGACGGGCAGACTGAGGATGTAAAGCAGGCTGAATTGAAGACAGAACAGCTGGTGGCTGTAGTCCGGCCCGGGCAGCTGGAACTGTTCCGCTACGCCCTTGCACAGGGGAAACGGGTATATCTGCTGTCGGATATGTATCTGCCGGAACAGATCATGAGTGAAATTCTTATGCAGTCCGGCATCTGCGGCTACACAAAGCTGTTCGTATCCTGCGATTATGGCATGTCAAAGCAGGACGGGCTGTTTGAACTGCTGAAGCAGGCAGAGCCGGATGCCGTCTGTCTGCATATCGGAGACAGCCCGGAGAATGATCTGGTACCGGCACAGAGGGCAGGTATCCGTGCGGTCCATATTCCCGCCGCCCGGGATTTGGCTGCATCTGACGGACTGGACCTGTCCCGCTTTGTTCCCCTGACACCGAGCGAAAAAGCACTGCTCGGGCTGCTGATTGAAACCGGATATGCAGACCCGTTCCGAAGCGAAAACAATATCTACAGTCTTAACGGTTATGCCTGGATGGCACTGGGACCGGTGCTGCTGGGATATATCAGCTGGCTGAAAGATGAACTGTCGGGAAGTAATTTTAATAAAGTGCTCTTCGTGTCCCGGGACGGCTGGCTGGTGAAGCAGCTTTATGATAAATACCGCGAATATGAACCCGGGCTGCCGGAGCCGATGTATTTTTATACTTCCCGCAAGTCAGCTTTTCAGCCGAATATGGCAACCGACGGCTGGATGATGCAGATGGCAGTGCGCGGCGAGAATATGCAGCCTGAGGAAATCATGGAAAACCTGTTCGGGCTGGAATCCGGTGATATTATGCCGTATTCGTATGAGAACCATGACAGTATTCTTGCCTATATCCGGGCACATGCAGACGCAGTACGAAAAAAAGCAGCGGAAGCGAGGAAGAATTATCTTCTTTACATGGAGAACAGCGGTTTGAAGGCAGACGGAATCTATGCGTTTGCGGATCTCGTAGCGGCCGGATTTACCCAGAATATGCTGGAACATTTTGTGCTTTTCCGGCTCAGAGGACTGTATCTAGGCCGCCGGGAGATGGAATCGGAAATCCTGTCAGATATAGATGACTACTTCGGCGGGCAGCAGTCATTTGTTACAAAACACTTTATGGATATTGAGGTGTTCATGACTTCGCCGGAGCCCTCTGTTGACGGCTTTGATTCTGCCGGACATCCGGTATTCGAAAAAGAGCAGCGGAACATGGCCGAAATTGAAAGTGTCAGAAGAGTTCATGAAGATATTCTGAGGCTGATGGAAGAGTGGCTTGATCTTTGTGGCGGAACCATTGAACCGGTGCGCAGCCGTCTGGCGGACAAACTGTATGAATTGTATGGAAAACAGACATTCGGCATCCGGTTTTATGACAGCTGGATCAAGCGGGAAATGTAGGTGGCAGTATGGATTCAGAATTGAGCAGACAGATCCTGGATATCATTCGGGTAAAAGATACGGAAAACTTTGATGACGTAATTGCCGGCATGAATGACTGGCAGATGTCGTATCATCTGGGCAGTCTTCGGAAAGCATTTCTGCATGGCTTTGTTTTTAACGGAAAACGGGCCCTGGAAGTCGGACCCGGCTTTGGCGCTCTGACCGGCATGCTTCTGGACCATTTTGATTCTGTTGATGTATTGGAACCGAGCCCTGTATGCATCGAAGGGCTGAAAACAAGATACAGGCATCGGCAGAATCTGAATGTTATCGCTGAGCCGGAGAAAGGTCAGAAATACGATCTGATTCTGGCGATTGACTGTCTGGACAGAACTGGAACCGACCGCGGAAAAACACTGCGGGAACTGAAGGGATTACTTGCAGAAGACGGAACATTAATCTGCAATTTTCATAATCGTCTTGGCATCCGGTATCTCTGCGGCTGTCAGGATTCATTCGTGCCGCAGCCGTTTCTGCTGTACCGGCCCGGGGCGCTGTTGTCCCGTTCGGAAACGGTGCAGCTGCTCAAAGATGCGCTGGATGATGATTTTTGCATGTATTATCCGGTACCGGACAGCAGCTGGTGCCAGATGCTTTTCTCGGATGATGACATGCCTTCCGGCAGTATCCGTGACCGGCTGCTCTCTTATGATCCATTTGGGAACACACAGGTTGTCTATGAACCGGATCTTTACGATGACCTGCTGAAAGAAGGCGTGTTCGGAACATTTGCCAATGAATTCCTGATTCAATACCAAGCGGGGGAAGAACAATCCCCGCAGGTCACATCCGCGGTGATTTCCGCTGACCGCGAACAGCCCAGAGCTTACGGCATTTCATTTCTGTCTGATGGAACAGTACGGAAGTCCGCTCTGTATCAGGAAGGAACTGCATCGCTCGCAGCCATGCAGGAAAATATGGAGACACTTCGTGATCGGGGCATTCCCGTTATCCGGGAAGCATTGATCCAGAATGATGTAATCATGCCGCGATATCATCTTCCGACGCTTCAGAATTGTCTTCTGTCCATTGCGGAAGAAGGTAAAGAGCAGCTGGAGAAGGTCTTTGACCGTATGTACGAAATGATTCTCCGTTCTTCTGAAACAATCCGCAATGAAGGATGCGGGCCGATTCTACAGACAGGATATATTGACATGATCCCGCTCAACATCTTCTTCGACGGTCATGAATTTCTGTATTTCGATCAGGAATTTACCATGCCGGAATGCCCGGCTGCGTACATCATTTTCCGGGCGGTGCTCTATGCCTGGCTGCTTATCCCGGACCTGGAAAAACATTATCCAAGAGAAGAGATGGAAAAAAGATTTCATCTGACCGGGTATTTGCAGAATTACCAGGAAATGGAAAATGCGTTTGTCGGTGTCAACCGGCAATGGCAGAAATTCAAACAGTATTACAACTGGCAGAATCAGCCGCAGCGGGCGGAAGAAAACCGCAGACGATTGAGAGGAAAACAGAAGCATGACTAAGACAAAGAAGTATCATACCGGATATGTTATGGGTGTGTTCGATCTGTTCCATGTCGGCCATCTGAATCTGATCAAAAAGGCAAAAGAGCGCTGTGAATACTTGACCGTAGGCCTGCTTACAGATGAAGTGACATGGGAGATCAAGCAGTTTCACCCGACGATACCATTTGAAGAACGGAAACAGATCCTTGAATCCGTGCGGTATGTAGACAGAGTTGTAGCTATCGATGAAATGAAATACCTGTCCAAGATTGAAGAATGGCACCGGCATCCGTTTGACTGTCTGTTTTCCGGCGATGACTATGCCCACAATCCGTACTGGCTGGCAGACAGAGAAGAACTTCGGAAACTCGGGTCGGATATCGAATTTTTCAATTATTACCGGGGACAGAGTTCTTCGCAGATCCGCCGGTCCATGATGCCGAAAAAGCCGGATCCGACACCCGCGGTACATAAGGCAGTTCTGAAGCGATCCGGTCATGGGACAAAAGTCATTATTTTCGGAATCGGTTATTACTATAATCTGCTGTACAAATCACTGCGCTATCTTGAAGAAAAAAACGAAATACAGATTGTTGCCCTGACCCAGACAGAGCCGTCGCCGTATGCAGTGGTGGACGGATTTCCGGTTGTTCCGAAAGAAAAACTGAGAGAACTTGATTATGACTATGTCATTGTCTGCAATAAGGTTCACTTTCAGGAAATCACGGACTCCTTATTGGTTCTGACAGACACACCCCGGGAACGGATTCTTTCCTATGAAACCGTCTTGCGGCCGGAAGATTCTCTGCTGGAATACCTGGATTTTCTGCAGAGCAGACCGACACTGATATCGAATACATGCTGGGCCGGATTTGCGTACAGCAATCTCAGCATGAGGTGTGAATCTCCGTTCCGTAACATGTGGATACCCAATCATGAATACTTCCGGCTGATTCAGGACTTAAGGCGATATATTGAATCATATGAACCTGTTTTTGACCGCTGGGAAATCGATGAAAGCAGCGGTGTCCGCTATCCGGTGCTGCTGCTGGGGGATATTCATCTGCACTGTAATCACAGTTCAGATGCCGGACAAAGCATTGGCGAGTGGAATCTCAGAAAGCAGAGAATCAACTGGGACAATGTGATCGTTGAATTCTACTCCGAAAATGAAGAAGCAAGAAGGACCTTTTCAGATATCAATCTGCCGTACAGAAAACTTCTGTTTGCGACGGCGAAGGATTACCCCGGCGACAGCCTGCTGGCAATCCGGGACGAAAATGACCGGCTGGCTGCAGACGCTGTACATAAAGAGTTTCTTCCTCACAGTTCCTATACTAGGTTTAACATCATCAGAGTAATGAGCGGTCATACCGACCATGTTTACCGTTCCCTGACGGAAGAAGAGAGTCGAACCCATGATGAATAAGATCCGGATTGATGACAGAGATCGGCTGACGATCCGATCGGGAATCATATTTCTTCTGCTGGCACATCTGTATCGCTGGACCAATGCCATATACAATCATGATTCTCTCCTGATTTATCAGATTGATAACGACTGGCAGATTTCTCTGGGAAGAATACTGGTTCCTTTCTATGCATTTCTGCGGGGGAGAGTGGTCTCACCGGTTATGTGCGCTGTCTGCGGAAGTGTTTTTCTGCTTGCTGCCATGGTTTTGATTGTCCGGATGCTTGATATAAAAAAGGAAGTTTCTGTTGTTCTGCTTTGCGGTATGCTCGTCACACATGAAACCCTTACCTTTCTGAATGCTTCTTTTCTGTTTGTGTATGATGCGGATATGCTGGCCCTGCTGTTCAGTGTACTGGCAGTTTATTTTATGCAGGCAAAAGGAGGCAGACTTCACTGGCTGGGCTCAGCATTCTGCATCGCCGCAAGTCTTGGACTGTATCAGAGTTATCTTGAGGTGACTCTTGTTCTGGCTCAGATCTGTATTTTAAAAAGACTTCTGGATGGAGAGGAAATACAATCGCTCTGGAAAGATGGGCTTAGATGTATCGGCGCCATAGTTGCCGGCGGATTGCTCTATATGATCTGTCTGCATATGACATTGAATGTGACGGGTGATCAGCTGGCAAATAATTATAACAGTCTCCTCCGGATGAAAGATCTGGTTCATGCAGATTTTATCCGTCTTTTGGGGAGAACGTGGAAGCGCGGCTTCTCATATCTCCGGGCACCGGAGGCGATACACCGGAAAGCATCCGCTTTGATGAATCTGTGTCTCGGTCTGTGTGCGGCTGCTCTGCTGCTTTTCCATGCAGTAAGGGAAAAGTGGGGTAAGGCACATGCTCTGCTCATATTGTTTCTGATTATTGTTATGCCTTTATCTTTTAATATCTCTTATCTGCTGTCCGGCGGCTTAAAACATGGCATCATGACATATTCGAATGTCCTGTATTTTGTCATGATCATTATGGGAATGGATCGCATGAGGAACAACGTCAGTCAAACTCATAAAGCAGTCAATACAGCGATGAAACTGATGCTTTCAGTACTGATCTTTAACCACATCAGCTTCTCCAATGCTCTTTATGTCAGGAAAGCGCTTGAATATGACGCAACAATGTCACTTATGACCAGGCTGGCGGTGCAAATGGAAAAAACAGAAGGTTATAAAATCGGAGAAACACCTGTAGCGATTCTTGGTGTTCTGGATGAATCACCTCTGAATATGGAAAGACCGGGTTTTCAATTTGTTAAAGATCTGTGGGTCGGCACAAAACATAATTTCAGCATTTCATATTACGAGACATACGAAGCGGAATTCAAATATATCCTTGGATATCCTGTAAACCTTGTTCCGGAAGATGACACGAAACAATATATGGCCATGGATGAAGTCAAACGCATGCCTGTTTTCCCCTATGAAGGGTCTGTAAAGATGGTGGGAGATACCATGGTAATAAAACTGTCGGAGGATATGCGTACAGAACGGCAGCGTTACTGAAACGACTTATGATCAGACGCATTACGGGAAGATTTATGAGGAAACTGCTGGGAAGGATAAAAAGAAAAGTAAAACGCGAACTGCAGAAAGCAGAAACGTTTTTACAATTCAGGATTAACGGCACAAAAAGATGGCTTCGTCAGTCATTGATCTTTTGCAGAGCAGTTCATGCGCCTGAGCTTTCGGAACAATTCAGGGGAATCTTTGAGGTAGGGGTTGCGGCAGACGTAATCGACAACTGGGATCATGAGCGGGCTGAGATCGGCTGCTGGGGCAAGGAAGCGCTGATTGCGCACTGTTTCAGTGCAGTTGTCTGTGAAAATGCCATGAAGCCGGAATATAACTTTGATCCGAATGCAGAGGACCTGTTTCATATTAGTGATGGTGCTTTGAGGACACTTCAGTATGCCAGAGCACATAACCTGAAGATAAGGGTTCATGTTCTTGTCTGGCACAAGCAGACAGATGAGGCGATTTTCTGCCGGGATTTTCAGCCTGTTTACGACCAGACCGGAACCCTGAGAGCAGACTGTCTGGTCAGCAGGGAAATCCTGCTGGATCGCCTGAACAGGTATATCAGCGGATTTGTCCGGTATATCTATAAAAACGGATATGCGGATCTTGTTTATGCTTATGACGTCGTAAATGAAGCCGCTTCCAATCATCCCGGACAGTTGTATCGTGACAGCTACTGGTACCGCATTATCGGTCCGGATTATATCTATTTCAGTTTCCGGTATGTCCGTGAGGCAATACAGAAATATTCTCTGATATTTGCCGGACAGTATCATATGGGTCCGGATCCTGATTCACTGAAACAGATACAGGGCGATCTTCTCTATTGCGACAATTATGAATGGCTGCCGGAAAAACAGGAGAAGATCATTCGGATCCTGAAAGAAACGGTTATGAACTGTGAACATGAAGAAGAAAAACTGCTGGATGGAATAGGGATGCAGGGACATATTACGCTTGACACAGATACCTCGATGTATCTGAATGCCATGAAGCGGTATGGTCTGGAGTTTGGCAGCGTCCATATTACGGAACTAGATATCTGTTCAGGCGAGATACGGAAGACCGGCTATGCAGAGAAATACAAAGAGATCTTCGAAGGCTTTCTGGATACTGCCACACAGGGGATCAGGCTTGTTTCTGTTACACTCTGGGGACTAAATGACGGCAGATCATGGCAGAAAGAAAAGCATTGCTCACTTCTGTTTGATGATACTTTCCGGGCCAAGGAAGAACTGTATTCAATCAGCCATATAAATGTCCGCAGGCAGTGCACGGAAAAACAGCACAGTTAAGCTCGTGATCAGTTCCCGGACATATGAAATCGGTGATGAATCTATCGGCAGACAGCATGATGGCTGACAGTTATATATAGAAGGATCCAAAAGGGTATTGTAAATGAACGTAGGGCAGGGAAAGAAAACATGTAAATGAGCGTAGGGTGATCCCTGTAAATAAACGTAGGGTTTACAGCCAAATAGAGGCCGGAAAGCGGAAACGCAACCGGCCTTTTCGATTGTCATTTCTGATGATGTGGAATGCCGTTTTCAAGTTTATCAGAGCTGTAAGATTCAGATCTGTTAAGGACATACATGGCACGGTTCCTGAACCGATTAAAGTTAACATAGCCGTTGGCGAG
>JAFRGW010000085.1 GCA_017433615.1 Eubacterium sp.
GATCCTATTCCGGAGTATGAACTGCAGGATATTTTTCGTTGAGGAACGTGTAGAAGTTCGCCATTGCGGTCTCTTTGTCAACTTCGCCCTTCAGATACTCGGAGAACTTGTCCTGGAGACCTTCGTTGCAGAGCTGATCATAGATCGTGTGGTTGCGGAACGTAATGTTGTCAGCCATTGCGTTGAATACTGCTGTATCGTTCTGACCATCGAGGTACGGGTTGCCGAAGTCAGGATCATCCGCAAACTTCTGGTTGACCTTCTTGTTGTTGGTGAACTGTGCTTCGTTCGCGATCAGAGCTGTAACGACATCTTCATTGTTGATGAATGTATCCATTACATCCGCCAGCATTGTCGGGTTGTCGGAGCCTGTCGCTGCGAGCAGCCATGTGCCGCCCCAGAAGTAAGCCTGCGGTCCTGCGATCAGTGCCCAGTCACCGACGGTGTCTGTGCCTTCCTTCACGGCATCTTCGCCGAATGCCGGACCCATGCAGAAATTGTAGTACCATGCCGGGCCGAAGTAGCAGAACGCCTTGCCGTCCTTGCCCATTTCAGCTGTTGTTTCCGCATCCCATACACCGGATGTCAGTGTATAGCCGTTCTCGATGTACTTTTCTGCCTGATCCATCCATGTCTGGATCGCCGGGTCGATGACCAGGTTGTTGTCTGCGTCAACCCATGCGCTCTCTGTATTGTTGGAGAAGACACGGAAAGTCTCTGCGAAGGAAGCGGTCATCAGGTAGCCGGCATCCTTCATCTGAGCTGCTACTGCGTCAAACTTGTCCCAGTCGCTGACCATTGCCTGGATCTCTTCCGGATCGGATGTGCCGAGTACGGCTTCAGCGATGGACTTGCGGTACAGCATGCCTGCCGGGCAGCACTGGACTTGTCCGCCAGAAGCCTGCCCAGCAGAGCCATGCGACCAGCGCGCCGGTGCCCCAGCCGAGATAAAACCACATACCGCCCATACCAAACATGTAACCATACATGATAATAGACGGCAGGTATCCGCCGGAGATGAGGATGGACCCGTTGCCGACGGCAGTCATCAATGCCGTGAATTCACGTCCGCCGACCATGAACTCGGTCTCATCTTTTGTCGTCTTCTTTCCGATATACCAGCTCAGAAACATCATTGCCCCGATATAAATGACAGCAATGATGATCATCCATGTCTGTCCACTCATACTTATACCTCCATGCATTTTATTTTGCCCGGTATGCCCGGGATTTCAGAAATTACGGTTTCACACGTAAAACACTGTGTGTCTTATTTCTTTCCGTCCCAGCCGAAATATTTCTGATTCACGACACACATATCATGTCCGGTAAGGAACCATTTTGGTTCTTCCTTTTCTGCGAGTGCCATGATTTTATTGAAGCTGTCATAGCATGCATAGTGATCATAGATAACACTGTTGAGAATAAACGGGCCCCAGATTTCGGGCGCCGGTGTAATATCGACGATCTCCCCGCCGATTACTTCCATCTTGTCCATAGACGGGAACAATGACTGCCGGATATGCGGCATATCACCTGTAATGACGTATTTTCCTTCCTCCGTCTGCACCTGAATCGCCATGCCGCCGAGGGTATGTCCTGCAACCTTTACCAGGCGGATTCCGTTTCCGAAATCAAAATCGCCGTCGATCATGCGGATATTTTTGATCTGCGCAATGTCACCGGGCGTTCTGGGATCATAATCTCTGCGGATCTTCTGTGTCGGAAGCGGATGCAGCATATTGAAATATTCATCGCGCTGGAATAAATGCTGGGAATCCGGGAACAGAAGTACGCCGCCCGCGTGGTCATTATGAAGATGCGTATACATGACAATCTCAATGTCATCCGGTGTAAGTCCTTCGCCTGCGAGCGCGTCGAGCACGTACTGATTGCCGCCTTCTGCCGGACTGTTTGCCCATGCTTTTCCATCGACAATGTTGTCCTGATGTACGCCTGTGTCTACAAGAATATTTCTTCCATCTTTCTGAAGCAGATAGCCGCAGTAGACAAACGGGTATCTCACCTCATCCAGACCGCCGTCAAACAATGATTTGTAGCAGGACAATGTTCCGTAATGTAAACACGTGATTTTCCAGTTATTATTTGCCATTAAAATCCTCCTCTCCGCCTGCATGCCTGACCTGCAGAACTGCATTTTACATATTATTCCGGCATATTCCACTCTTTCACGCCCGCAAAATACGGCGCCTGTTTCCTTCTTCTGAAATCGTCCTCATCCTTGACTGACCAGTCAAACAGGCCTTTCCCGGCTTTCTGTCCGGTGTTTCCGGCGGCAATTCCATCAAGGGTCGTTTTCTGGATCTCCTTCGTATCACAGAGATCCGGATAAACATTTTTCGCAATTGCCTCTTCCAGTTCAAATCCGACCGCATCATAATATTCCAGCAGCCCGATCGATGCGTAGCGCATTCCCACCGCGTATTTCACTGCGGTATCGATGTCAGCCGCACTGACAACCCCCTGCTCCATCAGGTAAATACTCTCCCGGAACAATGCCTGTGCAAAGCGGTTGACGAGAAATCCCGGAACGCTCCTGTTCAGCACCACGATCTTCCTGTGCAGCTGTTCCAGCAGTGCGCAGGTCTGTTCCACTGCCGCATCGGACGTGCAGCTACTTCGCACAACTTCAACGAGCGGCAGCATATGTGCCGGCTGAAACGGATGTGCAATCAGAAATCTGGAGGGATTTTCAATCAGTGCCGCAAGCGTCTCCGCATCAATTGATGACGTCGTAGATGCGACAACCACGTCTTTTCCTGCATGCTCTGTGATCGCACTGTAGACTGCTTTCTTGGTTTCGGCCGCTTCCGCAACTGCCTCAAATACAATACTGCTGCCCTGCAGCATGGACGGATCATTTGTGATTGTCACCAGACTGAGTGCCGCCAGTTTGTTTTTTTCCGTCGCGAGACCTTCCGCAATCAGATCGTCCCAGTTTTGCTCAATGGTCTTTCTGCAGCGCACAAGTCCGGCTTCTGAATGTCCGATGACAACTGTCGGAAATCCGTTTCCCGAAGTCAGCGTAGCTTCACAGGCTCCGATTGTGCCGGAGCCGTATACTGCAATCTGTTTCACGCCTGTTCCTCCTTTCCACTCAAGTTCACACATTTCTCACCACCTCCTCACCGAATTGTTTGACAACGATATCCATACACATGCAATTTTCGTGCCAAACTATTCGCCCTATGAAAAAACCTGATTTTCCGGCTGTTCATTGTCAAAAAAATGAATTTCATATACAAAAAAGTGTTTCCTCCGGAAACAAATCTGTTTCCAAAGAAAACACTTGATCATAATTCTGATTAACTTTTAGTTTTTATTCGATGCCGTATTCCTTCAGCTTGGCATAAAACTTTTTTCTGCTGATCCGGAGCAGCTCAATTGCTCTGCTTTTATTCCCGCCGCAGTCCTCCAGTGCCATCCGGATCATTCTTTCCTCCAGCTCCCGCACTTTTTCCGGCAGGTTTTCTGCTGCAAAATGAAACTCCGCAGTCTTGCCCGGAGCGTGATCCGCCTGTCCGTCTTTCTCCTGAATCATATGATGCGGCAGATGCAGCGGAAGGATCACATCCTCACACATTACCACCCCATGTTCAATGACATTGCGCAGCTGCCTGACATTTCCCGGCCATTTCTGCATTTGCAGAAGTTCTTTCACCTCATCTGACAACACGGTACTTTTCCCGTAGTTCTGATTGAACAACTCCACAAAATGTTCCGCAAGCGGGATGATCTCTGTACTTCTCTCTCTGAGCGGCGGCACATGAATGGACATGACATTCAGCCGGTAGTACAAATCCACACGGAATTCACCCTTCTCAATCATCTCCTCCAGAGAGCGGTTCATGGCAGAGATCACTCTGACATTTACCTTTTTGACAGCTTTGCGCCCGACCTTCTGGATCTCCATATTCTGAAGAAACCGCAGCATTTTGACCTGTGCATTCAGTGAAAGTTCACCGACCTCGTCCAGGAACACGGTTCCGCCGTCTGCAAGTTCAAAAATGCCGGCCTTTCCGCCCTTGTTGGCCCCTGTAAATGCACCGGCTTCATAACCGAACATTTCACTTTCCCAGAGAGATTCCGGAATTGCCCCACAGTTCACGGCAATAAAAGGTTTGCCTGCCCGATCACTGTTATTGTGGATCAATTGGGCAATCAGCTCTTTTCCGACGCCGTTTTCCCCTTCAATATAAACCGGCACAGAAGTTTCAGCCACTTTCAATGCCAGAGAAATCGCTTCCTTAAAGTTCGGCGCGACACAAATCATTTCCCTCGGAATCTTCCGCAGATGCTTCTCATAATACTCCAGCAGTGAATTTTTCAGCAGCATCTCTGCCTGAAGGCTTCTGATATCTGTAATATCCGAGATGATCATGATCATGCCTTCCGTTTCGTGATGCACATTGACAACTGGAAGCGAAAAAACATGTACATTTACATCACGACCGCTGTTTGTCTTCAGGATGGTCTTCTTCTCAAACCCCTCCAGATTCTCTTCGCGGAAAGCCTGCTGAACCAGCTGCCTGATCTGCTGACTGCGAAGAACCTCTCCCGAATGCATTCCGAATGCTTCCCGGAAAGCAGGATTCACATACTCAATGAACAGACGGTTATCAACATAGAAAACACTTTCCTTCAGCCGGTTAAAAATATTTTCAAACAAAGATTCTACAGACTGTTCTTCTCTGATATCAATGGACAAATTGCGAACCTTATTGTAATCCCGCACGATCGAAACCGTACCCAGAATATTTTTTCCGTCTGTTATCGGTCTGTAATATGTGAGAACGACTGCCCCGCTGTAAGACATATGAAGCGGTTCTGAAGGGCTGCCTGTCTTCCCGTACATTGCCGTCGCCATCGGCGACTCCGGAAAACCCTCCCTGAAATCCGTTCCGATCAGGCTCTCATCATTTTCCTTGATTCCGTGAATATTTCCCCATGCAGTATTAAAGAAAGATATCTTCTTTTCCGCATCCAGTGCTACAATCCCGATATCAAGGCTGTTCAGAATTCTTTTCAGATGAATAACATCTTCCTGCAGTTTTTCGATTGACGGATCCGCAGTCTTTTTTATATTTGACATCACAAAACCTCTCGTAATCCACATGAACTGTCTCTTTTGGAAACACCGCATATAAAAGAAACGGGCGCCGCATAAGCAACTTATGTGGCGCCCAAATATTGTCAGTTCTCTCTTCTTGCGAAAGGATGCCTGTAAACATTATTGTAAAACATGTTTTCCTGCTCTGTATTATTCCGGGCAGTACCCTGCTCCGTGCGCTTCGTCCGGCACATTTGCCATCTGGAAAATCTCCAGTGCTTCTGCATAGCCAACCGGCTTGATCTGGGTCAGCTTTACGGTGTCGTTCTTTGTCGCGTCAGCCGCCATTGCCTCGAGATCCGCCTCTGTCAGTTCGCCGAGGTTCAGATCCGGCAGACATACGGGCAGCTTAATGGAACGGAAGTAATCTACGGTTGCCTGAATTCCTTCACGTGCTGCGCGGAGATCGTCATCTTCCTTCACGCCCCATACATTCCGAGCGTACTGTGCAAAACGTTCCGGCGCATCTTTGTAGAGATATTTTGCCCAGGAGCCCCAGACAGCCGCCAGGGACGCGCCGTGTGTCACATCATAGCGTGCGCTAAGCGCGTGGCCGAATTTATGAACAGAGAAATCGCGCGCGCGTCCGAGTCCTGTCATTCCGTTATGGGAAATACTGGATGCCCACATGATTTCACCCATTGCATCGTCATCTGTGCGGTCGTCCAGTGCCTGTTTACCATTACGGATTACTGTGCGGAGCAGTCCCTCTGCGATCTCGTCCGTCAGATCACACTTCGGCTTCGGGATGAAATAACGGTCCAGTGTATGCATCATGATGTCACAGATGCCGCAGGAAAGCTGGTAATCCGGCAGGGTCAGCGGCAGATCCGGATTCATAATTGCAAATTTGCAGCGGTTGAACGGTGTGCTGATGCCGGCTTTTACGCCTTCCTCTTCGTTGGTCAGAACTGCGGAATCACTCATTTCGCTGCCGGCTGCAGGAATGGTAAGAATTGCTGCGACGGGCGTGGATTTCTCAAGCGGTACCTTTCCCATCCAGATGTCCCAGAGTGCCACACCCGGATTTGCAAGGCCATGCGCAATGGCTTTTGCCGTATCGATGGAACTTCCGCCGCCGACTGCCAGGAGGAAATCTGCACCAAAAGCTTCTGCTTTCTTTCTTGCTTCTTCCGCAAATGCGAGACGCGGATTCGGCTTTACGCCGCCGCAAAACTCATATTCCAGCTCTGCATCTTTCAGGGATGCTTCCACGCGTCCCATCAGTCCGCTGCGGATGACGCTGCCGCCGCCGTACACAACAAACACACGGCTGCCGCCCCACTTCTTAACTTCTTTTCCTGTCTTTACTTCTGTTCCGACTCCAAAGATGATTTCTGTTGGTGCATACTGTGTAAACTGATTCATAATGCCTCCTGTTGAATCTGCATATTGGTCATTAGCTTCATTTATTCTGATATTATCTTTCCATTGTATAAAACATTATATACAGAATACCACATTCTCTATTATCTGTCACTCGACATAAAATGCTCCGGTGTCTTTTCTGGTTTTTGTGATACCTCGGATTGCTCCTAGCTTCGCGTTCTCGCAATCCACCCCGCATCACAGGTTTTGTGACGTGATAATTGACAGTTCCGGCGAGATGATGTCTTCCTCCGGCAGTTGCCGGCCCTGTATGTAATCGCAGAGCAGCGAGATGGGCAAAAATCCCTGCTGGTAGATGTTCTGGGAGATTGTGAAGTCGATGCTTCCCTCTTCCAGCAGAATCTTTGTCTCCATCGAATAGTCATGTGTGAGAATCTTCGGCCGCTGCGGCAGTCCCATTTCCTGCAGCGCCTGTATGCATCCCGCGATGCTCTGGTTTGCCATATAGATCAGGCCGGTTTCCGGATGCCGGGTGAGATAATCCTTCACATTCATATAAGTGAGATGATAATCATTAAATGTTTCCAGCACCTCGATCTGCCCGTCTCTCCCCGCCTCCTTCATCCGGTCAAGAAACCCCTGCAGCCGGCTTCTGTGTGAATAAAAGGCGCGGTTCCCGACGGTCGCGGCAATACGTGTGTCCGGCGCGGTGCAGATTCGCGCCAGCTCGCCTGCGACGCGTCCGCTCTGATAATAGTCCTGGCCGACAAATAACTTCCGGCCACTGTCAGGCAGATCTGAGTTAAATGTAATAACCGGAATGTTCCTTTCTGTCAGCTGCCTGAGTTCGTCACTCAAAACCGGTGTATCCGCCGCACATACAGCCAGACCTCCTGCTCCTGCATCCTGCAGTCTGTGTAAACGCTGCACTGCCTCCTGCGGAAGATCCGATTCACATTTCTCAATAAGAATACGGATTTGCTGCGGCTCAAATTCCTCGCGGGCCTTCTGCAGTCCCCGCTGCACCTCCGTTTCAAAATATCCTGTCCAGTTAGGCAGCAGCACACCGATAACAGCCGGTTCCGTCTTCTCTTCCTGAATCTCTGCATTATGCTGCATGTTATGCAGATACACATCCTTAGAAGTCACGTATCCTGTTGCCTCAAGTGCCTCCATAACACGCTGATATATCGTCTGGCTGACATGTGCCCGGTTGTTAATCACCCGGTCTACAGTTCCCCTGGAAACTCCCGCGTAATCAGCCACCATCTGAAGGGTAACTTTCTTTTTCATTTCAATACCTCAGTAAATCAAGCTCACGGATTATATCATCTGCGTGTTTCTGTGTGTCTTTTCATGCACTTTCCGCAGTCTCCTGAGGATGTGCAATGTTTATATCAGTTTAGCATTTATTACAAAATGATTCAACGGCAGGCAAATAAAATAATTTGTGCATTTGTAACATATTTTCGTCTGCAAAATTGTTTCATTGTTACATTGACACATTTTAGGGGCTGTAATATAATTGCATCATCAAGCAACACACAACGTGCACATGTGCAATTTCTTATGAAAAAGGGACTCCTTTTTAATCGGGCATAGATATTGCACAATGTGCAAATGTGTCAAAAACCACAGGAGGGTTATCATGAAAGTAGGTATCATCGGCGCAGGACGTATTGGTAAAGTACACATTAAGAACATTTCTCTGTTTGTTCCGGAAATGGACATCAAGACAGTCGCAGATCCGTTCATGAATGATGCAACAGCAGCTTACTGCACACAGTATGGCATCACAAATACAACAAAAGACGCAGAAGATATTCTGAATGATTCTGAGATCGAGGCAATCATCATCTGCTCCTCTACTGATACACATTCCAAATATATCATCGAAGGCGCAAAGGCAGGCAAGCACGTATTCTGCGAGAAGCCGGTTGACTATGATCTGGCAAAAGTCCATGAGGCAATTGACACTGCAAAAGAAGCAGGCGTTAAGCTTCAGATCGGATTCTGCAGACGCTTCGACCACAACCACAAAGGTGTTTACGATGCAGTCCGTGCCGGCAAAGTCGGCGATGTACAGCTCGTAAGAATCAGCTCCCGTGATCCTGAGCCGCCGTCAATCGACTATGTAAAAGTTTCCGGTGGTATTTTCTACGACATGATGATTCATGATTTCGATATGGCCCGCTACCTCGCAGGTTCTGAGGTTGAGGAAGTTTACGCGAAGGGCGCTGTTCTGGTTGATCCGGCAATCGGCGAAGCAGGCGACGTTGATACAGCAGTTGTCACCCTGAAGTTCGCAAACGGAGCAATCGGCGTTATCGACAACAGCAGACAGGCTGTTTACGGCTATGATCAGCGCGTAGAAGTCTTTGGTTCTAAAGGCGTTGCTTACAACCAGAACGATACACCGAATACAGTCGTGATCTCTGATGCAGAATGCACAAAGAGTGAGAACACCTACAGCGTTATGTGGGATCGTTACACACAGGCATTCGTTTCTGAAATGCAGGCATTTGCACAGGCAGTTGCAAACGACACAGAGACACCGGTATGCGGTATCGACGGATTGTATCCGGTTCTGATGGCTGCAGCAGCTACAAAATCCTGCAAAGAAGGAAGACCGGTCAAGATCTCCGAGATTGAAGGCTGATTACCTCCATACAAAACAATCCTTTTTCCTTATAAAAAGCCGCAGCATGGACATCCTATGATGTCTGTGCCGCGGTTTTTTTACAATAAGGAATTTCTGATAAATTTCAGGCAAAAAAAGAACATTTATTGTGGTAGTTGCACATACAATTTGATCTATGTTATAATGTCGACAGAAATAAGAGAACTACTGCAGGAAAGGAGCAGACTATGTTAAAAGAATACACAAAAATTCCCGCTTCAGTTAATCCGAACGTGAAGCTTCGTATCATTCCCGGGCATTTTGCTTCTGAGCATTCTCACAACAACTACTACATGGATTTCGCCGTTCTGAAATCCCGTTGTTCTGAAGCAAACGGCGTAGCACATCTGCTCGCAATGCATTATTCTGTTGATACACCGGTTGACACCATTGTATGCGCAGACGGAACGAAGGTCATCGGCACCTATCTTTCTGAAGAATTGACACGATCCGGTGTTCTCTCCTACAATGCACACCGCACACTGTATGTCACTTCTCCGGAGTATAGCAACACGGGGCAGATCGTATTCCGCGACAACATGCTTCCGATGATTGAAGGCAAACATATTCTCTGCCTGTTTGGTGCGATTTCAACCGGCCGTACTGTTGAGCATATGATTAATTCCCTGAAATATTATAAGGCGATCCCGACCGGCATCTGCGCACTTTTCAGCGCTGTTGACGAAGTTGCAGACCTCAAGATCCGTTCTGCATTTACCCTGAAGGATCTGCCGGATTATGAGATGTATGACTACGGCAACTGCCCGATGTGCAAAGAAGGCAAGCCGATTGATGCACTGGTCAACAGTTACGGGTATTCAGAGCTGTAAAGACCCCTTGCCATTAAAATGTATTGCCCAACGAAAAGAGGTTCCGGCATCGCCGCCGGAACCTCTTTTATGATTGCATCTTTTCTATTCGTCTATATGGATCTTATCTGTTTTTTAGATTCAGATAACTGCTCTAAGTGCATCAGACAGCCGCCCGGACTTCATCCAGAAAGTCTTCCCATGCATCTTCATGCTCAACAAAATACTTCGGACAGATTTTCCCCGTTACATCATAATGCCGGATGACATTGTCAGGGGATATCTCAAAATGTCTGCAGAGCCATGCTGTCAGTTCAACCAGCGAACGGTATGTCGCCTCATTAAACTTTCCGCTTTCATCCGGATGGCAGCACTCAATCGAAAGTGTGTCAAAATTTCTTTCATTCGATGCGTAAGAGACCTCGGTACTCGGTATGCACTGAATGATCTCACCTTCCAGCCCGATCACAAAATGACTGCTGGCATAGGTCTCTCTGGTATCTTTCAGCTTTTCAAAATAGTCGTGGTTGCCCTGTGCCGTCGCGCCCGGATTTGCCGTATAATGAATCACAATGCCGTTGATTTCATCCATGGCAAGCTGTGGCCTTGAATAGTTGTTCGGTGTCAGCAGCTGCACGTCCAGCGGCGGTCTTCCGTCATCAATCCCGTTCAAGTCGTCACGCTCCCATTCTGACGTCTCGCTGTCAGTCTTTTCTGCAAATGGCGATGAGCCCACGATCCTCTCATACTGACCGCTCAGTACAAGAAGAACCAACGATACGAAAACAGCAATTCCCACCAGAAGCAGTGCAATCGCCATATGCCGGCGGTTTACTTTGCTCCCGGCTGTGCTTTTGCTTCTTCTTTTCGTCTGCCGTCTGCCGGGAGAAGACGTCTTCCTGACCGTGCTGCCCGGTTTCTTCCGGGACTTATTCTGTTTTGAATGTTTTGAATCTGCCATCTGCTTTTACAACTACGGTCTCCAATACAGGCTTTCGGCCACCTTGCAGTATAAATGATTAGTGATTGTCCGTTGTCGTCTTCTCTCTCCGGATAACGTCGTGTGCGCCGCCCTCAACGATACTGGTCGCAGATACCAGCGTAATCTTTGCTTTCTGCTGCAGTTCCGGAATTGTCAGCGCACCGCAGTTGCACATGGTAGAACGGATCTTACTGGTGGTCTTCTCTACGTTCTCCTTCAGCGGACCTGCATACGGAACATAGGAATCGACACCTTCTTCAAATGTCAGCTTCTTGTCGCCGCCGAGGTCATAGCGCTGCCAGTTCCGCGCACGGTTGGAACCTTCGCCCCAGTATTCCTTTACATAGGAACCACCGACCATCAGTTTTGCTGTCGGACTCTCGTCAAAACGGGCGAAATATCTGCCGAGCATGACAAAATCAGCGCCCATTGCAAGTGCCAGCGTAATATGATGATCGTATACAATACCGCCGTCTGAACAAACCGGAATATAGGTGCCTGTACGCTCGAAGTATTCATCACGCGCCTTGCAGACCTCAATCAGCGCAGTCGCCTGACCGCGTCCGATCCCCTTGGTCTCACGGGTAATACAGATCGATCCGCCGCCGATGCCTACTTTGACAAAATCAGCACCGCTCTCTGCCAGGAACAGGAATCCCTCTTTGTCTACAACATTGCCCGCACCGATTTTAACGGTATCGCCGTAGTTCTCGCGCGCCCACTGCAGAGTCAGCTTCTGCCACTCGGAAAATCCTTCCGAAGAGTCAATGCAGAGAACGTCAGCGCCTGCGTCGACCAGTGCCGGGATTCTTTCGCGATAGTCACGGGTATTGATGCCCGCACCGACAATGTAACGCTTGTGTGCATCCAGCAGTTCGTGCGGATTTTCCTTATGATCTTCATAGTCCTTGCGAAAAACAAACGCAACAAGACGGCCGTCATCATTGACAATCGGAAGTGCATTCAGCTTATTATCCCAGATAATGTCATTGGCTTCCTTCAGGGTTGTTCCCTCTTTTGCATAGACGACCTTTTCAATCGGTGTCATGAATGTTTCAACTTTTTCATCGCCTGCCATGCGGCTGACACGATAATCACGGCTGGTGACAATACCGACCAGCTTGCCGTTGACCGTTCCGTCATCCGTAACTGCGATCGTCGAATGGCCCGTCTCTTCTTTGAGACGCAGGACATCGGCAAGTGTCTGATCCGGACGTACGTTGGAATCACTCGGCACAAATCCGGATTTATAAGCTTTTACCTTTGCAACCATGGCTGCTTCCTGCTCAATCGTCTGTGATCCGTAAATAAAAGATACGCCGCCGCTCTTTGCGAGCGCAATCGCAAGACGGTCCCCGGAGACAGACTGCATGATTGCAGAAACCATCGGGATGGAAAGGGAAATTGCAGGTTCTTCCCCTTTTTTATATTTGACAAGCGGAGTTTTGAGCGATACTGCTGCAGGAACACATTCGGCTGAAGAATAGCCGGGGATCAGAAGGTATTCGTTAAAGGTATGGGAAGGTTCATTAATATATGTGGCCATGGCAGTTGTTCCTCCTTCTTCTTTTAATATAATAAATTTATCTCGCTTTGAATATTGTTTCCTAGTGTAACATGTGAAAAGAGGAAAAGCAAATAGAAAACATTCGCATTTCTGCTTTATCGAATTGTAAAAATGTTATATATTTTTCTCTTCAAGAATTTCGCGGATCAGCTCTCTCTCGTCCATCGGAATTCTCTTCCCGTTGATCTCAAGACAGTCCTCGTGTCCCTTACCGGCAAGTACAATAATATCTCCCGGCTCACCCATGTCGATCGCATAGCGTATCGCCTTTTTCCGGTCCGGAATGATCACATACTCACCGCTGGTGCGGTCAATTCCCTTCTGAATATCATCCAGGATTGTCTGCGGATTCTCAAAACGCGGATTATCCGACGTCAGAATGGTAAAATCCGCCCGTCGTCCTGAGATTTCTCCCATCTCAAAGCGCCGGCTCCGGTCCCGGTCTCCTCCACATCCGAACAGACAGATCAGCCGTGCGGGATGATACTCCCGCAATGTCACAAGCAGATTTTCCAGAGACATCGCATTATGGGCATAGTCGATCAAAAGTGTAAATTCATCTGATACCGGAATCAGCTCTATGCGCCCTCTGATTTTAGCCCCTTTCAGTGCTGCCAGGATATTTTCCCTGCTGACGCCAAAATGATGACAGACCGCAATTGCAGCCAGTGAATTATAGATGGAAAAACGTCCGGGAATGTCAATTGATACTTCCAGTTCCTCTTTACCGAGCGCATTGTATGTAATTCCGAGATAGCCTGGTTTGGCAATCAACAGTTCGTTTTCGGCCCGGTAATCAGCCTCCGGATGAAATCCGTATGTTTCAATCGGACACCCGGCGCCCTCAATAATATCTGAAAAGCGCGGGTCGTCTCTGTTTACAATCCCGATTCTGCTCTGTGACAGAAGTTTCTTTTTGCAGGCCAGATACTCTTCAAAATCTGCATGCTCCTGCGGACTGATATGATCCGATTCAATATTTGTAAAAATGCCAAAATCAAACGTGAAACCGGATACACGATCCATCAGCAGTGCCTGGGAAGACACCTCTACCACTACGACTTCACAGCCAGAATCGGCCATCTCTCTGAACGCCTCCTGAATCCTGTAAGACTCGGGGGTCGTGTTTTCCGCCTTTATATGCTTCTCGCCGATGATCATCTCAATGGTACTGATCAGTCCGACCTTCATGCCGGCATTTTCCAGAATGGAACGGATCATATAGGCACTGGTCGTTTTTCCTTTGGTTCCTGTAATGCCAATCGTCTTCAGCTCCTCCGCCGGATAACTAAACCATGCTGCTGATATTTCCGCAAGGGCCAGACGGGTATTGTGCGTCTCAATTACCGTCATTTGCGCAGCGGCATGCTGTTCTGCTTCTGTACAGGAGGCAAAATCCTCCACCACGATACAGACAGCACCCTTCTTTTGTGCCTCGGGTATAAATCTATGTCCGTCCTGCATCCTTCCGCGTATGCAGACAAACAGGCCTCCTGCCTGCAAATCCCTTGAATCGAACGCGACGCCTGTTATCTCCGGATCCGGATCTCCCGAAAGATGCCGGTACTGAATCTTTTTTAATAATTCTGTCAGCCTCATACCTTATATCCCCTGTCAATTCAATAAAAGCCCCACACCGTTATGATAGAATGGTGCGGAGCCTTGCGTATGTATTAATCGTGCATTTTCATTTTAACAATGATCCTGCGGATTGTCAACAAACCGGAGGATTTCGAAGGTGATATTCAGCAAAGAAGCAGCACACCTCGCGTCTTCGACACTCGGTGTGGGGCTGCGCTTTTATGTGATATTCAGCAAAGCCACTTTCATCCCTCACAAATCTTTGATTTGTGAGGGATGAAGGGCTGCGCCGCATAAAACAAGAAAAATACCGCGATCTACGCACCAAGGCGTGTGGATCGCGGTATTTTTTGTTTCTCTAATGTTCGCAGGATCCACTCGCGAATCGCAGATTCGCTCATTATCGAGCATTCGCCCGATCAGCCCTTGTAAGTACATCTTAGCCCGCAAGCGGTCACGCTGTACTTACTGCGGTCTTATCCTGCTCATTGCTTACGTTACATCATCGGCGGGGTCGGCATTGCCGGTGTGTCTTCTTTGATGTTTGCGACTGCAGATTCTGTGGTCAGCAGGGAGGATGCGATGCTGGTTGCGTTCTGCAGTGCACTTCTGGTTACCTTTACCGGATCCAGAATGCCTGCTTTAACCATATCAACATACTCTTCTCTGTATGCATCAAAGCCGATGCCCTTCTTGGACTCTTTGACTTTGTTTACGATGACGGATCCGTCAAGACCTGCGTTTTCAGCGATGGTCTTAAGCGGAGACTCAAGTGCCTTGATGATGATCTGTGCACCGGTCTTCTCGTCGCCTTCGAGTGCATCTGCGAAGCTGAACAGTTCCTTGGTTGCATGTACATATGCGGAACCGCCGCCTGCGATGATGCCTTCTTCAACAGCAGCACGTGTTGCGTTCAGGGCATCTTCCATACGAAGTTTTGCTTCCTTCATTTCAGTTTCGGTAGCAGCGCCAACGCGGACAACAGCAACGCCGCCGGCCAGTTTAGCCATTCTTTCCTGAAGTTTTTCTTTGTCATACTCAGAGGTGGTCATTTCATACTGAGCTTTGATGGAAGCAACTCTGTCAGCGATTGCTTTGCTGTCGCCAGCGCCGTCAACGATAACAGTGTTCTCTTTATTTACTTTAACGGTCTTTGCACGGCCAAGCATCTGGATGTTGGCATCCTTCAGTTCATAGCCGACTTCTTCGGAAACAACAACGC
>JAFRGW010000086.1 GCA_017433615.1 Eubacterium sp.
AAAAACTCCAGATACTTCTGCTTCCGAAAGATCCCAATGATCAGAAAAATGTAATTGTCGAGATCCGCGCGGGGGCAGGCGGCGAGGAGGCCGCACTTTTTGCAGCAGAGCTGTACCGCATGTACAGCCGCTATGCGGAAACGAATCACTGGAAAACAGAAATTATGACGCTCAACGAGAGCGGGATCGGCGGATTTAAAGAAGTAACCTTCATGATCCGCGGTGCGGGTGCCTATTCGAAGCTGAAATATGAGAGCGGCGTTCACCGTGTACAGCGCGTGCCGGAGACGGAGAGCGGCGGCAGAATCCATACTTCCACGGTTACAGTGGCGATCATGCCTGAGGCGGAGGAAGTGGATTTCCAGATTGATCTCAACGACTGCAGATTTGATGTGTTCCGCTCATCTGGAAACGGCGGACAGAGTGTCAATACGACGGATTCTGCAGTGCGTCTGACACATATACCGACCGGGATTGTTATCTCCTGTCAGGATGAGAAATCCCAGCTCAAAAACAAAGACAAGGCACTGAAAGTTCTGCGGTCCAGACTCTATCAGATGGAACTGGACAGAAGGCATGCAGAGGAGGCGGCAGAACGAAGAAGCCAGATCGGCACAGGCGACCGCTCAGAGAAAATCAGGACTTATAATTTCCCGCAGGGGCGCGTGACAGATCACAGGATCAAGCTGACGCTGCACCGGATCAATGACATCCTGAACGGCGATCTGCAGGAGCTGATTGATGCGCTGACAACGGCAGATCAGGCCGAGAAACTGGCGGCACAGTAAAACGATAAACAAGTATTCCACAGACGTGATTTTCAGGAAGAACGGAGGGAAAAGAACGTGGGTAAATATTTCGGAACAGACGGATTTCGCGGGGAAGCAAATGTACAGCTGACTGCGGAGCATGCGTTTGCAATCGGACGCTACATCGGATGGTTTTACGGACAGAACCACAGGGCAAAAATTGTGATCGGCAAGGATACCAGAAGATCCGGTGACATGCTGGAGCATGCACTTGCGTCCGGTATTGCAGAATCGGGAGCCGATGCATATCTGATGCAGGTGACGACGACACCGAGTGTCGCATATATGGTGCGGAAAGAACAGTTTGACTGCGGTGTAATGATTTCTGCATCGCACAACCCTTTCTACGACAATGGCATTAAGCTGATCGGCTCGAACGGACAGAAAATCGAGGCATCGGTTGAGAATGCGATTGAGCAGTATATCGACGCGGGAACACCGGAAATACCGCGGGCAATGCGGGAGGAGATCGGATCGGTCATCACCTATACAAAAGGTGTCGATGATTATATTGATTATCTCGTCTCGGCGGCAGGACATTCATTTGCCGGCTGCCGGATTGCCATTGACTGTGCAAACGGAAGTACTTCGGCAATTGCCGCGAAGGTGCTGGGAAAAGCGGGCGCAGAAGTTATGGTCATTCACAACAGCCCTGACGGGGTAAATATCAACCGGGACTGTGGCTCCACACACATGGAATCCCTGCAGCAGTTTGTGCGTGAAAACCATCTGCATGCCGGTTTTGCCTACGATGGCGACGGGGACCGCTGCCTTGCAGTCGATGAAAACGGAAATCTTATTGACGGCGATCTGATCATGTACATCGGCGCGAACTATCTGAAGAAACAGGGTACGCTCGAAGGCAATACACTGGTAACAACCGTGATGTCCAATATCGGTCTCTACAAGGCGCTCGACACTGCGGGAATCCGCTATGAGCAGACAGCAGTCGGTGATAAATATGTCGCAGAATGTATGTTTGCCAACGGTTATTCCATTGGCGGCGAACAGTCCGGCCACATTATTCTTGCAGAGCACGCGAAAACCGGCGACGGAATTCTGACTTCGCTGATGCTTCTGGATGCCATGGCGGAAAATCAGGCATCGCTTGCGGAATTATCTTCAGAAGTCACCATTTTCCCGCAGCTTCTGAAAAATGTGCGCGTGGCGGACAAAAATACGGCAAGAGAAAATGCACGTATGCTGGAAGCGGTTGAAGCAGTCAGCAAAAAGCTGGGAAGCGACGGGCGTGTTCTGGTACGCGAGAGCGGAACAGAGCCGCTGATCCGCGTGATGGTCGAGGCAGCGTCTGATGCAGTCTGCGGCGAATGTGTCGACAGCATTGTGAAGGTGATGCAGGAGGAAGGACTGGTACTGGATTGATGATGAGACAGATCATTCTTCAACGCCGGAGATCCATGTCTTCAGACATGAGAGGAACCGGGAAAAAATCAAATATGCATAAACTCTGCAGGAAACTCTGCTGTCTGGTAGTTGCAGGCACGGCCGCGGCACTGATTCTTGCAGGCTGCGGCAAAGCGGCAGAGAAGCATTCAGCTGCTTATGACAAAGCTGTGGCGGCGCTGGAAAGCGGCGATTATGAAACGGCCATGACGCAGTTTAAAACAGCGATTGACCAGGACAGCCGGAAAGCGGAGGCCTATCGCGGAGAAGGCATTGTCTATATGAACCAGGGGGAATATGCCAGTGCGGTCACGATGTTTGAGCGCTCTCTGGATACCTGGGAGCGGGACGGCAGTGACAAGGCATTCAAGGAGGATGTTCAGTATTATCTGGCGGAAGCATATGCCGAATGCGGCAGACAGGATGAAGCACTCGCACTCTACACAGAACTGGCCAATGGACTGACGCCGGACAGGGCGTACCTGATGCGCGGGAAAGCCTATGCATCCTGGCAGGATCTCGACAATGCCTCAGCTGACTTTGACCGGGTGATCACAGAGATGCCGAGCTACGAGAACTGCATTCAGATCTATGAAATACTGGCAGACGCCAGCCGGGAGGCCGACGGGGCCGCCTATCTGTCCTATGCGCTGGAACACAAGATCAGCAACAATGAGGATTACTACAATCAGGGCCTGATTTACTATTATCTGGGCAACTATGAAGATGCGCGGAAAAATCTGCAGACAGCTGCCGATATGGGAAGCCTTGATGCGGTCATTCTGCTGGGAAAAGTCTGTATCGATAACAATGATACGGCAGCAGCCAGAGAAGCATATCAGAAGCTTGTAAATGATGAAGAAAACCGTGCGACAGCCTATAACGGACTGGCGCTCTGTGATATGGCTGACGGCGATTATGATGCTGCACTGCTGGATATCAGCAAGGGAATTGCAGAGAACAATCCGGAAGTCACAGAATCGCTTCTGTTCAATGAGATTGTAATCTATGAGCGGATGCTGGATTTCAATATGGCAAAGCAGAAGATGCAGGCATTTGTGGAGAAGTATCCGGATAATGCGGCCGCACGCAGAGAAAATCTGTTTCTGGCAAGCAGATAAATGCAGGAATCATACGGTTTCAGTTGATTCTTAAGGATTTCCTGAGCAAGACGCAGTTTCGGAAAGCCAATTGCCGGTATCGGTTAATCAGACAGATAGAAAAACAGGAAAAACACATGCATGAAATAGATGAAATCCGCGACCGGGTCATTCTTGTCGGCATCGCCTCGGACCAGACGCTGGATCCGGCTGTTTCACTTGCCGAACTGGAAGAACTGGCAAAGACTGCCGGGGCGGAAGTGCTGACATACATGATACAGAACCGGGAGCGTCCGGATCCCGGCACCTACCTCGGAAAAGGGAAAATAGAAGAACTGAAGGAACTGACGCAGATGCTGGATGCGAACGGTGTGATCTGTGACGATGAGCTCTCGCCGGCACAGATGAGCAACCTGCAGGAAATGCTGCAGTGTAAAGTGATGGACCGGACCCTTCTCATTCTGGATATATTTGCTGCACATGCCAGAACAAGTGAGGGAAAAATCCAGGTGGAGCTGGCGCAGTTAAAATATCGTGCATCCAGACTGACAGGACTTGGAAAATCGCTTTCAAGACTCGGCGGCGGCATCGGTACGCGCGGTCCCGGTGAGAAAAAGCTCGAGCAGGACAGACGTCTGATCCGGGAACGGATCGGTATGCTGAAGCGGGAACTCCGCGAGGTGGAACGGCACCGGGATGTGGTGCGTGAGGGCCGGAAGAAAAATGCGCGGCCAACGGCTGCAATTGTGGGCTATACCAATGCGGGCAAGTCGACGCTGCTGAATCATCTGACCGACGCCGGTGTTCTGGAGGAGGATGCGCTGTTTGCAACACTGGATCCGACGACGCGCGCACTGAAACTGCCCGGCGGAACAGATATTCTGCTGACAGATACGGTCGGATTTATCCGGAAACTGCCGCATCATCTGATTGAATCATTTAAAAGCACACTGGAAGAAGCGGCCATTGCCGATTACATTATACATGTCGTGGACGCATCGGATCCGCAGGCGCTGATCAAGATGCAGGTCGTCTACGAGACGCTCCATGATCTGAAAGCGGATGAGAAACCTGTCATCACCCTGTTCAACAAACAGGACCTTCTGCGCATACAGCTTGCAGAGGGAACGGCAGAGATTCCGCATCTCAAAGATCTCAGAGCGGATTACAGCATTCCGGTTTCTGCAAAAACCGGAGAGGGGCTGGATGCATTTCTGGGGGCGCTGGAGGAGCTGATCCAGTCGCGGCAGATTTTAATTGAACGTGTCTTTCCCTATGCAGAAGCGGGAAAACTGGCACTGATAAGAAAACACGGACAGCTGTTGGAGGAGGAATACACAGATGAAGGAATACGCATCAAGGCTTATGTCCCGCCTGCAGTCTACGGAAGAATCTGAGAAAGCGGATGCTGTCTATATTACAGATCCGTATAATATGCGTTACATTTCCGGATTTGCCGGCGGAGAGGGAGCGTTGTTCATTACACAGGAAAGCTGTGTTCTGATCACGGACTCCCGCTATACGGAAGCGGCACAGAATGAGAGTGATTTTGAAGTCATTGAAGAAAGCAGAAAGCACAGACGCGAGGCAATTCTGCAGGAGATCTGCTCCCGGCAGGCAGTGCAGAATATTGCCTATGAGGATCTTCACCTGACATGTGCAGCATTTGCAAAGCTGCGGGAAGCACTTCCGGAGATCAGCTGCTGGATTCCTGCCGGAGAGGAAGTCAATCATCTTCGCAGAGTCAAGACAGAAGAGGAGATTGTACTGCTGCAGAGAGCTGAGGCGATTGGGGATGCGGCATTCAACGATCTGCTGAAAATCCTGAAAACCGGAATGACGGAACTGGAAATCGCAGCGGAACTGGAGTATCTCATGAAGAAACACGGCGCTGAGCGGCTTTCGTTTGAGACAATTGTTGCGTCGGGACCGAATTCATCCATGCCGCATGCTGTGCCGACAGAGCGGAAGATCAGGCAGGGAGATTTCCTGACGATGGATTTCGGCTGCTGTTATCAGGGATATTGCTCGGATATGACCCGCACGGTCGGGTTCGGCACACTGGAGGCCAGACAGGCTGAAATCTATGACACGGTTCTGCGGGCACAGAAAGCGGCGCTCGCGGTGATCCGGGCCGGAATTACCGGTGAGGAAGCCGACCGGGCGGCCAGAGATATTATTGAAGGCGCAGGATACGGAGACTGTTTCGGTCATTCACTCGGACATTCGGTCGGCCTGTTTATCCACGAAGATCCGCGGCTGGCACCGGGCGCAAAAGATGTTCTGGAACCCGGCATGGCAGTGACAGTTGAACCTGGAATCTATATCCCCGGATATTGCGGCGTCAGGATTGAAGATCTGGTAATTGTGACAGAGGACGGCTGCAGGAATCTCACCTCCAGTCCCAAAGAATTATTGATATTTGATTGACATTTTCCATGCCTGTAGATATGATGACAGAGTATAAAGGCGTATGAACTGCCTGCCGGTTCAGGGAGGCAGATCATGATACACACGAAGTTTCAAACGGAGGTAGCACATGTATTCAATTGAAGCAGTCAGAAAAACAGATCCTGAGATCGCAGCACTTCTCGAGGCGGAACTGGAGCGGCAGAACACACATCTCGAACTGATCGCATCGGAGAACTGGGCATCGCAGGCCGTTATGGCGGCAATGGGAAGTCCTTTTACCAACAAGTATGCGGAAGGTTACCCGGGAAAACGGTATTACGGCGGCTGTGAGATCATCGATCAGGCGGAGACACTCGCAATCGAGCGCGCAAAAGAAATTTTTGGCTGCACATATGTCAATGTACAGCCGCACTCCGGCGCGCAGGCCAATATGGCTGTATTTCTTGCGCTTCTTCAGCAGGGTGATACAGTTATGGGCATGAACCTCAATGAAGGCGGACACCTTTCACACGGAAGCCCTGCAAACTTCTCCGGTACTTATTTTAATATTGTACCGTATGGCGTGAATGCAGAAGGTTATATCGACTACGATGAAGTCGAGCGGATTGCAAAGGAATGTCAGCCGAAGCTGATCGTGTGCGGTGCCAGTGCATACGCGCGCAAGATCGATTTTAAGCGCTTCCGTGAGATTGCTGATGAAGTCGGCGCATTCCTGCTTGCAGACATCGCACACATCGCAGGACTTGTGGTTACCGGTTATCATGAGAGCCCGATTCCGTACGCACATGTTACAACGACGACAACGCATAAGACCCTGCGCGGCCCGCGCGGCGGTCTGATCCTTTCCAGTGCTGAATTTGCGGAAGAACACAAGCTGAACAAGGCAGTCTTCCCGGGAATTCAGGGCGGTCCGCTTGAGCATGTGATTGCCGCAAAAGCAGTCTGCTTCAAGGAAATTCTGGATCCGTCATTTAAGATCTACGCTAAGAACATCATTGATAATGCAAATGCACTTGCAAATGGTCTTGTAAGCCGCAATATTCCGCTGGTATCCGGAGGAACCGACAACCATCTGATGCTGGTGAATCTGGTCTCACTTGGAAAAACAGGAAAAGACGTCCAGAATCAGCTGGAGGCAGTCAACATTACGGCCAATAAGAACACAGTTCCGCAGGATCCGAAGTCACCGTTTGTCACCAGCGGCATCCGTCTGGGCACGCCGGCTGTGACAACACGCGGACTGAATGTTGCTGATATGGACCGGCTTGCAGATGCCATCGCCATGACCATCCATGATCCGGAGACAACCGGTGATGCGGCACGCGCGATTGTAAAAGAACTGACAGAGAAATATCCGCTGGCTTAAGGCGGATTTTGGAGACAGGGGACGGTTCTCTGTCTCCTTCAAAAATCATGGGATGTGATTTCCACTTCCGTGCGCGGTGCGCGATGAGCTTGCGAACGCGGTGCGCGCGCGACTCACACGCAGCTCAGGTGAAATTCGCTGCTTTGGAAATCACATCCCGCCAAGTGAGATTTCTGTGCGGGGAGACAGAGAACCGTCCCCTGTCTCCTTCGCAGATTTCGATTTGCAGAGGAGATAAGGAGGAATAAGATGCCATACTTGTCATTAGAGGAAGAACTGCGCGGTAATTCATATCCGGGACGCGGCATTATCATCGGCCGTTCTGAGGATGCGGCGCATGCGGTCATCGCATATTTTATCATGGGCAGAAGTGAAAACAGCCGCAACCGTATCTTTGTCGCCGACGGAGCGGGAATCCGCACGCAGCCGTATGATCCGGCAAAGCTGGAGGATCCGTCACTGATTATTTATGCACCGGTACGTGTGCAGGGCGACAATACGATCGTCACAAACGGTGACCAGACAGATACCATCTTTGAAGAAATGGAGAAGGGCAAGACTTTCGAGCAGTCTCTGCTGCGCCGCGGTTATGAGCCGGACCGTCCGAATTTCACTCCGCGTATTTCCGGACTGGTAAATGTTGAAGGCGGCATGATGAAATATTACATGTCCATTCTGAAACGTGAGCCGGCCGAGATGGATCAGGTTAACCGCTATACATTCCAGTATGCAAACTGCACGCCGGGTGTCGGCCGTTTTATCCACACCTATATGTCAGACGGCGATCCGCTTCCGAGTTTTGAGGGCGAGCCGAAGCCGGTTAAGATCGAGGGAAATATTGAGCGTTTCACAAAGACTCTCTGGGAGAGTCTCAATGAAGAGAATAAGGTTTCGCTGTTTGTTCGTTACATTACACTCTCTTCGGGAGAATATGTTTCTGCAATTATGAACAAGCATCAGGGTCAGTAAACTGCGAAATGAAGAACTGGACTGAAATAAAGCCGGGCATAATAAAGGAGATTTTGAAATGAATGAGCTTCAGTTAAAGTATGGATGCAACCCGAACCAGAAACCGTCCCGAATCTATATGGAGGACGGACAGGAACTGCCGGTTACCATTCTGTCAGGACGTCCCGGATACATCAATTTTCTGGATGCGTTTAACGGCTGGCAGCTGGTACAGGAACTGAAGAAAGAGACCGGGCTTCCGGCAGCAACATCCTTCAAGCATGTATCACCGGCCGGCGCAGCAGTCGGTCTTCCGATGTCTGATGTCCTTCGCAAGATTTACTGGGTGGATGATCTGGGTGATCTTTCACCGCTTGCCTGTGCCTATGCACGTGCGCGCGGCGCGGACAGAATGTCTTCTTTCGGTGATTTCATTGCACTTTCAGACGTCTGTGACAAAGACACGGCGCGTCTGATCAAGCGTGAAGTTTCGGACGGCGTCATTGCGCCGGGTTATACAGATGAGGCGCTGGAACTGCTTCGCTCCAAGAAGAACGGCAACTATGTTGTCATCCAGATGGATGAGAACTACCGGCCGGCACCGCTTGAGCGCAAGCAGGTTTACGGCATCACGTTCGAACAGGGACGTCAGGAACTCCCGATCGATGATGAACTGCTTTCCAACATTGTGACAGAAAACAAGGAAATGCCGGCTGAGGCGGTTCGTGATCTGAAGATTGCACTTATCACACTGAAATATACGCAGTCCAATTCCGTCTGCTTCGTCAAGGACGGTCAGGCAATCGGCGTCGGTGCAGGCCAGCAGTCCCGGATCCACTGCACACGTCTTGCAGGATCCAAGGCGGATAACTGGTGGCTGCGTCAGTGCCCGAAGGTACTGGAGCTCCCGTTCCGTGATGACATCCGCCGTGCAGACCGCGACAATGCGATCGATCTGTATATCGGCGAGGAATATATGGATGTCCTGGACGACGGAAAATGGGAGAATATCTTCACAGTGAAGCCTGAAGTGTTCACGCGCGAAGAGAAGCGTGCATGGCTGGATCAGATGACCGATGTCGTACTCGGCTCAGATGCATTCTTCCCGTTCTATGACAACATCGAGCGCGCGAAGAAGAGCGGCGTGAAATACATTGCAGAGCCGGGCGGATCTGTACGCGATGATCTTGTCATTGACTGCTGCAACAAGAATGGAATGGTGATGGCGTTTACGGGAATCCGTCTGTTCCATCATTAATGCAAAGAGCTTGTATCAATTAAAAGGCTGACCGGAATATGTCTTCTGGCTCAGGTGGAATTCGCCATCAGACATATTCCGGTCTTCGTTTATTACAGGCGGAATCCGCGAACATACATATTCCGGTCTTCATTTATTGCAGGCGGAATCTGTGATCAGGCACATTCCGTCTCTTCTTACAGGCAGAAAGCCGAAATACCTATATGAGAGAAATGGAATTTAAGATGGAGCGGCAGGGGCTCGTGGAAGTCGGCGATCATGTCGATGTCACAGAGAGCACTCTGCCGACATCCTTTTATTACACAATCATCCCTGCAGTGGCAATGAGCAGAAACTATCAGGGATATGAGAGGCTGCAGTCGCGGGAAGGAATCGTAAAGGATATCCGCCATACCGACCGCGGTTATTATGTGGTTGTCGCATTTGATGAAGAGGAACCTGATTGAAGGGGGCTTTAAGTGAGTTTGCGTGAGGTGTTGGGGACAAATATATGTTCCCTGGCTCAGGTAGAATTCGCCATTGAACATATATTTGTCCCCACCGCCTCGCGCTTACTCTTTGGCGGGGCTGAGGACGACGTACAATTGCGAACGCTACCTTCGCGGGGCCGTGGATGCATATATGTCTAACGGCGACTTCCACCTGAGCCGGGCGACCTATATGCATCCACGGCCCTACACAAA
>JAFRGW010000004.1 GCA_017433615.1 Eubacterium sp.
ATACACCTGCCTACTTTTTATTCTGGACAATGAACGACGCGATAAACAGATATATCATTACAGCCGCATATAAGGCATAGCATATCCGCCACAGCTTTGGCCCGAAGACAAAATCCCCGATATAAATCACCTGGCCCAGGGCAGGATTTGACAGCGCAGCCGCCACAAATGCAGCCGCAATCACAAACATGAT
Source organism: Eubacterium sp. (assembly GCA_017433615.1). Taxonomy (GTDB): domain Bacteria; phylum Bacillota; class Clostridia; order Lachnospirales; family Lachnospiraceae; genus CADBRN01. The sequence continues at coordinate 194 of JAFRGW010000004.1, forward strand.
CAGACTGATAATTCTGAGTTTTCTTTTCATAGACGCACTTTATTCTGATGGAATCAGTTCCTTTCTCCCGCGGACAATCATTGTCACTGAAACATTTGTGTCCCACTGCCTGATCCCCTCACGGTACAGGCGGAGGCGCTTGTCATATTTGGCATTGACACTGTCAACTGCTTTCTGTGCGCCGGGTGAATGCGCAGACCGGATCGCTTCCAGATCATTCTGCCGCATCGCTTCAATCATGGTTTCGGCCATCTGTGAAGAATATCCCGGGTTATCCGGAGTAAGATCAATCAGCGCATACCCGGTCGTCACATCCGCAAAGCCATGCTGTTCCATGGAAATGGGAAGGCCTGCCTCCGATACCCGGTACCTGCCGACACCATACTTTTCCAGTTCATCATCTGCCGGCGGGACACTGTCCCAGAAGTCTTTTTCTCCCGCTGTCATTTCCAGGCACGGTGCGACGCACTGTATTCCTCTCCTGGCAGACAGGCACAGGCATACCCCGCCGGGTTTGAGCACCCGTTTCTGCTCATTCCAGAAGGCTGACGGTTCAACATGTTCCTGCACCGTATAGGAAATTGTGACATCAAACGAATCGTTTTCAAACGGCAGATGTACAGCGTCAGCTTCCATGAAATTTACACCTGTTACGTTTTCCCGGGCGAACGCTATAAATCTGCTGTCCCTGTCAATGGCCGTGATCTGTGCCCTGGGATACCACCTGTGCAGTGCTTCCGCCAGCGCGCCGGGCCCGCAGCCGATTTCCAGAATCTTCAGTTCGCTGTCATGGTCAAGGCTGAACACCCTGTCATACTGCGTAAAGAAATGGTCGTCAAATCTCAGCTTTCTGCTGAGATAAAGCGTCATTACACCCTGCACATAATCTGACCATATGCTGTTCATAGTTCTCCCTCATCATAGTCCGGTCTGCATGACTTATTATTCTTTCAGACATTGTCCCCGCCGGCGCTCTGCACCTGCCGTTCTGTCAGTGATTGTATTTCCTCACTGCTGCTGTCAGCAGCCCCAGTCCGATAACAAAGCCGGCCGTCATTGGAACAAAGATGAGCACAGACTGATTCAATGCTGTGCAGATTCCGGAAAGCAGAAACCCGATTCCCATCACAAGAACTCCGCCGCCCGCAAACGTACAGTATGCCTGTCTGTTTTCCTCACTTACCCTGCCGCTGTGATAACTGATGATCAGATCCATCTTCTGCTTTTTCCAGATCTGCCAGCCCAGCATGATGAATATCATGCCTAAGAGCACAAACAGGACTCCCGTCATAACAAACCAGATGAAATCGCTCATATCTTCCTCATTCTCATTCCCGCAGCCGCCTTATGGATTATGCCTTGCCTGCTTTCTGCAATACATCATATGTTTCCGACAGCCACTCACCATAGTGATCATAGGGCGCCCGGATCCACCAGTTTAACAGTTTGTTTAGTGTCTCGATGTCTGCTTCGATACTGCTGGACCTGTACTGTTCCGGGTCACGGTTGACCGTCACGATATGATGATTGTCTTTTTTAAAGTCAATCCGGTAAATGCAGTGCCCTGTCCAGCTGCGGTGTGCCCAAAGCGTCGAATCCTCCATATACCAGAACCACTTGTCTTCCATCGCCTGGGGAATATTGCCGCGGCGGAGCACAGCCATTTCCTCATCGCTGAAAGACCTGGTGAGTACGAAAACCTCATGCTGTTCAGGCATGGGCTCTGTCTTCCAGTCATTGCGGCGGGCAGTCCTTATCTTGTTTTCATTATCTTCCGGCATACACTTCTCCATTTCAAACTCCGCTTTGCCTTTTCAGCATAATTATACAAAAACAGGACAGTAACAGTCCTGTCTGTTGTCCAAATGGAATTAACAGCAGTTCAGATGAATCCTTCGGCGGAGATTTTCCAGCCCCTTGCAGAACAACATGAAAAGGAACATGCGGTTCTATCCCGAAAAGTAAGCGAATTTGCCCTCAGCCCATTCAAGGATACTCTCATATGAGACACCATCTGCAGGCAGGAAATACTCTGTATTGATCTGCACATAGTCCGAATGAAAAGAAACTATGATTTCATCGGCTCCTGTCACTTTCTCAGAAGGGTTGAAGACAATGCGGTACAGCCAGTCCTCTTCACTGTCAGCAGGTTCCAAAGGAGATGCCTTTATGTCCAGATCAGCAAAAGAATGGAGTGATGCAATCTCACTGTCAATGATCGTGCTTGATCCATCCGGCAGTTCCATCCTTGCGGCAGGGCTCTCTCTGATCATGTCAAACACTGTTTTCTCTTTGCCGGAAGAACAGGCGGCCAGTGAAACAACCATTAAAACGACAAGAAACCCTGCCAGAATGTTCGTTCGCTTCTGCATGTTCTTTCCTCCATAAACCCCGATTGGCTGTCGCTATAAATATCCTAATATGATTTGTTCACCATAAAGTTTAAGATCCCGTTTGTTGATGGTTCGAATCACAAAGAAAGATACCGCTGTCCCCGCCGGCAGATGATTACTCTTCCATAGTTCAAAGAACAGGCAGTTAACGGAACCCCGGCAAAGCGGCATATCACGGTCAGCCATCCATGCCGGTATCCCGTGGCATTGCTGTTTTCTTATCATCATATCCTGACCTGTTTCACAGTCTGGTATTTATTCACCATGAATGATCCGCCGTATGGCTTCCGCGTACTGATCCGCGTGGTTAATTGAAAACTCTCCATGCCGCAGGCCTTTCATACGGTGCAGGATGCAGGAGGGACGCATCCTGCAGATGGCTTCCGCGGAGCGCAGAATCTCCCCTGTCTCCTTTTCCCCGACATAAACGTGTACGTCCGCAGCTGTTTCCCTGAATGCATCCTTCAGCGCATATGACGTATTTGCTTTCATGAAAGCGATCATGTCCTGCTTTTTAATCAGGCAGGTATCCCGGTAATAATCTTCAAACAGCTCCGGCTTCATGTGCAGGGATTGAAACTGCAGTCTGGCGAAACTTCTGTTGCTGATCAGTCCGTAGCTGCTGCCGAAAGCCGGGGCAATCAACGCGTTCGTCAGTTTTGAAGGAATGACCGCCGCGCTCTCGACCAATGCATGGCTGCAGATATCTCCCCGCTGAGACAATAGTTCAAGCAGGATCTGACCGCCCAGAGAAAGACCACCGATCAGCAGAACATGCCCGCCCAGATGCACATCAATGAAGGAAATGATCTCGGCCGCATTTTCTTCAATCGTTGTAAACGGCCGGTCACTGCCTGCATGTCCGTCAAGAATCGGGAGAACGATATGATACTCATTCTGCAGGAGCATCGCCGATTCCCGGTAGTTCCACCATGACAATCCGCCGCCATGAAGCAGAATAATCGTATCTTTATGCTCAGTGCCATACTCAACTATATTCATGTCCTGCTTACCACCCCATCAATTTGATTTTATCCTTCACTTAATTATACAAAAAAACAGGATCTTCAGATCCTGTTCATCGTTCATGGAGGATCCAATGGCAGTTCAGACGAATCCCTGATCATCAGCAGGGAGTATAAGATTCTTCGCAGAATAACAAGTTGAAAACTTCCTATTTCAGACTGAAGATCTCGTTCACACTCATTTCAAAGTATTCAGAAATCTTCATCGCCAATTCCAGTGTCGGATCATATTTATTGTTTTCTATCGCAATAATGGTCTGTCTGGTAACTCCGAGGATCTCCGCCAGGTCTTCCTGCCGCAGGCTTTTACTCTTCCGGAGTTCTTTGATATTATTCTTCATCAGAATCCCCCGGAGCAGTAAGACGCTTTGTTTCTATCGATTTCGTTCCCCAGAACACTAAACCGGAACCAATGAAGATCAGCCAGACCCAGGGCAGTTCCCCTGTTCTCAGACGATAGATCAGACAATACACCGCAAGTGACACCTCTAAAAACACATAGGTATTACGGGCTGCTTTGTAATTCACTGCCATTTCCATTTCATCTGCTTTCATAAAAATCTTTTTCATAACCATTCCCTCGTAATGTTAAATGTATTTTACATTTTTATCATACAAAATGAACTGTCAAATGTAAATAGAATTTGACATTTCCACCAATAAACACAAAAAACAGGACTGTTGCAGTCCTGTCTGTTGTCTATGGTGGAGCTGAGGGGAGTCGAACCCCTGTCCAAGAGTCGTCCCACATCCGGATATCTACAGTTTAGACCGCTGATTGATAAGACGGCGACATGACAGCGGACTACCCGTCAGCCGAATATGCCTGTAAATTTGTCAGGATCCTCTTCCAGGCGCAGGATTCACCTTATCCGCTTGAATTACACAGTCGACAGCAAACGGCAATCTGCCGGCCGGCTCAGCTGCAGCTCTTTATCGAGCGATTAAGCAGCGAATGCGAAACTATTGTTTCTGTTAGCGTTTAAATTTAATAGTGCTTAGGGCACAACTCCACTGCAATCCGGATCAAACGTAAACCTGTCGAAACCTTGACAGCCCCGTGTCTGATGCGAGAGTAATGTATCACTTTTCTGCCGGAATATCAACTGTCTCCCAGAGCCCCATGCGGATGACACGGTAATGCGGATGGTACAGGTTCCGGTATTCTTCGCTGTGATGAACCGCCGGATAGGCATTACCGCGGTAAAAGGCAAGATATGCCTCCATCTCTTCACGGCTGACAGAGAAGCCGAAGGACTCAAAATGATTCCTGAAGAATTTCAGCTTCCGCATGAACTCGGTCATGGAGCCGGTCGTGACAGCGGCGCTGCGGACAAACCAACCGTTGATCTCTTCAGCGGAATACAGCGTCATTGCCCTGGCCAGGTTCAGCCGGCACATGCCGCTGCCGATCGGCACATACAGTTCCGCTTCCGGATCCGGTTCAACCTCCTGCAGTTCCTGTTTCAGATAAGCCAGGGCCTTTTCCGGATCGGCGATCATATGCCCGCCGCCCCAGGTATTCTGATACAGCAGCTTGATGCAGTCCTGCGGTTTCATGCCGGGGTATTTTTCAGCATGCAGACGCATAATTTCAGCCAGTTCTTCCATCGTTTCCTACCTCTTGAATTTCAGCGCTTTCTCCACCTCCCGCTTGGCGTCGCGCAGTTTCGCGCTTTCCCGCTTGTCATAGAGATTCTTGCCGCGGGCCAGGGCGATTTCCAGTTTGGCCCGCCCGCTTTTCAGATACATGCGGACCGGAATCAGCGTGTAACCCTTGAGCCGCACTTTGTCATAAAGCTTGCGGATCTCATATTTATGCATCAGCAGTTTGCGGTCCCTGGTTTCATCCACATTGAAGATATTGCCGTATTTGTAGGGGGAAATATGCATTCCCTTGATCCAGGCTTCCCCGTTGCGTATGGAAATATAGGAATCCTGAAACTGGATCTTCCCCTCCCGCACCGATTTGATTTCCGTACCGGTCAGGGCAATACCGCATTCGATTTTCTCATCCAGGAAATAATCATGGCTGGCCCGGCGGTTCTGGGCGACAACCTTCATTCCATCATTTTTTTCTGCCATGCCGCTCTCTCCTTCCCGGCCGGGTCTGCCGTCTTCTTTTCTGATTGCCGGACGGCCTGTGCATCGGCTTCTTTCCTGATTGTATCAGTTCAAAGTCAATTGTGCGCGTATTCTTATCAGCTGCCACGACTCTGATCCTCACCTTCTGGCCAAGCCGGTATGTATTGCCGCGGCTGCGGCCGACCAGGGAGCCCTCTTCTTCGCTGTAACGGTAGTAATCATCACTCAGGCTCTGGATACGGACCAGACCTTCAACTGTATTGGCAAGCAGGACATAGAAGCCAAAACCGGTAACGGAAGAGATGATTCCTTCATACTGCTGACCGATGTGGTCTGCCATGTATTCGGCCTTCTTCATATCCGTAACAGTCCATTCGGCATCGTCAGAAATCCGCTCCCGCATGCTGGCCTGGACGGCTATTTCCTGAACTGCCGCTTCGTCCCCGGCCCGGTCTTTCCCCGCGCCGTTTTCATCAAATGCATATTTCCGCAGCATCCGGTGGACAATCAGGTCCGGATACCGGCGGATCGGTGAAGTGAAATGCAGATAATCTTCTTCGGCAATACCGAAATGTCCGGCACAGACACTGTCATACCTGGCTTTCTGCATGCATCTGAGCAGGCTGCGGGACAGCACTTCATACTGCGGTTCTTCCCGGCAGCTTTCCAGAAATGCCTGCAGATCCTTCGCCTTTACCGAACTGTCCCGGGGCCGGGTAAACCGGCAGCCCAGCCGGAATGACAGCTGTTCAAATGCCCGCAGTTTCCGCAGCTGCGGTTCTTCATGAATCCGGTAAACACAGGGAATGGCATTGGCGTGCATGAAGCGGGCAACACTGACATTTGCGGCGATCATGCAGTCTTCGATGACCCGTTCGGCCACACCCCGCACCCGGGCTCTCACCTCTGTCGGATGGCCTTTCTCATCAACGATGATCTCGGCTTCTTCCGTATCAAAATCGATGGCCCCGCGCCATGTTCTATCCCTTCGCACCGCATCGGCACAGGCCCGCAGATCCTCCAGCATATTGAGCAGATGACTGTATTTCGTCCGCATGTCCTCATCACCGCTGTAAATCCGGTTGACATCTTCATAGGTCATCCGTTCATCCGAGTGGATCACAGACGGAAAGATTTCCGCGGCAGTGGTTTTCCCTTCAGGAGAAATCCGCATGGCACAGGTGATCGTCAGCCGGTCTGCCTGCGGATTCAGGCTGCAGATCCCGTTGCTCAGCGCATGCGGCAGCATCGGCACCACCCGGTCGGTCACATAGACCGAAAAACCCCGTTCGTATGCTTCTTTGTCCAGAGCCGAACCCGGTGTTACATAATGGCTGACATCCGCGATGGAAACCAGCAGTTCCCAGCCGTCATCTGTCTTGCTGACCGCCACGGCATCATCGAAGTCCTTTGAACCGGCCCCGTCCATCGTGATGGTCAGTATATCGCGCAGATCCCGCCGTCCGGCCAGTTCTGCCGGAAGGACTTCCTGGGGAACCTGCTGCGCTTCCTGCATAGCCTTTTCGCTGAATTCCGGATCCACCCCGCTGTCCAGCAGCAGGGAAAGAATATCCATGCCGGGGTCATCCGCATGCCCGATGATCCGCTCCGGCCGCAGTTTCAGCGGCTGGTCATAGGACTCGATCCTGAGCAGCACCCGTGATCCTTCTGCCGGTGACAGTGATTTTTCATTCATGACCAGATATCTGCCGCTGCGGATCCGGTCGTCATCCGGGATGCAGCGCAGCGTACTGCCGGTTCTGACGTACGTTCCCGTTACATGGGTGCGGGCATGCTTCAATACCTGCAGAACCGTCCCGGTGCCGCCGTCATATGGTTTGAACAGCACGAGATCACGGTCCATCGCGTGATTCTGTTCCTCAGCCGGAATCAGCACTGTACCGTCTTCCAGATCAATATACCCGCTGCCCTTGCGGCTGATATGGATAACTGCTTCGATAAAGCCGGCCTGGCTGCGGGTCTGGTACATGTTTTTCTTGTTGCGGACCAGCTGCCAGGATTCCTCCAGCTCATCCATTGCTTTGTCAAAGACGATAAAATCCGCAGATTTCTCCACGCCAAGACGCGACGCGATGGCACTGCGGTTCAGGGTATTC
>JAFRGW010000087.1 GCA_017433615.1 Eubacterium sp.
ACCTGCACGGCATATGTTCCGTTTTCATTCAGAAGCAGTTTGCCGTCATAGAAGTTCATCTGCGGCATGCCGATAAAGCCGGCCACGACCAGGTTATGCGGTTCGTCAAACACTTCCTGCGGTGTTCCCACCTGCTGTACTACACCGTCCTTCATGATGACAATCCGGTCTCCCAGGGTCATCGCTTCGGTCTGATCATGCGTGACGTAGATAAACGTGGAGTTGATCTTCTGCCGCAGTTTGATGATCTCGGCCCGCATCTGGTTCCGCAGCTTGGCATCCAGGTTGGACAGCGGTTCATCCATCAGCAGCAGTTTCGGATCCCGCACAATCGCCCGGCCGATCGCGACTCTCTGCCGCTGGCCGCCGGACAATGCCTTCGGCTTGCGCTCCAGGTACTCGGTAATACCGAGGATCTCCGCAGCTTCATCAACCCGGCGGTTCATTTCATCTTTCGGCACATTCCGCAGTTCGAGCGGGAACTGCAGGTTCTGCCGTACGGTCATATGCGGATACAGGGCATAGTTCTGGAACACCATGGCGATATCCCGGTCCTTCGGGGCCACATCGTTCATCCGCTTGCCGTCAATGAACAGGTCTCCGCGGGTGATGTCCTCAAGACCGGCCACCATGCGCAGGGTCGTGGACTTGCCGCAGCCGGAAGGCCCGACCAGGACGATGAATTCCTTGTCGGCGATCTCAAGGTTGAACGAATCAACCGCGACGACACCCTCCTCGGTAATCTTCAGATTGCTTTTGCGCTTCGGTGCGTCATCCTCTTTTTTCCTGCGTTTTCTGGTATCATCTGCGGTATTGGGATAGATTTTCTGGATATTTTTCAGACTGACTGTTGCCATGATGGTTCCCCCTTTCAGCGCGGTCTGTGCAGGTCGGATATACTGTCTCCGGCCGTGAATTCATATGGGATCATTTCGTGGACTGCCGGCCGCTTGGTGTTGATCTGCAGAAGCAGGGTTTCCACGGTGCGGCTGGCCAGCCGGTTAGTATCCTGGCGGATCGTGGCCAGGCAGGGATTTGTATAGGAGCCGAAGCCGATGCCGTCAAAGCCGATAATCGAGATGTCTTCCGGAATCTGCCTGCCCATTGTGCGGAGACCTTTCATTGCGCCGATGGCGATCATGTCCCCCAGGGCAAAGATGGCAGTCAGGTCGGGTGCTTTCCGCAGCAGCCGGATTACCCCGGCTTCCCCTTCGGCCATGGAGAACCCGCAGCCTTCATAGTCCCGGTCCCGGTCAAAGCCGATACCGTGTTTCCGCAGTTCTTCCAGCGCCCCGTCAAAGCGCTTCATGCTGTTGTCTTCCGGATAGGGCACCGGATATCCGCCCAGGATCCCGATCCGCCGGTGACCGCCTGCCAGCAGCCGCCTGACGGCTTCTGCCGCAGCTTCTGCGTCGTCGGTGCAGAAACTTGATAGCTGCGGGAAACCAAGCCCGGCAGCGTCTGCCGTTACCAGGACAGACGGCACATTGATCTGGCCGAAACCTTCACGGAAGTTGTGCAGGCTGCCGCCCAGGAAAATCAATCCCTTCGGCTTGCTGCGGCTGATAGTCCTTACCGCTTCGGCAATTTCATCAGCCTGTTCATCCAGGAAGGTGACATTCACGCTCTCCCCATGCATCTGCATGCTGATCTGGATCGCCTCAAGAATGGACTCCAGAAACGGATTGCCGATTCCCTTGACAATTACCGTAACCGGTGAATGCAGCGCCTGTTTCAAAAACCGGGCATTGGTGTTCGGCTGGAAATTCTGCTCCCTGATAACCCGTTCAATGATCTCCCGGGCAGCCGGACTTACATCACTGCGCTGATTAATGACCCTGGATACGGTTCCGATACTGTACCCTGATAGTTTTGCTATGTCCTTAATCGTTACCATGATTGTTTGTTAACGTTACCGTAAACGTTTCCACATTTTTATGATAACGCTTTCAGATTAAATGTCAATAACATATAAAAAACAGGAGAAATCCTGTTTTTCATTCCTCAATCTCCGCCGGTTCCTCGCCGTCCGGATGATTGTAAAGCCGGTAGATCATCATGGCAACACTGTGTGCGCTTTCCCGCCGGCCGCCCTCCTCCCACTTCAGAAAGGAATTCAGCAGACCGCCGGCATATGCATACAGTTCATACATGTGCAGTTTCTTCTGGGGCATGATGTTTTTCATCATGTACTCATTGACCGCGTCAATCAGTATTGTGTAGAGACCGTGCCGGTTCAGCACCAGGAAGAACCGGGAATACCGGTCAAAGTAGTTCAGCGAGAACTCGATATGCTCCAGCCGCATATAAACCCCCGGGTCATTCACTTCCCCTCCCTCGATCATATATCCGGTCACGATGATGTCGAGGCAGTCACACAGGGCGTCATACAGATTCTCATAGTAGCGGTAAAATGTCATCCGTGACACCCCGGCAATCCTGATGACATCCGTCACCTTGATGCGGGCGAATTCCTTTTTCTCCAGTTCGTCAAGAATGGCATTGCCGATCGCCATCCTCGTGGCGGCGGTCCGGCTGTTCAAATCAGTCCTGATTTTCATATATGTTACACAATTCCTTTTTCTGTACCCAATGTTACACTTTTCTTCTTTGTGTTTATTTTATCATCAGGATCCTTCCCATACAATTTCGATGTTATTTCAGGAGGTGATTTTCATGAGAATCATCGCAGATTCATCCTGTGATCTGCAGGGCCTTGACTGGGAGGACTTTCGTACCGTCCCGCTGACCATCTATACAGATGAAAGAAGCTTTGTGGATGAACCGGATCTGAACATCACAGAAATGCTGGATTACCTGGCCCGTTTCCGCGGCCGTTCCTATACTTCCTGTCCTTCAGCTGAAGCGTGGCTGAATGCTTTTGCCGGCGCCCGGGAAATCTTTGTCATGACCGTAACCAGCTCGCTGTCCGGTTCTTATGCCAGCGCCATGATGGCTGCCAAACAGTACATGGAAGAAAACCCCGGAACAAAAGTCTCGGTGATTGACTCCCTGTCCACCGGCGGCGAAGAAGTGCTGGTACTGCACAAACTGGCAGAACTGGCCCACACCGATATGACCTTCGAGGAAATCGATCAGGCAATCAGGGATTATCTGCTCCATACCCGGCTCTTCTTTGCTTTCTTCTCAGTTCACAATCTGAGCCAGAACGGCCGGGTCAGCAAGACCGCGGCCGCGGCCCTGAGCATGTTCAATATCGCCGTCACCGGCACTGCCACCGAAACCGGCACGATCAATGTCAACGGCAAGGCCCGGGGCGAACGCGGGGCTCTGAAGAATATCTACAAGGCTGCGCTGGAAGCCGGCTATACCGGCGGCCGGGCTGTCATCACCCACGTGGAGAACCCGGAACTGGCAGAGAGCCTGAAGAATATGATCCGTCAGGACTATCCGGATGCCGAAGTGCTGACCTTCCCGACCCGCGGCCTGTGCAGTTATTACATGGAACGCCGCGGCATCGTCTTCAGCTGCGAAACTGCCGGGAAATAAAAACCAGATCCTGCTGAAAACGCCGTCGGACACAGAAGTATCCGGACGGCGTTTTTTTGTCAATATCTGTCAGCATTCCTGTATATGTCTTCCCGCGGCAGTCCTAGTGCCTGCTCCGGGTCTTCTTTTTCCTGTCAGGCAGTTCCGGCCACATGACCTGCAGCAGTTCGCACAGGAATTCCCGGTTATCCACTTCCTTCACCAGCAGAATCTCCTTCGCGCCTTCATAGGGGATTTCTTTCGGCGCACCAGGCATCATCTTCAAAGCTGAGGGAACCGGTTTTACCAGCAGCCGGTCATCATAGATCCCGCCGGCCAGCCGGTCACAGTAGTACAGTAAATATTCACCTATCATCGGCCGGAAGCGAACATCGTCCAGTCCGGACAGCTGCTCGGAAATATAATCCAGATATGCTTTTGTTGAAGGCATGCAATTCTCCTATCCGTTGATCATTTTCAGGAACTTCCTGTCATTCATCTGTTCGTTTGTCAGGTATTCCCCATCATGAAACAGGGCGTAATTCGTAACCGGGGTCGGGGCATTCCGGGCTGCCTCCCGGCTGTCCAGCCTGACTGCCCGGAAGGGGATGCCGGCTCTGGCGGCTGTCTCTTCCAGAACCGGTACATATTTAGCATTGAAGGGGCACTGATTCGTGTAATACAGTACATAACCGCCCTCATCAATGTGCGGATGCCTGGCACATTCCCTGAACCGCGGTGCAGGTACGGTTTTTTCAAACGGGAGATACCACAGCTGAATCCCGTTGGCCGCTTCATCGCATACCGTAAACCCCTTGTACCGCAGGTATTTCGGATCCGCCAGGAAGGGTTTCTTCTTCGCTGCCGCCAGGATGCACAGCCCCGCTTTGCCCTTTGTCCGGCTGTCTTCGATGCAGGCTTTCAGAAGATCGTTTGAATATCCATGTCCTTTGAACGAGCCCGATACCCACAGACAGTCAATATACATGTAGCTGTCCGCATCGATTGGCACCCAGGCATTTTCCGCGGGAATATACTCGATGAAGCACTTGCCCCGTTCCACACTTTTCAGGAAGACGAGGCCTTCATCAAACCGCTCGGCCAGCCAGGCTTTCTTGGATGAAACCTGTACATCCTTATTGTTTGATATGGCACAGCAGATATGTTCTGTTTCCAGGTTTTCCCTTGTTACCCTTATATACTCCATATGCTCAGCCTCCTTCTTACAGGTCAAATATGCTCAGCTGCGGAAATCTCTCCGGCAGGTCGCTGATAAACCGGAAGCACTCCTCCGGACTCGACAGAATCCCGTTTGCCCTGCACGTCCTCTGAAATATCGCTTTCAGTTCCGCGGCGTTCGGACTGGGCAGTTCATAGGCATTCCCATACCGGCTGATGTACCGTTCCTTCAGGCCGGGGAAATGTCTGTCAAGCGCGGCATAATAATATTCCCGGCTGCCTTCCCGCAGGGTCAGCCCCATACCGAAATCAATGATGCCTTTGACCCCGGTCCGGATACATTCATCCAGAATTGCCGTGAGATTTTCTTCTGTATCATTGATGAACGGGAGAATCGGCGTAATCCAGACAACCGTGGGAATTCCCCTTTTCTGCATTTCTGACAGTACTTCTATCCGCCGTTTTGTATTGCACACACCCGGTTCCAGGATTCTGCACAGGTCATCGTCATAAGTTGTCAGCGTCATCTGCACCACGCACTTTGCCGAACGGTTGATCTCATCCAGCAGATCGATATCCTGCAGGATCCGGTCCGATTTTGTCTGTACCGCGGCCCCGAACCCGTATTTATGTATGATTTCCAGGCACTTCCGGGTCAGCCGCAGTTCTTCTTCGAGGGGTATATACGGATCTGAAATCGCGCCGGTCCCGATCATGCACCGCCGTTTTTTTGACCTCAGTGCCTTTTCCAGCAGTTCCGGGGCATTGCGCTTTACCTCTATATCCTCAAACGGGTGGCTGAACTGATAGCATCTGCTCCTGCTGTCACAGTAAATACAGCCATGGCTGCAGCCCCGGTAGATGTTCATTCCGATATGCCCGCCGCTGCCGGTCAGTATTCCTTTGGCATCAACAAAATGCATGGCTCAGCTTCCTTTCGGTTTTACCGGGTGCCGGATCACGGTTTTCAGTTTTTCCGGTGCTGTTTTCCTGGCATCGCTCAGGTAGATTTCATGGTGCCGGCGCTCATCTGTGATATCCAGGTCATAGCCTTCCTGTTCCATGAACGCATGCATCTTCTGTACTGTTGCGGGCTCATCATCATAGGGACCGATATGCATGCACTGCACGCAGAGTCCTTCTTCCACGGTCAGATACTCCGCTACGGAACAATCCATCCGTTTTTTCTCAGCGGTTTCAGCCACAGCCCACCGGAATTCCTCTTCCGTTACAAAATCCGGCAGACGGATCACAGCAATCCAGTGAAAATCCTGCTTGCGGCTGTAATCAACGCCAGCGGTGTCTTCCTGCCACCAGAACCCTTCCAGCGGCGGCACCACATAATCAAAGTAACCCTTGATCCTGTGGTCTCCTTTCTTGCTCATCTTGATGGTATAGGCAACCGCGTACAGAAGCCTGATGGCCTGCTGGTACTCACCATCTGCGGCATTGGGATCCCCGCTGCCCCGCACAGCGATGAAATTCATTGCCGGAACATTGACAATGGATGGCTTCCCTGCCGGCAGGTAGTATTCTTTATATTCTTTCTTGAAATCAAACGCCATACCCGTTTCCCCACTTCATTCCAATCGGTGTTCATAATATATATTCCAGCTGTACGTCAAAAGGCTCCTTCTCTGCCAGGATCTTATTAATCTCCTCTGCATGCTTACAGCCAAGTGCATGGTACGCTGCCTGTGATTCTTTCGAGGAGTGACCCGATATGTACAGTTTATCCGCCCCAAGCCGCCGTGCCTCTTCACAGATCATGGCAAAAAGCTTCCTTCCAATGCCCTGGTGCCGATATTCCTCTGAAACCTGAAGGCAGACCAGTTCCACATAATTCGCTGTTTCTCCAAAAATGCTGTGTGATACGCTTGCGAAACCAACAATACGCCCATCGTCAAATGCACCAAAACCTGTATGATCACGGTTCATATGCTGCTCTATATCTTCGGCGATTGCCCGGCACTGTTCCAGCGTCCAGTTTTCGGTAAAAGGATCCGGCACAAGAACCCATTTATTATCCGCTTTTCTCCAGCACTCAGTCACAGTCTGATGGCGGACAAAAGAATCCAATGAATGTGCGTTAAAACAGTCAGCATCCAATTTTTTATATTGTATTTTCAGCATCTGTATAATCGGCCAGTTTTTTAACATCGCAGCCCTTATCCGCATAATACATATACATTTCATCCAGCTTTTTCAGATCATAACTCGTTACGCAATCAGATATCACGTGCACTTTGTATCCTGCCTTTGCCAGGTTATAGCTTGTCGACTTGACACAGCCTGTTGCATCGGCACCGGTGATATAAAACTCTGCTATTTTGTTTTTCTCAACAAACCCCGCAAAGGCTTCACTTGTCAGCGCATTGGCTTTTGACTTTTCAAAAACATGATCTGTCACGACCTTGAGTTCGGGAACCAGTTCAGCACCTTTGGTCCCCGGCTTAAATGTTCTTGTCTTTTCGGACAGATTGTAGTGCTTGATGTAGACGATATGCATTTCATTTGCCGCTGCCCAATCGATTGCTTCATTAACCTGTCCTATAATCTTTTTATAATTCTTCGTAATATCATTCTGAAGGTCTATCACAACCAACGCTGTGTTTTTCATTTCCGTTCTCCTTCATATCTTCTTGCTAATTCTGAGGTGATCTGATAAAGCATATCCCTGATCCTCTCCGGTTCCAGCACAGTCACCTTATCCCTGCATGAAAGCATCCAGGCAAGCAGACCTTCATCATCAGCATATTCATGTTCAAACAGCAGGCTTCCATCATCCATTTCCGTAAAGGAACCTGCGCCATACTCTTCAACAAGCTGCCATTTCATTGAAGGATCAAACACTGCCTTCACCCTGTCTTTTGCGGGAAAGACCTTTTTATCTGACAGGTCCGGCATCGGAACTTCCCGATCCCCCTTAAAAGACGCTGCATGAGCGATACTGTCCATCCGATTTAGTTTAAACAGTCTGAAATCATTCCTCAAAAAGCAATAGCCGTAGACATACCAGCTTGTCCATTTGAAGATAAGATAATATGGTTCAATTTCTCTTTCTGTATCCCCTCCCGGTGAATAGTACTGAAACCTGATGGTCTTCTTTAACTCGATCGCATCCTGTATAGTCTCTATCTTCGGAGCCAGTGAATCCCGATACCATGACGACAGATCAATCAGTATCGAATCCTTGCCGCTGATAAACTCAGAGGATCCCGTCTGAATCTTCTCCATCAGCTGGCTGTAGTACCGGCTGCCGCTGACACTGTCCAGGCTGCGAAGCCCGGCGAGTATCATCTGCATATCCTTTGATGTCAGGATCGTCCTGTCCATCCGGTATCCATCCATAATGCGGATTCCTCCGTCCGGCCCGCGCAGGGTCTGAATCGGTATGCCGGCCATGCACAAAGCTTCAATATCCCGGTTGATTGTCCGCCGCGACACCTCGAATTGCTCCGCCAGTTCCGGGGCGGTTGTCTTGTCTTTCTGCAGCAGCACCGACAGGATGCCGATCAGTCTGTCTGTTTTCATCTTTCCTTCTCCATCTGTATCATAGCAGGGGTAACACGACATCTGTATGTCATGTTTATGACAAATAATTTTTTTCTGCCGGCATTCTGTCTGCAGCAGCAAAAGACAGCCGTGTTATAACGGCTGTCTCACAAACAATTTTGTACGATTCCGGTCAGAGGCTTCGCAGCAGGTCCAGGCCGGGATTCTCCACATCAAGCAGCGCGTAATTGGTGCCGATGAAAACGGCTGTCCTGTTCCGGCGGCTCAGGCCAAGCCAGGCACTGAAAGCACCTGCGCTGCCGGTATGCCAGGATATTCCGTCGTCCGTCAGCCGCCAGGCCAGGCCGCTTCTGAACCCTTTTCCCCCTTCTCCCTGGACCTGATGGCAGAGATCCAGATACGGCCTGCTGTCATCCATCTGGATGGCCGCGTATTTCAGCATGTCCGCAGCGGTTGAATTCAGGGCCCCGGCGGCCATGATGACATCGCTCTTTTCCCACTGCCAGGTGGAACAGGGATTCCCTTTCTTGTCATAACCGGTAATCTCCACATTGCCGATCATCGTTTCCGGCAGGCCCAGATCATCCCGGATATAGTCATTCATCAGATCCCAGTAATTGTTTTCCCCGATCACGCCGAGAATATAGCCGAGGATCCCGTAGCCGAGATTGGAATAGGCGAATTTATACTCCTTGTCCTTCAGCTTCGTTTCGGCAATCAGTTTCCGCATGGCAGCCTCGTCAAGGGTGCCGCGGAACGGGTTGACATGCAGGAGGCCGTCCGGTTTATTCATATTCGCAAGCCGGATCAGCGTTTCCAGGGTGCCGAAGGGCTTCCCGCCGTAGCCGGACGCATGTACAGCCAGTCTGCGCAGGGAAGGATAGTACTGCTCCGGAAGGCCGTTGATATATTCGGAAAGCGGCGCGTTGAGGTCTGCTTTCCCTTCCTGGACATACTTCGCGAGCAGTGAAGCGGTAAAGGTCTTACAGATGGAACCGACCGGATACAAAAGGGGCTCAGCGGATTCGTTCTGCTCAGGATCAAGATGAAGAACCTGGGCCTCCCCGTCCCGGAGAATACCGATGGTCATTTCCATGTGTGATGTTTTCGGATACAGTTTCTGGATGACCGGAGCGGCAGCTTCTCTGATATCCATAATGATCTCCTTTATCTATATTTTCCGGTTTGCATATACTGCTGTCTTTGTCCCCGTTACGGCGGTCAAACGGAATAATATCACTTCAGTCCGCCGTCTGACTTCCATGTATTGCCAATGAAATAAAGATCGATAAAACCCGATTTGTATTTCCCGGCTTTTTTTGAATGACAGCGTGCTCTTTCAGGATTCATTTCTTCCCGGCAGTTTCGAGCCTGCCCAGGGCATCGGGATTGTTTCTGATAATCGCCCCGACTTTTTCGCACGACTTCATTTCCGGGCAGCTGCCGCACGTTTCCATCTTCCTGGCCGCAGCGCATTGCCTGATCGGACATAAAGAATCACAGTACACAGTCTTTACTCCCGGAATCCGGCAGCCGGAACAGTTGATCATTTCCGGGGTGATTTCCGCGGCGTTAAGTATTGACCATTCCTTGGCGACTTTTATCCGCAGGTCATTATCGTTGTTTACTGTTGCCAGACGCGCTTCACAGACCTCACAGTCCAGGCCGCAGTATGCAGTATAAGCATTCATAACCATAGCCCTCTTCCCTTCATTTTACGCTTCTATGTTTTCATAATATAAATTGAAAAGAAGCTTATGTGCCTTTACATGATATTGATCCAGATAATCTGCATTTTCATGTGCAGGTCATCTTCCTTTTTTACGTGATGGTACTGA
Source organism: Eubacterium sp. (assembly GCA_017433615.1). Classification (GTDB taxonomy): domain Bacteria; phylum Bacillota; class Clostridia; order Lachnospirales; family Lachnospiraceae; genus CADBRN01. Next base: position 10,023 of record JAFRGW010000087.1, read on the forward strand.
AATTGTTGATCTGCTTACTCTTTTCTCTTCACCGGTACCCAGACCGCGCTATGGTAGTCGGGGTCAGTTTTCTCGCCGTTTACGCAATCATACCATTCAACATTGGCGTTACCGCAGAGCTCATACTCCGGGTTGCCCGGCACCCATTCCTGGAAGATTCGAGTGTTAACGCTCTGCAGAGCCTCCGGAATCGGACCGATGCAGCTGAACACCGCCCAGTCGCTCCGGGGAAATTCATAGACAACCATGCCTTCCGGTACATCGCCGCCCGTGTATTTACCGGCAACGAGATACCGGAACTTTCCGCCGCCGATGTCATCGATACAGACGCCATATTCCCCGATGCAGTTATCTATCAGAGCCTGCTCATAGGGATTCGCAGGAGCATTTCCGGCATATACGTTGTAAGCATACTTTTCACAGATCTCATCCCAGAATTTCGGGATCTCCGTGTAAGC
>JAFRGW010000088.1 GCA_017433615.1 Eubacterium sp.
AAGTAGAAGGATAAAGCAGGAACAAGCATACAAAACTGTCCTGAACGGACAGTATAGAAGGAACCGCGGGACACGCGGGGATAGCCTGTTGATACTCACCCCGTCAGGGGTGTTGAGCAGGAAGCCCCCACCTCAACGCATTGCGTAGATGGTGGGAGTATGTCACTACCACAACAGTCTGGGGCATTTTGGCAATGATCCTGATGATTGCAGGGTCCTGGAAGCTTCTTGAGAAATCCGGTCTGAAAGGCTGGTGGGCCCTGATTCCCGGCGCACGTGAGTACCAGCTGTCCCGCTGTGCGGGACGTGAACCGGAGGGACGTGTCTGGTCGGTTATCACGGTGCTGAAGTGGGTTGTCAATCTGATCTCTGAGACGCCGCCGATCCTGCGCATGCTTGATGCATCTTCTGGAACGATGCTGATTTCTTCATCTGTAACACGCCGTATCAATAGCACTGTCAAAAAAGAAAGGGGAACCACATGAAAAAAGCACTGGGCGCTGTTCCGGCAGTCTTTCCGATGCCGGTATTGATGATTGCAGCATATGACGAGAACGGAAAAGTCAATGTTATGAACGCGGCGTGGGGGATGATTTCCGAGATGAACAAGATCACGCTGTTCATCGGTGAAGGACACAAGACGACGCAGAACATTCATAAGACGAAAGCGTTCACAGTGGCACTTGCAGACAGGGAACATATGGATGTCGCTGACTTCTTCGGGATTGCGACCGGAAATATGATGGATGACAAATTCGAGCGGACCGGATACACAGCTGTGAAAAGTGAATTCGTCTATGCGCCGGTTATCGAAGAATTTCCGGTTGTCATGGAGTGCGAGCTTGAACAGACGATTTACACCGACACATTTCATGCAGTGGTCGGAAAGATCGTGAATACAAGCGCAGATGAAAAAGTTCTGGACGAAAACGGCAAGATTGATCCGGCAAAGACCGAGGCGCTGGTCTTTGACATATTCCAGAACGGTTATTATGTTGTCGGCGAGAAGGTCGGGAAGGCCTGGAACGCCGGTGCAGCAATAATGAAAGCGGCAAGAGCGGAAGAACAGTAAAAACAGGATGGAAGCCGGCGGCGATTTGCGATTGCCACTGACTTCCATCTTATGCGTATGTACATCCATTATGACTGACTGCTGATATTATAATACAGCACGCCGCCGACCACGACAGCTGCGCCGATCAGGGAGAGTCTTCCAAGCTTTTCTCCATAAAACACGGCCACAAGGACCGGGTTCAGAATCGGTTCAATAGCATTGATGACAGATGCTGTAACGGGATCTGTATATCTGGTTCCTGCTGCGAAGAAAATGTAGGCAAGGCCGACCTGCACCGCGCCGAGCAGGAACACAGCGCTCAGAACCTTCGGATCAAATACGGTTTCCCGTGATACAAGCGGTGTCAGTGCCAGCCCACAGATCAGCTGTCCCAAAAACATCGAGGAGAGTGCATCGCCTTTCTCAAACTGATTCAGAAGGAATACACCTGCATAGAAAAGTCCGGAAAGAAGTGCGAACAGATCGCCGGCCCATCGTCCGGCTGAGATACTCTCCAGAAAGAAGAACAGGATTCCAAGGAGAACAATTCCGATGGATACAATTGCTTTCCGGGCCGGCCTTTTCCTGAAAAGCAGCAGCATCAGAATAACGATCCAGACAGGTGCCGTGTACTGCAGAATGATTGCATTTCCGGCAGTCGTCAGTTTGTTGGCTATACAAAACATGGTTGTGACACCTGCCATGCACACGGCGCCGATAAGCACGGTCAGGTTCCATTTCAGCCGGTGATGAGTGAGGACAATATAAAGACCGATCACGATACATGCAATCAGATTCCTTGTGCCATTGATGGCAAGCGGGTTCCATGGGATCAGTTTCATCAGAAGTCCGCCGGTGGAAAAACAGAGCGAAGCTGCCAGCATCGACGCCGTGCCTTTCAGGCTATTGTTGTCAGTATATTCAGACATAAGATTTTTCTTTCTCCTGTTTGCAGGAATCAGACTGTTGATTGAGACATTGCCGTTCCAATATATCACAAATGGTTCGATGCGTCATCCACTCACTTAATGATTATGATCGGAGTTATCTATGTACTATCAAATCAGAGAAATTCTTCAGGAAGTTCCCAGAGAGGATATAATCCGAAGTGACGTACAGTTCGTCGCAGTCATCACCTCAGACGAATGGATGCGGGACAGAGAACGTTTCGAGATGGGTATCGATATTGAACCGGATCTGTCGGAGCCGGACACTACGAAAGCAGAAGTCAACTATGATTCACTCACGGGAACATTTTCCATTCCGGACCGGAAGGGAATTGCCGCAGACAGTGGATTTGCTTTTGCACTGGATGAGAAGGGAATTGTTTTCATCGACGACAGTGACACGGCAAACCGGCTGATCCGGCAAATCATCCGGACAAAGAAATGGCGGTTTCCGAGTCTTGAGCGTTTTCTGTATGATTTTCTGGAGCAGATCGTGCACGAAGACCGCCGGCTGCTGCAGCAATATGAGCTGCAGCTGGATGCGATGGAAGATGAGATTCTGGAAGATTCCGGAGAAGTCACTTTTGAACAGGTTTACGAGCTTCGCAACGGCATCAGAGATCTCCGGGTTCATTATGAGCAGCTGCTGGACTTCAGCCAGGAACTGGAAGAAAATGAAAATAATTTCTTCAAGACTGAGAACCTGCGCTATTTCCGGCTGTTCACAAGCCGGGTAGAGCGGCTGCGTGATGCGGCAATTGCCGTCAGTGATCATGCGACACAGATCCCGGAGATCTACAAGGCACATCTGGAACTGCGGCAGAACCGGATTATGACAGTTCTTACAGTGGTGACGACGATTTTTATGCCGCTGACACTGATTGCCGGCTGGTACGGCATGAATTTTCTGTATATGCCGGAGCTGGGAGTGCGCTGGGCTTATCCGGTCGTGATCGTCATCAGTATCCTGATTGTCGTACTCAGTATCATTTTTTTCAAAAAGAAAAAATGGCTGTGACAGAGACGGGTATGGTAGAATAAAAGAATCAAAAGGAGACTAAAGGAAAGAAGGAAACCGTCAACATCCGGTGGAGGCTTAGCCATGACGATTACTTACGCGATGACCGCATCGCTTTTATTTATCGGCCTGCTGCTTATGCTGGTCGATGTCAGTCAGAAATTAAAGAAGAGCAATCATCGAAAGATCTCTTTGATTCTGATCGGGACCACGATGTTTTATGTGGCAATGGACTGTCTGTGGATCGTTGTATACACAAGAGAAAATTTTAACCGCGGCGCGTTCATTGTGCTGAATTGTCTGTTTTATCTGGTATATATTACACTGCCGTACATCTGGTTTCTGTTTGCAAAGCATTTTGCCGGCAGCCGGATAACAGCGCGCAAATGGAACATTATATTTGCAGTTCCCTGGCTGTTCAATCTGAGCCTGGTCATTCTGACGATGTTCGGTGCAAATCTCCTGTGGAAGATCGGCGGCACGGCAGACCGCTATGCACGCGGTCCGCTGTTCGGCATTTTCTCAAACCTGAACATTGTCTACTATTTTATTGCAGTGATCGGGATTGTTGTGCTGCTGCTGAACGGGAAGGGCGCAGAACGGCGGATATTGCTGTCAACGCTCGGATTCTCGATCATTCCGGCACTGGGTGTATTTATTTACACCTATTGGATCTCTGTGGACGCGATCTATCCGTTCCAGCCATGCTGTTTCTTTATCGGTGTTATGTTTTCATACATCATGCTGCTGTCACATGTCTATAAAGATGCGGAAGATGAGAATCTGCGTCTGGCAGAGGAGGCAAAAGCCGCCGGAAGAATGGCGGAATTGATGGGCTCGGTCGGCGCACTGCTGACAAATATGCCGGCCATGACATTTTCCAAGGATGCAGCAACAGGTGTCTACCTGGCATGCAACCAGTCCTTTGCCGAGTATGCCCACAAGACGAGTCCGGACGGGGTGGTCGGTCTGACCGATCATGATATTTTTGATCCGGAGACGGCGACGCATTTTGTGGAGAGTGATCAGAAGGCGAAGGATATGGATGAGCCGTATATCTTCTTTGAGGATGTGCCGGATGCTGCCGGATTCCCACGAAATCTGCAGACTACAAAGCTGACATTTACAGACGGAACCGGCCGTCTGTGTCTTCTGGGCATGTGTGTCGACGTCACGGAGATGACGCGGATCAAACAGGCGGAGGCGGAAGGACGGATCCGTCAGCAGGAACTTGAGGAGAAATTGATGCGTCAGCAGGAACTTGCCGATGCACTCGCTGCTGCGGAGGATGCCAATCGGGCAAAAACAGCCTTTCTTTCCAACATGAGTCATGAGATCCGGACACCCATGAATGCGATTATCGGACTGAATAACATTGCACTCAATGAGCCGACCGCCAGTGAGAAGGTGAAGGAATATCTCCGGAAGATTGGAACATCCGCACATCACCTTCTCGGAATCATCAATGATATTCTGGATATGTCCCGGATCGAATCCGGCCGCATGGTCATCCGGAGTGAGGAATTCTCATTTGCCCGGACCATTGAGCAGGTCAATACCATTATCAACGGACAGTGTCGGGATAAGGGTCTGCAATATGAATGCCGGATGAAAGGAAATGTGAATGACTACTACATCGGAGATGATACGAAACTTCGCCAGGTCCTTCTCAATGTGCTCGGCAATGCCGTGAAATTTACACCGGAAGGCGGGAAAATCAGTTTTGAGGTTGAAGAAACCGCCCGGTTTGACGGAAAATCCACGCTGGAGTTTACCGTCAGCGACACCGGAATCGGTATGAGCAAAGATTATCTGCCGCATCTGTTTGATCCGTTTTCCCAGGAAGATTCCTCGACAACCAGCAAATATGGAAGCACCGGTCTTGGCATGCCGATTACGAAGAGCATTGTGGAACTCATGAACGGCCATATCGAGGTCGAGAGCGAGAAAGACAAAGGTACGACATTTACCATTACCGTGACGCTTCTGGATTCCGAACGCAAGCCGGCAGAATTCATTGAGGCAGGTGTTCCGCAGCCGCATGAACTCTGTGTACTTGTAATCGATGATGATCCGATTGCCTGTGAAAACGCGCAGATTGTCCTCGGACAGACGGGTATTTCCTGTGAGGTGGCATTGTCCGGGCAGGAAGGAATTGACATGGTTCTGCTGCGGCACGCGCGCCGGGAGCCTTACGATCTGATTCTGATTGACTGGAAAATGCCGGATCTGGACGGCGTGTAGACCACCCGGAGTATCCGGAAAGAAGTCGGAAATGAAATACCGATTATTATACAGACGTCCAACAGCTG
>JAFRGW010000089.1 GCA_017433615.1 Eubacterium sp.
AATCAGCCTGCAGATTGCTTCACCCATTTCAACCGTGGATGCTGTTCCGCCAAGATCAGGTGTAATGGAATTCTTGTCATTCAGAACAGCTTCCATCGCTGTCTCAACGTCCGCAGCCGCCTTCAGGGCGAATTCGTCACCCTTGCGTCTGCCCAGCCAGTCAAGCATCATCTGCGCCGATTTGATCATTGCGAACGGATTGGCAATACCTTTCCCGGCAATGTCCGGGGCTGAGCCGTGGGTTGCCTGTGCCATGCAGTACTGCGGGCCTGCGCAGAGACCGGCAGCCATGCCCAGACCGCCAACCAGACCTGCCGCTTCATCCGACAGAATGTCACCGAACATATTGGTTGTGATGACAACATCGTAGTTCTCCGGATGCATCAGCATTTTCATTGCAAATGTATCAACGACCACTGTTTCAAATTCAATGTCCGGATATTCCTTGGCGATTTCCCGGCACGAGTCGATGAACAGGCCGCAGCCCAGCTTGAATACAGTGTTCTTATGAATTGCCGTGACCTTTTTCAGGCCGTTTCTCTTACGAGCCAGTTCAAAGCCTTCACGGGCTACCAGCTGGCTGTTTCTCTTGGTAATGACGCGGAGGGAAAGCGCCATATCCGGCGTCGGCATGACCTCGCTGTTGCCCCTGAACATATTGCGGTCAGGCTGGAACCCTTCGTTGTTTTCACGGATGATCACAAGATCAACCTTGTCATTGATGCACGGGATCGAAGCATATGATTTAGCCGGTCTGATATTGGATACCAGGTCATAATCTCTCCGGAGAATCGGGTGCGGGTTAAAGCAAAGCGGTTCATTCTTCGGATAGGCCATGTGTCCGATCGGCCCCAGGATCCAGCCGTCGAGCGTATAGAGCTCGTCCCTTACCGACTGCAGCAGGGTTGTGCCGTGTTCCAGGAATGATGTGTAACCGACCGGCAGCGGCCGCCAGTCAACCTTTACTTCCGGATACTTTGAGATAGCTGCCTTCAGAACATCCACTGCAACCGGGACGATTTCCAGTCCGATGTCGTCACCGTTTAAAATGCCGATTTTGTAGTCTGCCATGTTTTCCTCCTCTCCAGGTTAATCAATATGCAGAATCTCTTTTTCAAATTCCATGTATTCCTGCAGGCCGGTAACGGATGCGCGGGTCTCCTGTGAACAGAACATATCCGGATCCAGTTTGTCCGTTCTTCCCTTCGTTCTGATTTCGCTGAGAACCACCTGCATTGTACGGATGCAGGCACGGGTCAGGGACTGGGCAAAGAACACCATCTTGATGCCCAGACGTTCCATGTCGGCAACACTGTAATGGCCGGTCGCACTGCCTTCGGTAATGATTACTGCGCACGGGAAGCCCAGCTGACCGATTGCCTTGATATCTTCCTCGCTCTTCGGTGTGCTGACATAGACACCGTCCGCACCCCATTCATGGAACAGTCTGGCCCGCTTCAGGGCTTCTTCCATTCCTTGCGTGTCATCCGCGGCTGCGTCAGTACGGGCCAGGATGAAGAAGTCTTTGTCTCTCCTGGCCTTCAGGGCAGCTTCAATCCGGATCTTCATTTCTTCAATCGGAACGACTCTCAGTCCGTCATAATATGCACATCTCTTCGGGAATGTCTGGTCTTCAATCATTACACCGGCAATTCCCATCTGCTCATATTCCCGGATTGCCCTTCTGATCGTGACCGGTCCGCCAAAGCCCGTATCCATATCAACAATCATCGGAACCGTCGAAACGTTCAGCATATTCAGCAAGGTATTGCGGTATTCCCCATAAGAGAACACACCTACATCAGCAGTGCCGATATTCGTGCACGCCATCGATGAACCGCTGACAAAAAGGAATTCAAATCCGGCCAGTTCCGCCATCCGGGTTGAAATCGGATCATAGACTGCCGGGGCACAAATTGTGCTCTTTTCCTTTAACAGTTTTCTGAGCATTGCTGCTCTGCTGAGATTTTCCATAATACATTCCTCCCTCAAAAAATAACGATTTATGGAAGCACTGTTTCCAGAAGCCCTATCATCGGCGGAAACAGGAATATTACGATCATGATTCTTAAAATGTGCATGACCACTACTTTCGGTGTGTCGCAGTCAAAATCCTGGGCCATCAGCGACATTTCCTGCATGCCTCCCGGCGTGGAAATCAGCAGGGAAGTCAGCAGGTCCAGATGTGAAACCTTCTGCATGACCAGTCCGAATACATACACGAAGATGAACATGCCGATCAGCATGATCATGATCGGGACAATCAGGCTGGGCAGCACGGTCAGTGTTTCACGCTTCAGCTGCGCCCCGACATATGCTCCGGCGCAGATCTGCGTACCGGTCTTGATCGTAATCGGAAAGTAAGCCAGATTCGTGAATATGGACAGGATTGCTGTCGCGGCAATTGCACCGATCAAAGCGCCTGATTTGATTTTCAGATACCGGAACAGGGTGCCGCCGGCAAATGCCACAAGAATTGTCAGCAGCAGTCTGAGCGGCTTGGGAACGGCGGATTCCTTCTTCTTTTCCGGTTCTGCCGCGGCGTGGAACTGCTGCTGCGGACTGTTCCTGCCGGTTTTCGCGATAATCATCTTGTAGAACGTCGGCATGAAGGAAACGATGAATACGACCCTGAGCATCTGTATGATCGAGACATACAGAGGATTCGCCCCGTAATCTGCCGCAATCAGTGCCATATCCTGCATGCCGGCCGGGGCACTGCTGAAGAATGCCGTCGGAATGTCCAGTCCGGCCATGTAGTGCATCAGCAGGCCGAACACCAGGTTCAGCACCAGCATGGACAGCAGCTGGACTACACCCGGCAGCACCATTGTTTTGAGCCCGATGATATCCTCTTTCTTCAGTTTCACCCCGATCAGGGCCCCGGAGAAAAACTGGACATATACCTTGTACTCTGCCGGGAAACTGCTGCGGCTGGTTAAAAGTCCGAAGATGATCACGAAGATCAGGGCTCCGGTCATGGCCCCTGCCGGTATCTTCATTTTTTTCGCCAGCAGCCCGCCGACCGCAGCTACAGCAATCGTAATGAGAATATCCATCTGCTCCTCACTTGCTCAGTGACTGATGGTTTTTGTAATAGTTAATGATGCCGCCTTCCTTAATCAGTGCCTGAACCTGCGCCGGGAACGGTTGGAACGGAATCTTCTCACCGTTTTCGAGAATGACCAGGTTGTCAGCCATGTCAATTTCCAGTTCGGTTCCGTCACTGACCTCAATATTGCATTCCACAGGAATGATACCGTTGTTGATGCCGGCCCGGTAAAACTGTCTGGCAAAGGACTTCGCCACAACACACTCAATACCGGCAGCCTTCATCACCTGGATAATCATTTCCCGGGAAGAACCGCAGCCGAAGTTTTCACCGGCAACGACGATATCACCCTTCTTATACAGAGAGGCAAAGTCCGGACGGACAGATTCAAACAGATAGGCAACCCCTTCCTGCTCTGACTTGCCGCCGGCAAGACGGCCGCCGCTGATAATCTGATCACCGCTGACATTATTGCCAAGTACTATCGCGCGTCCCTTCATAACTGTTTCTCCTCACAGGAAATATATCCGTTTAACGCTGAATACGCTGCTGTCACTGCTGAGGCAACATAAACCTGTGCCAGCTTGCTGCCCATGCGTCCGGCCCCGTTCCGGTTGGTTGTCGTCACTGTGACTTCACCGTCACCGAGCAGACCGCAGTGCAGGCCCGCGCACGACCCGCAGGTCGGCGGGAACAGCGATGCGCCGGCAGCCGCAAGCTCCGCGTATACACCTGTTTCAATAATCTTCTGCTGAACTTCAAGCGAAGCCGGAATCGCCAGCAGACGGACACCCGGGGCAATCCTTCTGCCCCTGAGCACATCTGCCGCCAATGCAAAGTCTTCATATCTTCCGTTCGTGCAGGAGCCGATGACCACCTGGTCAACCTTGATATCGTGCAGGGTGTCCGCAGGGACAACATTGTCGATGCCCGGCGGCGCTGCCACGGCCGGTTTCAGTTCCGACAGGTTGATATCAAGCCGCCGGCAGTATACCGCGCCGGCATCCGCTTCCACCGGTTCATATCCGCTGATGCCATGGGCATCCAGCCACTGTTTCGTCACATCATCAAACGGCATGATCGCGCCTTTGGCACCGCATTCGATCGCCATGTTGGAAATCGTTGTCCGGGTATCAAAGCTCAGCTGAGCCATGGCACTGCCGCCGAATTCGAGGCAGCGGTAATTGGCTCCGGCTTCACCAAGAATCCTGATGATTTCCAGAATGATATCTTTGCCGGTTACCTTTTCCGGCAGGGTGCCTGTGAACTCAACCCGGATCGTTTCCGGAATCCGGAACCAGCACTGCCCGCTGGCCAGGATCACAGCCGCTTCCGCTGCACCTACACCCGTACTGAAAGCATTCAGCGCCCCATACATGCAGGAGTGAGAATCCGTTCCCAGGACGATGGAACCCGGCAGAACTTTCCCGTTCTCCATCATGACCTGATGGCAGACGCCCTGCATGACATCAACCAGGTCAATGCCATGCTTATGTGCGAAGTCACGCAGCAGGACATGGTTGTTGCTGACATTGACGTTCGGGCTCGGTGCCTGGTGATCCAGCGCCACCAGGTGCTTTGACGGATTTTTGACACTGTCAGAAATCTTGTTGAAATTCTTGACAACTGCCGGACCGTTCAGGTCATGTACCATGCACCCGTCCACATCAACGATGACAATGTCATTCGCTTTTGCCACGGCCCCTGTTTTTCTCTGGAATATTTTTTCTACAGCTGTATACATATCAGGAATCCCCTTTTTCAACCGCGTATTTGTACTCAATATCCTGATATTCCTTCAAATGGGTTGCTTCCTGGAACTCTGCCAGTGTCGCCATGCGGTCCAGCTTTTCCTGTGTGTTCCCCTGATCCTTCAGGACTGTCAGTGTATCAACTGCCTGCCGGAGGAACAGATTCCGCAGCACTGCCGGATACAGAACCATCTTGATGCCCAGTTCATGGAACACTTCATAGGAGTACTGGTTCAGCGGGCTTTCATCATTGATATTGATGATTACCGGACCGTTGACACGGGCAGCAACCGTCTTGATGTCGTCCAGTGTTTTACAGCCGACAACGAAGGTTGCATCTGCCCCGGCTTCCAGATACAGGTTGGCCCGTTTGACAGCTTCATCCATCCCATAGCTGATCAGCGCATCTGTTCTGGCAATAATGCAGAAATCTTCTGATTTTCTTGCGGCCAGACCTGCCTTCAGCTTGCAGAGATATTCTTCGGTTGTTACCACTTCGTGTTCACCGCCGTAATACGCGCACTTTTTCGGGGAGATCTGGTCCTCGATATGAACACCGGCCACCCCGCCGCGTTCAAATTCCTGAATCGTGCGCATGAAGTTCAGCGGCTGGCCATATCCTGTATCAGCGTCGGCGATGACCGGAATCTTTACCGAACGGGCAATTCTGCCGGAAACATCCGTTACTTCGGACATTGTCAGCAGGCCCATATCGGGCAGTCCGGCAAAGGATGCCGAGACCGCATTGCCGGAAACCAACGCGGCCGCAAAGCCGACTTTTTCCGCCGCAAGCGCGCCGATGCAGTCAAAGATACCTGGGACGAAATATGTTTCGTCGTTATGAAGCATTTCTTTCAGTCTTTTTCTGGCGTCCATATGCATACCGTCCTTTATACTTTTGCCGCAATCCGGGCACCCTGTGCGATCGCATCAAGGGCAACCCCGGGCGTCTTAGCATCACCGATGACATATACCCGTGTCCCGGTGAGTTCTTTCTTCGCAAATTCACTCAGTTCATCGAGGGACTTTCTGCCGGCAGCCACCACAACAGAGTCCACACCGCTGATGTCATATGTATATCCGTGTGTTGATACCGTTACAGCCGGCAGAGCGATCTTCTCCACCTTTGTACCGATATGGGCAACGACATCATTTTCCGTCAGCCGCTTGAACATGAAGTGCTTGCGGCTCTGGTTCAGTGTGCCGCCGAGTTCATCCATCATTTCGACGATTTCAACCCGGTAACCCTGCTCAGCCAGGTAATCGGCAACTTCACAGCCGACCAGGCCGCCGCCCAGGACAACCACATGATTGCCGGCCGGCTTGCGTGCTCCGGAGATCACTTCATCACCGGTAACTACCCGGTCATTTTCCTTCAGGCCCGGAATCGGCGGAATGACGCAGGTGCTGCCGGTAGCGATGATCAGAACATCCGGCTGCTTTTCCTTCAGAAGTTCCGGAGTTACTGCCGTATTGTAATGAATATCAATTCCGGCTTCCTTCAGTGCTTCCACTCTGAATTCGGTAATATAGTTCATCCGTTCCTTTTTCGGCGGAACAGCCGCAAGATTCACCAGACCGCCGGCTTTGCTGTCACGTTCATAGATTTCCGGCTGGAAACCGCGCAGGCTGAGATCATACGCCGCTTCCAGACCGGCCGGGCCGGCACCGACGATCATGATCTTCATATCCTTTTCTTCTTCCGTAGCCGGGACAAAATTCAGGACCGCTTCATAGCCGAGTCTGGCATTCTGCATGCAGTGAATCTTCTTGTATTTCGAAGCATCACGGCAGCCCTGGTTGCAGCCGATGCACTTTCTGACCGGTCCCTTTACCTTGCCTTCGTATTTCGCAATGATATCCGGGTCGGCAAGCTCGGCACGGGCCATGGAAACCATATCGGCACAGCCGCTGTCAATTACCTGATTGGCTTCATCAATAGATGTAATGCGGTTAACCGCAATGACCGGGATACTGACAGCCTCTTTAACCTTTCTGGCATTTTCCGCGTTGAACATGTCTTCCATGTCCATCGGCATGGAGATTGCGTATTCTGCTTCCGGCATGCCGCAGGAAACATGGATGGCATCGGCCCCGGCCTTTTCCAGCATGACTGCCAGGTTGACACTTTCATCAATGTGCCGGCCGGTTTCAACCATTTCATCACCGCTCAGTCTGAAGACCAGCGGATAATCATTGCCGGCCTTTTTCTTGATGCCTTTGACGATTTCAATGGCAAACTTTGCCCTGCCTTCCGGAGAGCCACCGTAGGAATCCGTTCTGTGGTTGTAGAACGGCGAAGTGAACTGCGCCACTTCATGGGCATGCGCGCCATGGATTTCAACGCCGTCCACACCGGCTTTTTTTGCCCTGAGGGCACATTCCGCATAACTGTCAATCAGCTGCTCAATGTACTCTTCAGTGAAATCGTTGATGTCGTCAATCGTAAAGCCCCGGCCGGCCTGGAACTTGCCCGGATGCAGCTGGCAGAACAGCTTTGCGCCGTAGCTGTGAACCATGTCAGCCAGTTTCGCCCAGCCCGGAATATAGCTGTTGTCCGACAGTGCCGGACGGCCCGGACCGACTTTGCCGTGGGGGATACCGGGCATGATGACCAGTCCGACTCCGCCGCGAACACGTTCTCTGACATATTCCATCAACGTGTCATTGATGTAGCCTTCACTGTCACAGAAGAATACGCACATGGAAGGAAGTGCGATACGGTTTTTCAGTTCAACATTTCCGATTTTGAACGGCTGCAGACTGCTTGACATGTTTTTACCTCCACAGTTTCATGCAATAATATATTTTATAGAAAGGAGCTCATGATGATATTCAAAGAACTTCGTTACATTCTTGCAGTTAAGGAATGCGGCAATCTCTCCAAAGCGGCGGAGAAACTGTATTTGACCCAGCCGGCTTTGAGCAGATATATCAAGAATCTGGAAGATTCGCTTGATATCAAATTGTTTGAGCATTCAGGACGCAAGCTCATTCTCACCGATGCCGGTCTGCGGTATGTAGATGCCGCATACAAGATGCTGGATATGTATGAAGATCTTCTGAATGATCTTCATGCATCCGACGATACGATCCGAGGCTCCCTTCGTGTCGGCACAACCCGGCAGAGAGGACCGATGCTGCTCCCCGGCATTGTGACCCGGTTTCACCATTCGTTCCCCAATGTAAAGTTATCTCTTTTCGAGGAAAACTCTTTTACCCTGGAAAAGATGCTGGCTGACGGAGATCTCGATATTATTATCGAAAAGGGACCGGTCAGTGATATCGGATCATTTGAGAAGATTCCGTTGTTTACTGAAGAACTGCTCTGCACCGTTTCCGGAAACCGCGGTTTCCTGGAAAAATACTTTGATCCGGATCACATTCCCGGCAAGGTCAATCCGATTCTCTTCAAGGATGAAGTGTTTGTCCTGCTAAAACAGGGTCATCATACCCGTTACATGTCAGAACGAATTTTCGCGGACTGCCAGTTTTTCCCGGAGGACTATATTGAGATCTCCAATGTGGAAACAGCCGTAAAACTTGTTGACCAGATCCAGGGTGTTTCCTTCTTCCCGAGTTACTTCGTTTGTGGTGAAAACCAGATGATCCGTAATCTGCAGACATTCTCTGTTGACGGGTTAACGATTCCTCCGATTTTCAGCACATTCAATATCTTCTACCGCGAAGATTACCCCCTTACCCGGTACGCCCAGGCATTTATAGATATTACCCAGGACCTGTTCGGGAATATCAATCCTGAATAATCAGCTCTTCGCCGGAGCCTTTCTGTTTCTCAGACCAACAATAACAGAACCGGCTGTGAGAAGCAGCAGAACAAGTGTGATCGGGTGCGTGACAAATGTCATCAGAGAGCCCTTGGAGAGCAGCATTGTTCTTCTCAGGTTGTCTTCAACGAGCTGGGAAAGAACAAAGCCCAGAACTGTGGCGATCGGATTGTATCCGGCCAGTTTCATGACGTAGCCTGCAAACGCGCAGAACAGCAGGATGCCGACTGCGAATATACCTTCATTCAATGCCAGAGAACCGACAACCAACAGAACGAGGATAATTGTATTGAGGAAATGCGGCGGAATCGCTGTAACTTTAACCCATGGTTTCAGCATCAGCCGGCCTACTATCAGCAGACACGGGCAGGCAAGCAGGATACCGAGGAACACGGCACCAAGTGCTTCCGGATTGCTTTCCGCAAGCAGCGGTCCCGGACGCATGCCGTGCATGACCATGCCGCCAAGCATAATGGCAGCCGAAGTGGAACCTGGAATACCGAAGGAAAGAAGCGGAACAACAGCTGCCGGAACGCATGCATTGTTGGCAACTTCCGGTGCTACGATAGCATCCGGAACACCTGTACCGAATTTATCACCATCTTTAGAAAGACGTTTGCCTTCGTTGTAAGCAATGAAGCTTGCAATTGTCGGGCCCGCACCAGGCATGACACCAACCACAAGGCCCATAATCATTGAAGCTAAAGCTACTTTGATAGTTGCGAAGAATTCCTTGATTGTGATGAATGTGAAGTCCAGTTTCCCCAGCATCGGTGAGGTCAGACGTTTTTCTTTAATCTGATTGATTACCTGTCCGAACAGTTCCGATGCCGCAACAAACCCGACAACCGCCGGAACATCACTGACACCGTCGCCAAGCTGAATCATACCCATTGTGAAGCGGGTCATACCAGAGAAGTTGTCGGAGCCGATGGTCCCGAGCATAATACCGAGAAGAATGGAAATAAAACCTTTTGCCAGATTTCCTTTGGACATACTGACAACTGCAGACAGTCCGAAGAACGCCAGCGCAAACATGGCCGAAGGATCAAGCAGCAGCGCGATCTTGACCAAGGCACCCAGCAGGAACACGCCGATCAGGCCGCCGAAGAAACTGCCGAAGGAACCGCCCACCAGCGAATAGCCAAGAGCTTTTCCGCTATGTCCGTTCAAATGCATCTGATGGCCGTCCATGGCAGTTGGGGCGTTGGCCGGTGTACCCGGAACAGAAAGCAGAATCGCCGGAATTGAGCCGCCGTATTCAGCACCTACATAGCAGGAAGCCAGCAGCATGAACGCATTAACCGGATCCATTGCAATGGTAAAAGGAAGAGCCAGAGACATGGCCAGAGATGCCGTAACACCCGGCAGAGCACCACCGAAGATACCCCAGGTAACTCCAACAAATACCCATACCAACCCCATTGGGGAGAATGCAGCGAAGATTTGCTGCCATAATTCTAATGTCGTCATAATTATCTCCTAAAACCTGCTGCAGCTTAGAACAAGAACCCTGATCCAAGGTCTGCCTTGAACAGGAGACCGAACAGGACGAAGCATGCGATTGCTATAATCAGCGATGGAACAAGAATTTTTATTGGTTTATCAAGCGGCGCACCCATCAGCCAGAAGCAAACACAGCAGAAGGCAAATGTTGATACAATATAGCCTACATACCAGATCCCGGCAGCGTACAGGATCAGAGTAATCATCAGGATAATCAGAATTTTAAAATCCCGGGCTGTAAATGAAGTCGGTGAATTGTTCGACTCTGATTTATCCAGGACTGCTCTTACCAGCACACTGATACTGAGACCAATCAGCAGAATCGCCAGAAACTGGGGAAATCCTGCCGGGCCAAGCGGCTCCTTTGTCAGCGGTGCCGGCAGCTTCGAAGCCGCATAGAAATAAATCGCACCGAGTAGAATCAAGAACACGCTTGATATCATATCCAGATATTTTTTCTTACTCATAAAATACCTCCATTCAAATATCTTTTAATATTCCGGGCAGGATGAGTCTCACCCTGCCCGGAGATCAGTTATTTTGTGAAATCGGTTTATTCACCGGAACCGTACTGTTCAATCAAGCCGACAATGAATTCTTCCTGTTCCTTTGTGCTTTCCTGGAATGTCTTATAGTCCATCCAGCCATCCAGCGAGCCGGAATCTGCCAGCCACTTCTGGAAGGATTCAGTCTGGGAAGCCTCATGCAGTGCTTCAGACCAGTATTCTACACATTCCTGCGGTGTGTCACCCGGCAGGGCAAGTCCTCTCCACTGCGGGAAGACAAAGTTAATTCCAGATTCCTGAAGAGTCGGAACATCCGGGAATGCATCTTCTCTTTCATCACTTGCAAATGCTACGATGACAAGTTCGCCTGCCTTAATCTGATCAATCGCTTCACCCAGCTGGCAGAATACTGCGTCAACCTGGCCGCCGAGAAGACCGGTAAGGGATTCGCCGCCGTCAGAATACGGGACATAGTTGAAATCGCATTCGAGATCAGTTGCTGCAACCTTTGCGAACATCCAGGCCGGACCGCCGGAAGCCTCACCACCGATGGTGACTTCGCCTGCTGCGTAAGCCTTCTTGAATTCTTCAATGTCAGCCAGCGGGCTGTCTTTCTTTACCAGCAGAAGCTGCGGTTCATACTGCAGACGGCAAACCGGAATCAGATCTGTGTTGATGTTCATACCGTTGTTGGCGTTGTAGTACCAGAGAATATTTGTCGGTGTGATGACGATCAGAGTGTGGCCGTCATTCTTACCCTTCTGGACATAAGCCCAGACGTTGGATCCGGCAGAACCCTTCTTGTTCTGCATGAACATGTTGACCGGAACGATGTCTGTTGCAGCAGCGATAACAGCACGGCCGATCAGGTCACCGCCGGCGCCAACACCGGAGTGAGTGACGATTTCGACATCCTTTGTCGGAACCCAGCCTGTAGTTTCGGTTGTGTCTTCTGACGCTGCCGGAGTCGGCGTAGCGTTGGAGCCTCCTGATGAACTGCATCCAGCAAGTAATGCGGCCGTCAGGGCAATGGCCAATAATTTCTTTTTCATCTTTTCCCTCCTAAATTGTTGGCATAACGGATAGAGCATCATTTTTGCCCCTCCGATTGATTTCATCATAGATTACGATCCACTTTGTGAAAAATGCCTATTTTTTAGAGAAAATATAATAAAAAATCATGAGATGATACCGCTTACATGCAATAACATTTCATGATTGTTGATAAATATAATTTAATATTATGTTTTCTGTGTTCTGAATATATAACAAAAATTCAATTAAATCAGCATATTATCAGACAGTCAGTTATCGGGTGTCTGCTCAATTGACTGTATTATCCGGTTTCCCGTTCAGGAAAGACGCAATATTTCTCTCAGTGCAGTCCAGAATCCGCTGCCTGCTTTCTTTCGATGCCCAGCTGATGTGCGGGGTGATGAAGCAATTCGGAGCGTTCAGAAGCGGATTATCCTTGCTGATTGGTTCTGTGGAAACTACATCCAAACCGGCTGCGGCAACTTTTCCGCTGGCCAGGGCATCAGCCAGATCCTGTTCAACCACGAGCGGGCCGCGGCTGTTGTTGATGATAATAACACCGTCCTTCATCTTGCCGATGGTGTCCTTACAGATAATTCCTTTGGTATC
>JAFRGW010000090.1 GCA_017433615.1 Eubacterium sp.
CCAGGTTCAGGCAATGGCCGATGCAGTAGATGAGAAGATGAGCCGGGCAGGATATGAACCGAAAAACGTTGAAGGATACCGGAATGCAAACTGGATCCTGATGGATTACGGCGATCTGGTAATTCATATTTTTGATGAGGAAAACCGCCTGTTTTATGATCTGGAGCGGATCTGGCGGGACGGAAATCTTGTCGGAAAAGAGGCATTGGATTAAAAGAGATGTGTGTCGGGGCTGCTTACTGAAGCAGCCCCTTTTTAGGTCAGAAGAAACGCATCACACCGATCACTTTGCCGAGGATCGTGAGATCCTCCACGATAATCGGATCCATGTAGTCATTCTCGGGCTGCAGCCGGTAATGCCCGTTTTCCGGATAATATGTTTTAACAGTGGCCGAATCTTCGATCAGTGCCACGACCATATCACCCTTACGCGCCGCAGGCGTTTTCTCAACAAGGACATAGTCACCGTCCAGAATTCCCGCATTGATCATACTTTCACCTTTTACCCGCAGCAGGAAGGTCTCCTGATTCGGAAGCCGGTCCACAGGAAACGGGAAATAAGTCTCAATCATTTCTTCAGCGAGAAGCGGCGTACCTGCTGCTACACGCCCTACAACAGGAACGTTGACAAGCTCCGGTCCTTCGTTCTGCTGATTCACAACCTTCGGCTGCGGTGCCAGTGCGGCGCGGCGAAGATCCTGAAATTCTTCATCAAGAATCTCTATCGTTCTGGATTTGTCCGGATCACGCCTGATAAAACCAGCCTTTTCAAGCTGGGCCAGATGTGAATGAACGGAAGAAGTCGATTTCAAACCGACGGCGGCACAAATCTCGCGCACAGACGGCGGAAAGCCTCTGGTCAGAATCTCCTGCTTGAGAAAGGAGAGGATCTGCTGCTGTTTGTCACTGAGTTTATCTGTTTTCATGATTATCAATCCTTTTTGTACGTTGAAATATCTTAAGATCCTGTTGCGTACGGAACATGTCTGTCAGTACGGCGGTAAGATCTACACACGAGTCTTCTCTTATGAGCATTTTAACATAATTCAAGGAATGATACAAGAAAATTATCGAACAAATGTTTGAAAATGATATTGACAAACATTTGTTCGGGATATATACTGGTATCAACAGGAACAAGTGTTCGGTACAAGAGCAGTGCACGAATGAGAGAGGAGAAGAGCAGATGAAACAGAGTGGACATCGTTATGCAATGAAGCAGACCCGGAAGATCCGCATGCACACATTTACAGCTGTTGCGGCGGCGATTGTTCTGATCCTTATTATCACAGTGTTTTTTACCGGCAGGCAGGCAAAGGCCGGTGATCTTGATCAGAATACGAATGCAGGAAAGTATTATACCAGTTATGAAGTGCAGAGCGGGGATACGCTCTGGACCATCGCTGAAGCATACAGCAGCGGTTCGAATCAGAGTGTGAAGGCCTACGTGGAAGAAGTCTGCAGGATTAACCATCTTTCCGATGCCAACCAGATCTATGCAGGCAGCAGGATCTGTATTCCTTATTACAAATAATCAGCAAATTATCTTTTATTCGATCCCCTTATAGAAGGAATGCCGGTGTTCACCACCTCAACCCCGTACACCGGTTATTCCTGTCATCCCTGAACGGAAAGAGACTGCTGTTCCTCTGCAGGAAACAATTCCCGCCTGCAGAAGAGGACAGCAGTCTCTTTCTCTTTAAAGATTCTATCATCTGTTGTCTGAAAACGCAGCAGATATTATTTTAAAATAGCCTCGCGCAGTTTTGCTGCAACTTCTTCGCAAGCTTCATCTGTTGTCAGCTTATTGCGGTCCGGATCCATTGCGAAGATTCCGCCCCACTCAAATTCATCTTTGTATTTCGGAACCAGATGCATGTGCATATGACCTGCAGTATCGCCGTAAGCACCGTAGTTGACTTTGTCCGGATGATAGAGATCATGGATTGCCTGAGATACAGTCGCAACGTCCTCGAAGTATGCAGCACGCTGTTCCGGTGTCAGTTCGATCAGCTCGGATACATGCCATTTGCTGGCAACAATGCATCTGCCCGGATGAGACTGCTCTTTGAACAGATAGATTTTACTTGCCGGAAGCTCACAGATCTTGTATCCGAATTTTGCGACGAGTTCGCCTTCTGCACAATAAGAACAATCCGGATGTAAAACTTCATTTCCCATAGTAATTGCCTCCTCCTTAGGAACCATACAGTATTTGTTTTCAGTGCATATTTTAGCACAACGTGGATCGAGATGACATACAGATTGTGAATTGCTGAGCATTGTATTACATTTTGTGCATATTCTGATTCAGTATTTGTTATTTGCTTGTCAAGTTAACTCAAAAGTGAACAAATGCGTTGTGAAGTTGCTATTTTATTTTGACCTTTCAAACAGAATCACCTATAATGGTTACGTAACAGGATGGATTCCTGATGAATAAACCCGGGAGACGTTTTTGCCGTGTCAGCACAGACTTACCAATTAGAAACATTTGTAATTCTTCAGCAGATGGCAGTGATCGCCTGCCTGGTTTTGATCGGTTATGGTACTTATAAAAAGAATATAATCGACAACCGGTTCTGCCGTCAGCTTTCTGTACTAATCGTTGATTTTACCAATCCGGCCCTTATGATATCGGCAGTAATCTCAGGAGATATCACAGCAAGCAGAAGAGATGTTCTGACAGCACTTCTGATCGCAGCAGTCGTATATGCGCTGTTATGCGTGCTCGGCGCAGTTATGCCCCGTTTTCTGGGCGTTCACCGGGAAGACCGGCGGTTTTATCATCTGATGACGGTTTATACGAACACAGGATTTATCGGCATCCCGCTGGCCACGGCAATTCTTCCGGAAAATGCCATGATCTATGTGATTATTTTCAATATCATGTTCAGTATCTATATGTATACACATGGTGTTCTGGTTCTGGGCGGAGAGGGCATTAATCTGAAGAAACTGATCAGTCCCGGAACAGTCGCGGCAGTCGCGGCGCTGTTAATCTACTGGTTCCGTGTTCCCGTACCTGATATGCCGGCGAGCTTTGTTCATTATCTCGGAAATTCCACAACATTCCTCACCATGATCATGCTGGGGGCTTCCATTGCACAGCAGTCAATCATAAAATGTTTTCAGGACAAGATTGTCTGGAACTATATTATTTACAGGATGCTTGCGCTGCCTGCGACAATGACCATTGTGCTGAAGCATATGAATCTGAATCCGGACATGATTCTGGCATATTGCCTGATGCTGTCACTGCCGGCCGCAAATATGCCGTTGATTCTCGCAGAAAAGGAAGGATATCCGACTGCAACATTATCGAAGGTGATCCTGACGACGACACTGGTATCGTTTTTTACAATCACATTTCTGCTCAGTGTTTTGTTCTGAAGAAAGAGAAGCAGTACCATTACAAATCTGCAGGCCCTGAATGATTCCTGTACGATAGCTTGACAATCCCTGTCAGCTGCGCTATCTTTATCAGGAGAGATGCAACTATTCGGAAAACACAGGTTTATCGAAAAGTTAAGGCCTTTCAGAAGTGGTTTTCCCGGGTTTGTTGATATATGTAGATATATTTGGAGGCATTTACCTGTATTATGGATAAACGTGTAACGTATCATGAACAGACAGATCTGGAAAATACGATCAAACTGCGCAGTGTTTTAAAGACGCTGCCGGATTTTGCGCGTGATTATTTCCGTGCTTCCAGTATCACGACTTCTACGAATACACGCTGTAAATATGCATATGATATCCGGTTGTTTTTCCAGTTTCTGATCTCGGAAAATCCTGCTTATAAGAACTATGATATCCGTGATTTCAGACTGGATGATCTTGACCGCGTCACAGCGCTTGATCTTGAGGAATACATTGAATACCTGAAGGTTTATAAGGATCCGAAAACCGGTACCCTGATTACCAACGGGGAAAAAGGCATCAAGCGCAAACTTTCAGCGCTGCGGACGTTTTATGCATATTATTACAAGCATGAACTGATCAAGACGAATCCAACGCTTCTGATTGATATGCCGAAGTTACATAAAAAGGATATTATCCGCCTGGATGCCGGAGAAGTTGCCAGTCTGCTGGATCTTGTGGAAACCGGCACAGATGCCTCTATGTCAGCGCATCAGCGGAGTTATTATGAGAAGAACCGCGTCCGGGATCTGGCGATTCTGACATTGCTTCTGGGGACCGGGATCCGTGTTTCAGAATGTGTCGGGCTGGATCTGGAAGATGTCGATTTCCGGAACGGCGGGATCCGGGTTGTCCGCAAGGGCGGCAATGAGATGATGGTTTATTTCGGAGATGAAGTCGCGCGTGCGCTGGAAGATTATATAGAGAATGACCGTGCGGCGGTGACACCGGTTCCAGGACATGAGCACGCACTCTTCTACTCTTCCCAGCGGAAACGAATTGGTGTGAAAACGGTTGAGAATATGGTGAAGAAATACGCCCGGCAGGTGACTTCGACCAAGAAAATCACACCGCACAAGCTGCGCAGTACCTACGGCACCGCACTTTATCAGGAAACAGGTGACATTTATCTGGTCGCAGATGTACTTGGACATAAGGATGTCAATACAACCAAGACACATTATGCGGCAATGAGCGATGCGCGCCGCAGGAGTGCCGCCAAAGCTGTTCAGCTGCGTGAAGACTGATTATAGAACGACTTATAGTATTTTGCCCGCAGGATTCGTTTTGCTTACAATAAGGAGTTGTAGTTACCATGAAGTTCAAAGGCTGGTTAAAACACACGTTCGGACCCTATACAATTGCAGCATGCACCGCAATCCTCTTTTATGTGATTCTCATGCATCTGGGGGATATTTTCGGTGCGGTCGGCTCGCTGTTCAAATTGTTTTCGCCCGTTCTGATCGGCATCGTGATGGCCTATGTCATTGATCCGCTTGCGCGGCTGTTTCAGCGCACAATTTTCTCAATGATCAAAAAAGAATCCATGAAACGCACATTTTCAGTCCTGCTGTCTATTGTGATTGTACTTGCGGGCATTATACTGCTTCTTGTCTCGCTTCTGCCACAGCTGGTCAGCAGTATTGCAAACATTGCGAACAACTTCAGCTATTATGTGAATTCTCTGGAGCGGCTGATTGAACGGGCTGCAAGCCGGGTATCCAGCGACCGCGTGGATCTCAGCAGTGTTACAGATGCGACCAATAAGATTCTGGACCGGATTGGTGAAGTCCTGCCGCAGCTTGCAAACCGGGTGATCAACACCTCATTTTCCATCGGTACCAGGCTGTTTAACGTGTTGATTTCATTTATCCTGGCGATTTATTTCCTGCTGGACAAGACCCGCCTGATGGATGGCTGCAGCTGGCTTCTTTCTTTCGTCATCAAGGAAGAACGCTATGAAGGCGTCAGGCATTTTCTCTCCCGCTGTAACAAAATTCTGATTGACTATGTTATTTATGATCTGATTGACGGTCTGATTGTCGGCGTCGCAAATTTTGTGTTTATGACGATCGGAAATATGCCCTATGCGATTCTGGTATCTGTTATCGTCGGCGTCACCAATCTGGCACCGACTTTCGGTCCGATTGCCGGCGGTGTGATCGGTGCATTTATTCTGATTCTGGTCAATCCGTGGCAGGCGCTGTGGTTTATCATCTTTACTGTCATACTGCAGACAATTGACGGATATATCCTGAAGCCGAAGCTGTTTGGCGGCACATTCGGCGTCTCTTCGCTCTGGATTCTGGTCTGTATCATTATCGGCGGCAGGCTGATGGGCGTTGCCGGCATTCTGATTGCCATTCCGTTTGCTGCAATCTTTGATTTTATTATGCGGGATTATTTCTCACCGTGGCTGCAGCGGCGTGATGAGGCAAAAGAATTAGTAAAGGAACACAGAAACGTCCGGAATGAAGACCTTGATAAACAGAGTGATCAGAAAGTGGAAAGACAGATTTCGGAAAAGTAAGTTGAGAATAAGTAAGTTGCACATAAGCAGTCTAAGCATGGACTGACAAAAAAGCTGACATAATTATTTTATGTCAGCTTTTTCAATGTTTCTTCAAATTCAGCCGGAAGCGGCGCGGTTACTTCCAGATACTTTCCGGTCACAGGATGCCGGAAACCGATTACCATCGCGTGCAGAACCTGCCCCTGCAGTCCGCCGACCGGCTGTTTCTTCGGTCCATAAAGCGGATCGCCCAGAATCGGGTGGCCGATGCTGGCCATATGCACACGGATCTGATGGGTGCGTCCGGTTTCAAGTTCACATTCGATATAGGCATATCCTTTTGAAAGATTCTCCAGCAGTTTCACATGTGTCACGGCAGGTTTTCCGCCGGTCTTCACGATCGCCATTTTTTTCCGGTCAGCCGGGTGCCGGCCGATATTGCCGGTAATGGTCATCTGCTCTTCTTTCAGGGTTCCGATGCAGATTGCCCGGTATCTGCGCGTAATGCTGTGCACTGCGAGCTGTTCTGCAAGTGCACGGTGTGCGCGGTCTGTTTTACATACGACCAGCGCGCCGGTCGTGTCCTGGTCAATCCTGTGTACAATACCGGGCCTTAAAACACCGTTGATACCGGAGAGGCTTCCTGCGCAGTGGTACAGAAGTGCATTGACCAGCGTGTGTTCTGTGTGGCCTGCGGACGGATGTACGACCATCTGCTTCGGTTTGTTGACAACAAGCAGTTCTGCATCCTCATAGAGAATGTCCAGCGGAATGTTTTCAGGGAGGATCTCAAGTTCCTTCTGCTCCGGGAGAACGATGACGACCGTATCAGACGCCTGTACCCGGTAATTTGCTTTTACCGGACAGCCGTTGCATTGTACCTGGTTTTCCTTAATCAGTTTCTGTACGTAGGCGCGGGATGCATCCGGCAGGCAGGCTGCGAGATATGCGTCAACGCGCATGCCGCTATCAGAATCCTGTACTGTGAATGTATATGATTCCATAAAATAAATGTGATTCCTTTTCAAAATCGCCCCGGCGATCTTTGACCGCGTGCGGCCTGCGCGGCGCACTTGTGCGTCTTCCACTGCGATTGTTTCAGGAAGGAAAAATCCTCTTCCTTTGCGATTATTTCAGGAAGGAAAAATCCTCTTCCTTATAGTAAAACAGGATTAACAGGATCAGTACCGTCACGGCAACCGAAACATAGATGTCTGCCACGTTGAAAATCGGGAAGTCAATCAGACGGAAATAAATGAAATCCACAACATAACGCTGTGTGATCCGGTCTATGAAATTTCCGATCGCTCCGGCTGCAAGAAACAGAACGGTAATCGTGAGCGGACGATACCGTCTGCCGGCAGGTACTTTGATCAGGTAGATCAGACAGATCACCAGAAAAATAATCGTTACGATCCAGAAAAACCATTGTCTGCCCGACAGCATTCCCCAGGCAGCCCCCTGGTTTTCAAGATACTGCAGTTCGAGGACACCGCGGATGATCGGGACGGGTGCCTGATCTTTGAGATGTATGACAGCCAGATGCTTTGTCACCCGGTCCAGAACGGTCAGAACCAGAATTACAAGAAGCGCGGTCAGATAAAAGCCGGCTGTTTTTTGTTTGACAGAATCTTTCATGTAGACAACCCCACTCTTCTCATACACTGACAACTTCCTGCACAACATCCAGCAGATCACTGTCTGTCAGTGTCCGGCAGATTTCTGCGCTTCCGATCTCGCGCAGCAGAATAAATTTAATGCGTCCGGCTTCCATCTTTTTATCAGAACGCATGGCATTTAAAACAGCATCTGCCTCTAAGCCGGAGGTATACAGCGGCAGCGATGAAGCTGCGAGCAGCGCCCGGATCCGAAGCATTTCAGAAGAAGAAATGGTACCGCGCTTCTGATCGACAGAAAGGGCGGCGAGCATGCCGAGCGCAACACAGTGCCCATGCAGCATCCGGAAGTTTGAAAGCTTCTCGATCGCATGTCCGACGGTATGCCCGTAGTTCAAAATTGCGCGGCGTCCTGTTTCTTTCGGATCTTCGGCAACGACCTGTGCTTTGATGGCGCAGCAGGTGTGGACCATGTGCGTCAGGGCATCCGGGTCTTTGCTGCGGATCTGTTTGAGATGATCCTCGAGCCATTCAAAGAACACGCTGTCACAGATCAATGCGCTTTTGATGATTTCAGCCATCCCGGAGGCAAACTGATCGCCGGGAAGTGTCTGCAGCGTTTCCAGATTCATATAGACCAGACGCGGCTGGTGAAAAGCACCGACCATATTTTTGTACTGGTCAAAATCGACGCCGGTTTTGCCGCCCACACTGCTGTCAACCTGCGCCAGCAGCGTTGTCGGAACCTGTACGAAATCAATTCCGCGAAGATAGGTGGAAGCGGTGAAACCGGTAAGGTCTCCGACGACTCCGCCGCCGAGTGCGATCAGCAGATCCTTTCGTTCAAAATGGTTTTCGATCAGATACGTATAGAGCTGACGGACTGTGTCAAGATTCTTGTGCTGCTCTCCTGCCGGCATTATATAGGAAAAGACTTCGGCCGGGGAATCTTTCAGCGCCTCCATCACTGCTTCCAGATAAAGCGGTGCGACATTGGTGTCTGTCACAATACAGATTTTTCCTGGCTGAAGGCCGGATTGCGCCAGACATTCCGCGAGTGCCTGAAAGCTGTTTTGCCAGACTATGTCGTAAGAAAAATCCATTCCACTGGCAGGTCTTTCTATGCGTAGTGTTTTCATTATTTCCCTTTCTCTAGATAAAACGTTCCATCCGGACCATCATTCTTCCCTTTTTGGTCTGTTGCAGAACCTGGCAGAATCTGCATTTTCCAAGTCCCCGCACGGAAATCAGATCATTTTCATGCGGAGGATGCCCGTTGGACGTGACAAGTTTTGCATTTACGAAAACGACACCGCTCTGTACCAGAAGCGCTGCGCGTGAGCGCGGAATCCCGAAGGCCAGCGCAATCAGCGCATCCAGACGAAGCGAAGCGACACTTCCGGTATGTTCTTCTGTCTCAACTGCCACGCTGATGCTGTCAGGTGTCTGCTGTTCCGCAAGTACTTCCGTATGACGCACACGTGTCAATTCATCACAGAGGTAAGAAGCCATGCGTTCAACACAGAAAATGATTGCCGCATTCTCACGGATGATCAGATCCCCGATCAGACTTCGCTCAATCCCCAGTGACAGAATACTGCCAAGAAAATCCCGGTGTGACAGGTTCTCTGCATAGCGGGGTGCAGAAGGCCTGACAGAAATCACTGCGATCGGAAACGGCCAGCCGGGAGCGGCTTCTGCAGGCCATACAGAAGAAGGATTCTCTGAAATATCCGAAAAAGAAAGAGCATCAGGGACAAATGCGGCCATCTGACGCTCTGCATCGGAATACCCGCCGGAGATCTGCAGCCGGATTCCGTGTTCCTTCCAGCGGATTCCCCGGAGAGCATTTTGCTGATTTAAATCAAGAAAATCACTGAACAGGACAATTCCGCGTGCATAGGCGCGGTCAGCCAGCTCAGTGATTCTTTTTTGAAATTGTTCAATCTCTCGCATATTTGTCAGATCAGAAACCGGAACGGATCGAAGGAATTCCGCCGTTCAGGATATCCTGAATGTCACCGGAAATCTCAACATTTGCCGGTGTGAGAATAAAGATGTAGCTGGAAACCTTCTGAAGGCTTCCGTCAATTGCATAGCAGGTACCGCAGGCAAAATCGATAATTCTCTGAGCGAGTTCTACATCAATTCCTTCAAGGTTCAGAACAACCGTACAGTTTGAAAGCAGTGTATCTGCTATTTCACGTGTATTTTCCATTGAAGTCGGGCGGATCACAGATACCTCCATCTCACCGCGGGCAGCTGTCTGTTTTTTCATCGGGGTTACTTTGGATGAAGCAGTCGAAGATGCTCTTGAAGTGCGGACTGTGCGGGCTTCGGTCCGGACAGTCGATCTGCCGGTATCAGTCAGAAGATCGTCATCCTGGTCGTTCATCTTGCGGAAAAAGCGGCTTTTCGGTTTCTCGGCCGGCTCTTCCGGGAGCGGCGCTTCTTCTACGATGGGATCCTCTTCCTCATCATATTCTTCTTCATCGAAGAACTGATCATCGTCATCATAATCATCATTTAATCGTACTGCATTCAGGAACTTATCTAAAAAACTCATTGGTTATGCTCCTATCATTTGTCGTAATTACGTGCACCGAATATTGCGGTTCCGATCCGGACGAATGTTGCACCTTCTTCAATCGCAACTTCAAAATCGCCGGTCATCCCCATGCTCAATTCACACATAGATACATTATTAATGTTTTTTTCGGCAATGTCAACACTTAATTCTTTCAGGCGGCGGAAAACCGGACGATTCTCCTCCGGATCATCGACAAAAGGAGCAATTGTCATGAGACCTCTGACACGCACATGCGGGAGCAGCGCGATCTCCTGGATAATGGCGGCAGTCTCTTCCGTGCGTGCGCCGAATTTACTCTCCTCTTCTGCGACATTTACTTCAAACAGAACCGGTACAACCAGATCCTTTTTGGCTGCCTCTTTCTCGATCACCTGCGCAAGCTTCAGCGAATCGACAGAATGAATCATACATGCTTTATCAATCACCTGGCGCACCTTATTGGTCTGCAGATGTCCGATCATATGCCAGCGTATGTCATCCGGAAGAACAGGCTGTTTCGCACAGATTTCCTGAACCTTGTTCTCTCCAAAATCACGAACACCATCGCTGTAAATTTCTTCCAGCATCGGAACCGGCTTCGTCTTACTGACGGCAATGAGCGTCACATCACTGCGCTCCCTGCCGGCCCGCGCACACGCGGCCGCAACCCGTGCCTCGACCCTCTCCAGATTCGTTGTTAATTCTCCCATAATTATCTTCTTTCTAACATATAGAATCAATAAATCCATTCAGTGCAGAATATCCGACTCTTTCACCCGGTCCCCGTTCCGCACAATGTAATCATACTGCGTCACGCCAAATGAAGTACCTTCTGCAATAATACACGATTCATCATCTTCATCCAAAATCTGGATCTTCCGGAATACAGCATAACCCTTATTGGTTGAATAAACGCCTTTCAGCTTTGCAGTTGTGCCGATCTGGAATCGTTCATCCGAATCCGGTTTGACCAGAACATCTCCCCGGCTGAAGGTTTCTGTATCAACAAAGTAATATGCGATATCCGCCTGATTGACAGGTTTTGTTTCCTCGTACAGTGTGGCTTCAACAAAAGAAGTAGATACCACCCCGTTTTCATCCGTCACTTCTTTCAGGAAACCGGAATCGCCGGAATCGCCGCCTTCAGTGACAAATGTCACCGGTACTGCAAAAAACGTTTTTTCGATGACGGCGGATTTCGGTATTTTAAGTCCCGTAACCGTATTGGTGACGAGTTCGACATTCAGAAACCGGTCATTGCAATAGCGGACCATTCCATCGGTAAAGGTGATTTCCGCGTAGTGCACACCATCTGAATCGAAAAAGCGCAAATCGCCCGTCTCTGAGAGTCCGTCTTTGGCAAAGCGGACACGGATTCGTGTCCGGTCGGAATCCGTCAGCCGCTTATACTGATGATCCGAGAGCGCAATCACAATGGACCAGTCCTCACTGTCGATCAGACGGTAAACAGGGCTGCCGGATGACACGCTGGCATCACTTTTCAGCTGATTTTTGTGATACGATTTCGTATAAAAATCATCTGAAGTGATCTGATCAGCTGTTTTACTCTCATAACCGTCACTTGAATAAGATATGATACCGTCCGCGCCGGCATAATAAAGTTTGCCGTCTGTCGCAGCAAATTCTGAAGCGCCGTAAACACTGGTGTCGAGCGAAAACTTCAGGTCATAGACACTGCGGAACTGATTGCGGTCGTATGCTCTTGCGTAGCGGTCTGCCAGCTGGCGGATCTGTGCCAGATCGTCGGATGTGATGGCATGTTTTTTGACGAGATCCTGCTGCGGACTGACGATGCACACCGCCTCTTCCCGGGCCGCTTTCATGCCGTCAGCTATGAAATAATTCACATATCCGTCGGAATCTGCCTTTACAATATGTTCGCTTCGCAGTGCGATTGCCGCATACGTCTCATTCTTGGACAGCGTACCGGAAGTGACCTGATAGGTTTCCGTGTGTACCCGCGTAAGATAAAGAACCATGGTAATAACGAGGTACAGTACCAGTGCCCCGAAAATCACAATTCCAATATTCAGATGGAATCCGCTGTGTTTCTGCTTCTTCGCCAAATCAGTTCTCCTGACATCAGACAAGCTGAGCATGGTTACGGATGTCCGCCATCATACTCAGCTTGTGTTTTTAGCACTTCTTAACGGAATTGAGAATCCGCTGTGAAATGTTCAAAGTGCTTCTATTACTTTTTCCTGCAGCGCAGGTGACAGCTCTTCTTTGTCTTTCGAGATACTCAGGATAAAGTCGACATGGTACAGACTGCTGATATTATCAATCTCAGAAATAACAGAATCAAGTGTGTCATCCGAAACCTTTGCCAGACGGATGAAATTGTCCGCATAGACCTTCTCCAGATCATGATCCTGTGAGATGATTCCACAGATAAAGCCAATAAACTCGTCACTGCTCTTGAGCGGGTATTTGGACAGATCAATCAGACGAATCCGGTTGTTGAGTTCATACATTTTACTGGAACTTTTATCTAAATAAACAACGTTTCCAGATGCTTCTTTAATTGCTGTATTTGCCTGCTCAAGCAAATACCGTGTCTTTCCTTTTCCCTCGTTTCCGACAACGAACTGAACCATAAGCGGTGCCCTCCTTGTTTATAATTTAAGCATTGTTCGTATAACAATATTATAGTGTCTGGTGAATGAAATTACAAGTCTTTTAAGCGTTGGTCTCTGTAAGCAGTGTGTCCATGTCTTCATAGAGCACGGTTTTGTTCGGTGCGTTCATGACAATCGCAATGTACGGAACGCCGTACTGGTTCTGCACGGCCAGTGCGAGACAGCTTCCCGCCTCATCTGTTGTACCGGTTTTGCCGGCCATAATCGTGACATTCTCCGGAATATCGTGCTCTCCGCTTAAGTATTTATCGGTGGCGTCCAGATTGTAGGTGCGGATCTTTCCGTCCTGGCCGGTAACCTCCAGCTTATAGATGGAGTTCTTCATGATGTCTGTGATCTCAGTATGTTTCGCAGCCTCATTCAGCATCAGGTAAACGTCGTATGGCGTCGTGTAATGCTCATCATCGTGCAGACCGTGCGGATTTGCAAAGTGTGTTCCGGTCATGCCCAGCTTTGCGGCTTCCTCGTTCATCAGCAGGACGAACCGGTCTACATCGCCGCCGATCTGTCTGGCAATTGCCATGGCCGCATCATTTGCAGAGTAAACCAGCAGCGCAGAAAACAGCTGCTGCATGGTAACCGTATCGCCTACCTCCAGACCGGCCAGCTGAGAATCCGCCTCCATATTGACATCGTCACTTGTAATGGTGACGCGGTCTTCCGGGTTGGCATAACGGATATACAGGATTGCCGTCATGATCTTGGTGATACTGGCAGGATAAATCCGGTCGTAAATATTACAGGAAAACTTTGCCTCACAGGTTTCGAGATTAAAGAGCAGTCCATGCTCCTGCGGATACTGAAACGTGACATTCAGAAGATCCACATTGCTCTCAGATACACACAGGTTCTTTGCAAACGGAACGGCTGTGGCAGCCTCGGCGATTTCTGCGCCGCGGCTTCCCGGCATCTCGTATGCGGCCGTGAGATCCATGGGATCATCTGATGTATTAAAATATAGATAACCGACGATGCCAAGCAAAACCAGAATGACCGTGATGAAAATGATCATCATGTTTCTGACAAGTTTCTGCTGACGTCTTTTACGTGAAGTTGACATGCTGCATTCTCCTAAACCATGTAGTAATTACGATTCTGCAGTCCGACATTGAGTACGAAACCAATGCCCATGTACATGCAGAAAAGGGAAGTCAGACCATAGCTGACAAAAGGAAGCGGGGTGCCGGTATTCGGGAACAGTCCCGTCGCGACGCAGATATTGATGAAGCTCTGTATGGCGATCATCGATGCCACGCCGCTGCAGATCAGCGTCCCGGAGAGATCTTTCGCCCTCCTTCCGGTCAGCAGGCACTGCAGTACAATCAGAAACAGCAGAAGGATAATGACAAAGCATCCGACAAATCCAAGCTCCTCTCCGGCCACGGCAAATATGAAGTCATTCTGCAGCTCGGCGACGAAATTACCGCGGTTTGAGGAAGAAACCTCATTGTTGTTGAGCCCTTTGCCGGTCAGCTGACCGGAACCGATTGCAGTGATGGAATTGCGCTGCTGGATCGCCGACTCCGAGTACTCTTCTTCATCTCCTTCAAAGAATGTCATGATTCTGTTCCGCTGGTATTCCTTGATAATCGGCAGATTGGTCTGCGTGACCAGCAGCAGGAAGATGGCTGCGGCAGGGATCACAATGAGCAGGATCGTCCCGATTCGCCGGTAGCTGAGTCCCGCCACATAGATCAGCAGAAAGAATATCAGCATAATCGTAATTGTGTTTTTCAGATCCGGCTGCATGGCAATCAGCGCAAGCGGCGGAAGCAGCAGCAGGATGGATTTCATTATATTTGCCGGCGTGTTGATGGCTTCTTCGTTTTTCATGAAATACATGGCAAAAAACAGAATCAGAAAGATTTTTGCCAGTTCTGTCGGCTGAAACTGGAAACTGCCGATCTGCAGCCAGCGTGAGGCGCCTTTGCGGGCATCACCGGTCAGAAGTACGACAATCAGCAGCACAAGATTGATCCCGTACAGAATCCGGGAAAAATTGAGTATCCAGCTGTAGTCAAACAAAGACACAACCACCATGATCACAGCACCTGCAATGGCGCCGTACATCTGTCTGGAACGAAGGGACGGATCCGCAGACCCGACCAGCATGATGCCCAGCACACTGAGTGCGGCGACCAGCAGGATCAGTATGAAATTATAATCCTTAAGTTTGTATTGAGACAGCATATGTTTTTACCTGTGTATCAGTCGGTTACCGCGACATTGGAGACGCCGCCCTCTGCTGCATTGCCGGTCAGAATCTGTCCCTCGTCTTCTGTGTTGTAATAATACTGAAGGACATCGCTGGCCACCAGACATGAGTTCTGTGAACTATATCCATAAGCAATACGGATGGCAAACGCGATCGCATCATCATCATTATATGTGGTGGAGCCGATGATCAGAGAATGGCTCGGCCGGTTGTTGGCTTCCTGCGCCGTTCCTGTCTTGCCGTATACGTCAAACGGAAGCAGCATCATGGTCTCATTTTCCTGCATGGCTTCATGCATGCCCTGGTGGATCGCCTCCCAGATATAATCCGGAAGTTCTGTCTTCTTGGCAATGGTCGGTGAGAATTCCTTCAGCAGGTTGCCGTCCGGATCGGTTACCTTGCTCAGGAGATTCAGGTCATAGCTGACACCCTCGTTTGCAATGGTGGCTGCATAGCGTGACAACTGTGAGGTTGTATACTGATGCGCGCCCTGTCCGATTGCGGAAGGAATGGCTAGATCGTCCGTGACATGCGGCGATGATTCCGTGATCTGAATATCCGTTTTCTGGTCAAGTGCAAACATGGCAGAATACTTCTGGATGGTTGCCAGAGACGTATTCTGGCTGAAGTTCTCTTCTGAGTCAAGTCCGAGACGGTACCCGATGGTACAGAAAAAGACATTGCAGGAGTGCTGGATTCCGCCGATGACATCCAGCGATCCGTGACCGGTGCGGTACCAGCAGTGAAGCTGATCGCTCTCATCCAGAATATCCACACCAAACAGGCCGGTACACTCGATCTCTGTGTCCATGTTGATGACGCCCTCATTCAGGCCTGCGGCTGCCATGACCGGCTTGTAAGTTGAACCGGGCGCGGTGAGCTGCTGTGTCGCCTTGTTGTAGAACGGCGTGGAAAGATCGTTGTAAAGCTTGTTGTAATAATCGGTATCCATCTCGTTTGCCAGACGGTTGTTGTCGTAGCCCGGGTACGTGACCAGCGCACGTACCTCGCCTGTATCCGGGTCATTGATTACAATCGAACCGGAACAGGGGTCCAGCGCGAGCATGGCAGGCGTGATTTCCAGAGAGCGGATTTTCTCTGCCATGAAATCATACGGAACAATACTGCCGCTCTGCAGCGAAGCATAAAGATCATCATGTGAATTCAGGATTCCCTGATCATACAGGATTTTACAGAGATCGGCAGGATCAACCTGATCGTCCAGCAGCATATAATGATAAATGATCCGGGCAAATGCTGTGCGGTCTACCAGATGCAGCACAAGATGATCGATGACTGCCTGATAGATTTCTTCAGAATCCATATAGCTGCTGTCATTGGCGAGCTTTGAAATATCGATCCAGTCCTGTTTTGCCGCATAATGCAGAAAATCGATAAAGGATACACTCTCGTCTTTGAAATACGCCTGGTAAATGTCGTCGCTCTCATCCATCTTGTCAGAATTCAGAATCCCGGTGTCCTGGATCAGATAGCGGTTGCAGATGTAATCAAGATAATCCTTGTATTCATCCGTGAGATCTTTGTAGGCAGGCATTGCGCCGCCGCCGAGTTCTTCGGTGATCCATTTCAGGATCTGGTCCTGCTTCTGCTGATAACGCTCGTAAACAGCTTTCTCTGTTTCACTTGCATCCGGCTCTGAAAAATGTGTGATATCAATGACGTTATTGTTGATCAGCGCGTAATAAACATCATAGATCGGAATGTAGAGTTCATTGTCGGCATCTTCTACTTCTTCCGGGCCGTATTTGGTATTCTGCAGACGCAGCAGCAGAATACCGGCAATGCGCTGTTCAAGAATCTGATAGCATGCATTTTGCAGTTCTGAATCAATTGTCAGGTAAACGTCATTTCCCTGTACCGGCTGGACACGGGATTTTTCATCAATGGAAAGAACCTTTCCCAGGTTGTCAACGGTGATATCTTCTGATCCTTCCGTTCCCTGCAGGGTCGTCTCCATGTACTGCTCAATGCCGGCTTTTCCGATGATGGAGTTGCTGGTATATTGTTCGTTCTGTTTTTCGAGTTCTGCCAGCTCTTCTGCCGATGGTTTACCGGTATATCCGATGATCGGCGCAAAGGCCATCGGATCATTGTAGACACGCTTGTAATCCTCGGAGATCGAAACACCCTGCAGATGATCAGAACGCTCCTCAATCGCAGCAACAGTTTCATCGGAGACATCCTCTGCAACGGTCACAGGAACATAGCGCTGGTAACTGATCAGCGAGAGCTGGTACCGCACGATGATAATGCGCAGCATCTCTTCTTTGGTGAGTTCCTGCGGGATTCCGTTGCTCTCGAGTTCTTCCGGGGTGTACGGGTTCTCCTCATTCACCAGCATGAAGCGCTCCGCGGCCAGATAATGCATGATATCTTCAGCAGAGGCATTTGCCTCCGCCTCTGTCATCTCATCGGCGCGCTGATAGCCGAAAATATCGGCGCGGAAACGGTCTCTGGAAACACCCTCGTCGACATCAAAGACGTAATTGTCATCTTCGTCGACAATGATGTGGAAATTATGGGAAAGAAGATCTCCCTTTTTGACAATCAGCGAGGTCAGTTCGTAGATCTCGCCGTTCATCGCGAGATTTTTTTCACGTGTCGTGTTGTAGCTTCCGTTGTCTTCGATGGTCACGGTATTGGCAAGTTCGTTATAGGCCAGCAGCTTTCCTTTTACATCATAGATATTGCCGCGGGTGCCCGGAACCATTCGCTTCCGGCTTGTCATAACCGTGAAATTGTCAGCATAGGTTCTTCCATCAACAATCTGCAGCTTGAAAATCCGTGCAACAAGAATAAGACTCATTGTCAGAAAGACAATGAGCAGCAGGATGATCCGGTTTGTAAAAAACTGCTGCAGTTTCCTGATTATTTTCTTAGCCAAGGTGACTGTTGCTCCTCCAGTTCATAAGCCGAGAGCTTCTGGTTGATTCTGAAAAAGAGTTTATACAGAATAAATGTAAAAATTACAGATGAAACAAGCTCCGGCATAATTGCAAGCCGCAGGTACTTCCCGAAGGTATAATGCCCGCCGCTGAAAACACTGTACAGAAAGAAACAGAATCCGTAAAAGAATTCAGAAATCGATACAAGGATAACCGGCATCTTCAGATCTTCATCGAAGAAAATCTTGCAGAGAAAGCCGTTCGCATATCCGGTCAGCATCATAAGAAGTGCGTGAAAACCAAGCCCCGGTCCGTAAAACAGATCAAGTACAAGACCGGCCGCAAATCCCATCCAGATCCCGCTGCGTCTGCCGCGCATAAAGCCGGTGGAAACGACATAGATCAGCAGCAGATTCGGCCGCAGAAATACCGCCGGTATCCACGGCAGCACAGACATCTGCAGCAGTGCCAGGATCAGGATAATAATGGCTGATACAATGATGCGGCGCCTCATTTTCCACCTCCGGTATCTTTTGTCTGCTTGATGACAAGGACTTCCTGGAGATGTGCAAAATCCACAGCCGGAACAATGTATCCGGTCTTGGTCAGACGGTTGGAATCTTCATCGACTTGCATAATGTATCCGATCAGGATGCCTTCAAGATATTTGTCACTGATGTTTGATGTGACAATTTTCTCGCCGGCTATAATTTCATTTTCCGTATTCATCTGACCGAAAGGAAGACGGTCATCTTCCATCGCACTCATATCGCCGTATACAATACAGGTATCCAGTGTCGTGGCTGTCATGCCGCTGACATTGCTGGCATCGTCGATGATCGAGCGCACAATTGCCCAGTTGCTTCCGACCTGTGTGACGATGCCGACAAGACCGCTTCCGCTGACAACATTCATATCAACCGTAATGCCGTCATTGCTGCCGCGGTTAATCGTAAACTGGTGAAACCAGTTGCCGGATTCCTTGGCAATTACATTTGCGCCAATTTTCTCGTACTGCGAAAAATCGCCGTCGAGCTGGTACAGATCCCGCAGCCGTTTGAGTTCATCCTGCTCACGGGCCAGCGTGGTGTTCTCGGCCTCAAGCTCATCGACGCGCGCTTTCAGTTCGCTGTTTTCCGCGCTGAGCTCCTTGACATTCTGAAAACCGGCGGCCTGTCCTGCCAGCCAGGTCCCGACATGGTTAATACCGTTCTGCAGCGGTACAATTGCGATTCCGCCGGCCTGCTGCAGTGGTGCCACAGGCAGCAGACTTGTAAACGTCAGTGCAATCATCGCAATACAGGCAAATATCAGACATACGAGAATATGCCTGCTCTTAATATGTTTGCGTTTGTTTCTCTTCATGACATCCTCTGTTTATTTATGCAAGATACGCCTTGAAAGCCGCATCTGAAATAATTTCCTTGATTCCGCAGACTGTGTGGAGATCATAATGACCGGAGATACGCACCGCGCATTCCAGTCTGCCGTTCAAATACCTGGGAAGTCCGGTAATCTTCGTGCTGCCGCCGCAGAGATAGATCCCCTCTTCCAGAATAACTGTCCGGATCTGCGGCGGGATACGCTGCAGAAAGCGGAGAATCTCATCCGTGATCTTATCCAACTCCGAGCGCACTGCGGAAGTGACCGTGAACGTCGTCACGACACCGCTGCGCGGCAGACCGTTCCGCGTGTCGATGCCGGTTACTTTGCGCGCCTCAAGCCTGCTGCCCGAGAGATCCGTGAGGGACAGCTTCAGCCGCTTTGCGGTTTTCCCGCTGATCATAAAATGATTCTTCCGGCGCACGGCAGCCACAATGGCATCATTGAGACTCTGGCCGCCGATCGGAATTGCAGTGCTGATCAGAATACGCCCGTCTGCGATGACAGAAAAACAGGTGTTCTGTGCGCCGAAATTGATCAGCATGGTTCCTTTGGGATTCGTGATGGGAATTCCGAAAGCAACCGCGTCGGCAATGGCACGCTCCACCATGTAGATCCGGCTTCTTCTGAGCATGCCTCTTGACGCGATGGTGTGATAGGCACGTTTTTCAATTTCTGACATATCTGTGGGAACCGAAAAATACAGCGACGGTCCGTAACCGATCCGGCTCTGTGTGCGCTCGAGAAGTGTATGAAGAACTGCTTCCATCATGGAAACATCACTAATACGCCCGTTAGACATCGGGGTATATACCTCGATATTCTCGGGCGTTTTTCCGGACAGTTCATAGGCGTCATTTCCGATTGCAAATACAGATTCCGCATCGCGGATTGCAATCATATTGCGCTCTTTCTGAATCTGTTCGCTGTTGTGATCATATATTTTCACCGTACTGGTGCCAATATCAATTCCAAAACTGTGATGAAGCGCCATCCTTCATCGTTCCCCTCTCTTCTACAATCCTGCTGTCTGAAAAAATGCAGAATCACTGTCCGGAAGCTGCAGCTGCGCCGGAGAAATCTCCCACACTGTCCGGTCGCCGCAGATGCTTTCAAAACACATATCCCCTATAATAATGTGATCCAGCAGATGGATTCCCAGCATCTCCCCTGCAGCACGCACCCGTTCTGTGACGAGCAGATCCTCGGGACTGGGCATCGCATCGCCGCTGGGATGGTTATGTACCAGAACAATCTGGACTGCATGCCAGGCCAGTGCGGCCAGGAAAACCTCGCGCGGCGAGATCAGAGAAAGATTCACAGTCCCTCTTGTTATAATTTCATCCCCCAGCAGGTTGTTCTTCGTATCAAACATCATGCAGAGCACAATCTCCTGCTCTTCATGACGCAGACTTTCCATATAGTAATCCGCAATGGATTCCGGGTCATTAAACTTCAGACGCCGTTCAGCCGGTGTTCTGGCGATCCGCCGTGCAAGTTCTGCGACACACCGCAGCTGTACTGCCTTGACGGTGCCGATTCCCGGAATCGCGCGCAGTTCTTCGACAGAACGGTGAATGATTCCCACAAGACCGGTATATGCGCCCGTCTGTGAGAGGATCTCCTGTGCAAGTGCAACAGATGATTTTCCTTTTGTCCCTGTTCGCAGAATCACGGCAAGCAGTTCAGCATCTGAAAGTGCTGCCGGCCCGTTCTGAAGACATTTTTCATACGGTCGTTCTTCTTCCGGCAGCTCCATGATCGTTTTTTCTCTGTAATCCATATGTTTTCCTCCTTCTGTCATGACATGACAATCGCAGCATCAGAAGATGCCGCACGGATGAAAAGAACAGATTTTCAAAAACGATCAAAAGAATTGTATCACAGTTTCTGTGTTATGTATAGGAACAAACCAGAAAGAATCCAAAAAATATCAACCAAATTTTTGGAAACGGGAGGCAACAGCCTCGGCAATTTTGATACCGTCCATGGCCGCAGATGTAATGCCGCCTGCATAGCCGGCACCTTCTCCGCAGGGATAAATACCGCGGATATTGCTTTCAAAACCGGCGTCTCTGTCGATTCTGACAGGTGATGAAGTCCGGCTCTCCACACCGGAAAGAATCGTATCCGGATGGGCATAACCCGGCAGCTTTCTGTCAAATAAGAGGATCCCCTCTGCGATTCCTGCCGCGATCTCTTCCGGAAAAATGTGAAATACATCGCCCGCGCGCCACGCGCCCTTCATCACAGGCATCCACTTTTGATCCGGACTGGAGAATTCACTACCCGGGCCGGAAAAACCGGCAGCCGCAGCCGTCTGCAGTGCGGAATCCGGCAGCAGATTTTTGCTCTTCGCCGCGGCACAGAAATCAGAAAAACGCTGTACGGGAATCACGCCGCCGCCTGCACGGTATGCGTTTTGTTCCAGCTGCCGCACAAATAATAAGCCTGAAAGTGCCTCGGGAAGTCCGGGTGCAGAACTGTCCTCCTGCAGAGAAGCCCGCATTTTCAGGTAATCATCCGGATTTACGGTCACAACGACGGCACTGTTTGCGTTTTCTGCATCTCTTGCATGATAGCTCATGCCGTTGACAGCCAGCATTCCCGGCTCCGAGGATGCATTTACGACATATCCGCCGGGACACATACAGAACGTATAAACGGCCCGTCCGGAGGAAAGCTGTGCCGTTAATTTATAATCAGCTGCACCGACATGCTCCGGATGTGCAGTACCGTACTGCTGCAGGTTGATCAGCGTCTGCGGATGTTCTGCCCGCACACCAACCGCAATCGGCTTCATTCGCATGGAAAGGCCTTTTCCGTAAAGCATCTGATAGGTATCCCGCGCAGAATGCCCGATGGCAGGAATCACGATTTCTGCGGGAATAAAAGTCCCGTCGGCAAGCTGTACACCGGTAACCGCGCCGTCTTCAATGCGGATGTCGGTCACTTGTTTCTGAAAATGCACTTCGCCGCCCATGGATATGATCTGACGGCGCAGGTTCTCGACGATCGAAACAAGCAGGTCTGTGCCGAGGTGTGGTTTTGCATCGTACAGGATTTCATCAGGCGCGCCGGCATTGTGAAACATCTGCAGAACCAGGCGATTCCGGCCCGCAGGATCCTTGACCCCGGTGTTCAGTTTCCCGTCTGAAAAGGTACCTGCCCCGCCCTCTCCGAACTGGACATTGGAATCCGGCTGCAGAATGCCGGTCTCCCAGAAGGTCTGCACGGTTCTGCGCCGGACAGAAGCTTCTTCGCCGCGTTCCAGCACAATGGGCCTGTACCCGTGTGATGCAAGCATGTGCGCACAGAACAGACCGGCCGGACCGCTCCCGATGATAACCGGCGGATGCTGCAGCTTCTCATTTCCCTGCTCCGGGAACCGGTAAACCGGCAGAGTGGTTTGCGTAATATTTTTATGTCGATTATTTCGCAGAATTTTGCTCTCACCGGGCACTTCAAGCTCAACAGTGTAGGTGTGATACAGCAACGGTTTGCTGCGCGCATCAACAGAACGCCGGATAATCTGAAAATGCCTGATATCCTGCGGCCGGATCCGGAGCATTCTGCAGGCTTTTTTCAGAACGGCATCCTCTGTGTGCGGAATTTCGAGCTTCAGCTGTGTGATTCTGATCATTTTGTACAGCACTCCTTTTTGGCTGCGGCACTGGTTCCGGCCACATAGCCGCTGGACCATGCCCACTGCAGATTATATCCGCCGCAGGCACCGTCTGCGTCAACTGCCTCTCCTGTAAAATACAGCCCCGGCAGATATCTGGACTGCAGATTTTCATCCAGTCCTGCTGTGGCAATGCCGCCGGAAGAAACCTGTGCAAAACGTCCGGATGCGGCATCCGTCACAGTAAGTCTGATCTGCTTGACTGCTTTTACAGCGGTTGTAATATCTGCCTTTTTCTGGACAAATACAGGAATCAGCTGTTCCGGCAGAAGCCCGCAAAAAAGCTGCCGCACCGTCTTCCAGGGCGCAGCTGCCTGCTGCATTTCCAGACGGGCTTTCAGTTCCGCTTCTGAGAGATGCGGAACAAGGTCCAGAATTACCTGCACTTCCTGGTGTGCCTCCCGGACAGCCCGGACGGCAAACCGGCTGATCTGGAAGACCGGTATTCCGGAAATGCCGTAATCCGCCAGCTGTACATTGCCCTCTTCCCGCATCTGCAGCACATTGTCAATCACCAGTGATACAGACGCCTGAATCCGTACGCCGGCCCATTTCTTCGCATAATCCCCGCGGACATGCAGCGGGACCAGTGCGGGCATAAATGGAAAATACGGCTGCCCGGTCTCTTCTGCGATTACCAATGCAGTATCCGAAGACCCGCGCACCGCAGATGCAGGACTGCCGCAGGCGGCAATCACGGCATCCGCAGAATAGGCCCATGTTTTTGTGCGGACGAGCAGACAATCTTCTGCTTTGCTGACGGACTGCACTTCCTCCCTTGTCTTAATCCTGACACCGAGATGTTCCGCTTCCAGAAGAAGCAGTTTCAGAACCGTCTCCGCCTGTTCTGTACAGGGGTAAATCCATCCGTCACGGCTCTTCGGATACAGGCCGAGCCCCGTGAAGAAGGCAATGGTCTGGTCAGCATCAAAACGGCGGATAATCCGCCACAGATACTGCGGATCCGTTCCGCGGTAGCAGGAAGGATCCTGTGTCAGATTTGTCAGATTACATTTACCGTTGCCGCTTGCGAGCAGTTTCCGGCCGGGCCGGTCATTTCCCTCGAGGATTGTCACATGTGCCCCGCACCTGGCCGCCCAGATGGCAGCCATCAGACCGGAGGCACCGGCCCCGATGATCAGAATTTTTTTCTGCGGCATAGCGAATCTCCTATAGAATAATTCTGTAGATCGTGCTCATCAACAATCCATGAGCACGATCATAATAATGCATTTACAACGCATCGATAATTTCCCGCTCCCGGCAGATCTCCAGCAT
Source organism: Eubacterium sp. (assembly GCA_017433615.1). Classification (GTDB taxonomy): domain Bacteria; phylum Bacillota; class Clostridia; order Lachnospirales; family Lachnospiraceae; genus CADBRN01. Next base: position 24,248 of record JAFRGW010000090.1, read on the forward strand.
ATGAGAGACAACTGCCGCCAAATCATAATGGAACGCAGATATATCAATCCAGATGACATCCGGTTCCCGGCGGAACCAGGTCAGCTGCCGTTTTGCGAAGTGGCGGGTGTTGGTTTTGATGTTCCGGATGACTTCTTCCCGGGTGCATTCGCCGCGGAAAAACGGGAACCACTCGCGGTACCCGAGTCCCTTCATGGATGTATTTGACTCGGTGAGCCCGCGTTTATACAGCCGCCGGACTTCTTCCTCCAGACCTTCTGCAACCATCTGATCCACGCGGCGCTCGATTCTGTCATAGATCTTCTGCCGGTCATCAGTCAGAACAAAATAAACGTAGTTAAAGGGAGAACAGTTCTGATGCTGTTCTGCATTGTGTGCAGAGATCGGTCTGCCGGTTTCGTGGAAATACTCGAGCGCGCGGATCACCCGCTTTCGGTTATTTGGATGAATGATTTCTGCAGAAGCCGGATCACATGCCTGCAGCATTAAAAAGAGTGCTTCTGCTCCGCCCTGTTCCAGACTGCGTGCTTCCAGAAGCTCCCGGTATGCGGAATGACCGGTTGTCTCTGAAAAATCGACTTCTTTCAGCAGTGCCTGGATATAGAATCCGGTACCGCCGGCGATGATGGGAATCCGTCCTTCGCGGGCGCATGTATCGATTGCAGCGCGGCCGCGTTTCTGAAACTGATAGACGTCGAAGGATTCTTCCGGCTCGAGAATATCGATGAGATAATGCGGGACACCGTCCATCTCCTCCGGCGTGATTTTGGCAGAACCGATATTCATCTCACGATATACCTGCATGGAATCTGCGGAGATGACGGCGCCGTTGATGCGTTTTGCCAGCTGAACCGAGCAGGCTGTTTTGCCGACAGCCGTCGGGCCGGTCAGGATGATACAGGGTTGTTTATTCATACGATGCGCTTAAACTTTCTGTCCAGTTCATAGTGTGACATGGATACAATGGTCGGCCTTCCGTGGGGACAGTTATACGGATTCTCAAGTTCCAGCAGTTCATTGATCAGTGCGTCTGCTTCCTGAACAGACATGGTGTGATTGCCTTTGACAGCGGCTTTGCAGGACATGGATGCAAGCTTTTCCAGAATCAGATTTTCCGGCTGGTTTCCCAGACTGCCGAGACTGTCCAGAATATCTGTAAAAAGCTGTTCAACAGAGACCCCGTACAGGTTCGAGGGAACGGCCGTAATCCGGTAATCAGTGCCGCCAAACGGCTCGATGATAAATCCGAGTGCGCGGAAGGTGTCCAGATGCATCTCTAAAAGCGATGCCTCTGTCGCTGTCAGACTGAGTACTTTTGCCGGCGCGATCATCTGTGAATGAATTGTCTTCTCACGGTGCGCCTTCATCAGCCGCTCATACATTACTTTCTCATGTGCAGCGTGCTGATCTACAATATACAGCTGATCCTGGAATTCAATCAGCCAGTAGGTTCCGAACAGCTGACCGATCATGCGGTGGAGCTGCCGGGCGGATTTTTCCAGGAGCTTTTCCGGGAACAGTTCAGTCTGTTCCGGCTTCTGCGGAGTTTTATTCTTTTGGAGTGTTTGCGGATGTTTATCTGCACCGGAAGGGCTGCCGGCATATACAGCTGCCTCTTCACGCAGAACATCTGCCTTTGAGGACGGTGCAGCAGAAAATGCGTGCGGATTCTGCGCTGCAGAATTATCTGGCTGCGTGAAATCCTGGTGCTGCGGCTGTTGTGTGGATACTGGACGCTGCTGCTGCGATGTCTCCTGGTGCTGTGGCTGTATGGCATCTTTGTGCCGGGACTGCTCTGTAATTTTGTGCTGCAGCCGGGCGGATGCAGACGATGCTGTATCTGCTGTCTTCTCCCATGTATTTGATTTGGCCGGATGCAGGAGATTTTGTGCCGCGCGCCGGGCACGTTCAAAAGGTTCCGGGGGCGTTTCCTTACCGGAAAGTGTATTGTCTCCCTGGAAGGACGGCCTGTTTTTCTGCCGGTCCAGTGAAATCTGCGGAATACGTTCTCTGGTAAACAGCGCATTCTGCACGGCCAGTGTCAGCTGGCGGCTGATCTGCTCACCTTCTGAGATCCGGACTTCCATTTTGGCAGGATGTACATTTACATCTACCAGTTCCGGATTGATCTCCAGATACAGCAGCGTAAATGGATAGCGGTGCTGCATCATAAATCCGTGATAGCCGTCTTCGATCGCGCGGGCGATCAGGCTGCTCTTTACAAATCTGCCATTGATATAGTAGTTTTCAAAGTTACGATTGCCTCTGGCAATTTCGGGATTTCCGAGAAAACCGCTGATTTTCATATGGCTGCTTTCATCTTCCACAGGAATGAGCTGCTTTGCCATATCACGCCCGTAGATCTGGAACACAATGTCCCTGAGATTGCCGTTGCCGGTCGTAAAGAGGCGATTTTTTCCGTTTATCAGAAGTTTGAAAGAGATTTCCGGGTGCGAAAGTGCAAGTTCCTCCACCACGGCGGCGATCCGGTTTCCTTCTGCACCGGCAGATTTCAGGAATTTTGCGCGCGCAGGGGTGTTATAGAACAGGTTCCGGACCAGAAAGGTCGTGCCGCCGGGCGCTCCGATTTCTTCGATCTCCTTCTCTTCGCCGCCCTCAATACAGTATCTGGTGCCGGTAAGTGACTCCGGTGTTTTCGTGATCAGCTCAACACGTGCGACAGAAGCAATACTTGCGAGCGCTTCTCCGCGGAAACCGAGGGATGAGATCTGGACAAGATCATCGAGCTTGCGGATCTTGCTGGTAGCGTGGCGTGTGAAAGCCAGCCGCACCTGATCGGCAGGAATGCCGCCGCCATTATCTGTAATCCGGATCAGCGACGCACCGCCGTCACGGATCTCAACCGTAATCGCAGTTGCGTCGGCATCAATGGAATTTTCCGCCAGCTCCTTCACAACTGAAGCCGGCCGCTCAACCACCTCGCCCGCAGCAATCTGGTCGATTGTATTCTTATCGAGAATCTGAATATCTCCCATATTCCCACCTGCATATTTTGTGAATGAATCATGTTTTCTGCAGAAACTATGATACCTGAGCACCAATTAAAGAATCTCATTCTGCATCTGATAAAGCAGATTCAGCGCATCCAGCGGCGTCATCCGCATCAGATCCGTTGTCTTGAGCTGCTCCAGAACTTTTTCCTGTGCGCGCTCTTTTTTTGTTTTACGATGATGGTCTGAAGGATGTGAAGATGTCCCGGGGATGCCCGGTTCCCGCACAGTGTCAAACAGAGAAAGCTGAACGCCGCTGGTATCCGCCGGCCGGATTGCCTTCTCCGGGCGGATGATATCGCTCTCCTGCAGCTGCTCTGAGATGATTTCCGCACGTTCAAGTACAGCCGCGGGAACGCCGGCGAGGCGCGCCACCTGAATACCGTAGCTGCGGTCTGCGCCGCCGCGGACAATTTTACGCAGGAAAATGATGTCATCGCCGCGTTCTTTTACGGCAATACAGTAGTTCTGTACGCCTGGAATGGCACCTTCCAGTTCTGTCAGCTCATGGTAGTGTGTTGCAAATAATGTCCGGGCGCCGATTTTCTTCTGATCGGCGATATATTCTACAACAGCCCATGCAATTGAGAGGCCGTCAAATGTGCTGGTGCCGCGTCCGATCTCATCGAGAATCAGAAGGCTGTCGGCCGTGGCATTGCGCAGAATGTTGGCCACTTCATTCATCTCAACCATGAAAGTACTTTTCCCGCTGGCGAGATCATCTGATGCACCGACACGGGTAAAGATTCTGTCTGCGACGCCGATCTCTGCAGAAGCAGCCGGCACAAAAGAACCGATCTGCGCCATCAGCACAATCAGTGCACACTGTCGCATATAGGTTGATTTTCCGGCCATATTCGGTCCCGTGATAATCGCAACGCGCTGCTCGTCTTTGTCGAGCATCGTGTCATTTGGTATGAACAGATCGTCCTTGAGCATCTGCTCAACCACAGGATGTCTGCCGTCCCGGATTGTAAGGACACCGTCCGTGCGCATCCGGGGACGCACATACTGGTTCCGCTCAGCCACAAAGGAAAAGGAGGCGAGCACGTCAAGTGCTGCGGCCGCGGCTGCGGTCTTCTGGATCCGCACAACTTCGGTTGCGATTTTATTTCTGATATCAGAAAACAACTCATATTCCAGGCCGCTGAGCCGCTCTTCTGCACCGAGGATTGTCTCTTCCATCTCTTTGAGTTTCGGCATCGTATAGCGCTCGGCGTTGGTCAGGGTCTGACGCCGCACATAATCGTCCGGCACCTTGTCTTTAAATGAATTTGTGATCTCTATACAGTATCCGAAAACTTTGTTGAAACGGATTCGCAGTGTCCGGATTCCCGTCCGCTCCCGCTCTGCCTCTTCCAGCTCAGCCATCCACTGCTTTCCGTCCCGGCCGGCTCTGCGGTACTGGTCAACCATTTCATGATATCCGTCCCGGATAATGCCGCCTTCTTTCATGGCCAGCGGCGGCTCATCGACAATTGCATCCTGCACCAGACTGCACAGATCCTCGAGTGGATCCAGATCAGCAAGCAGTTCCTGCAGCAGCGGATCGTCCAGATTCTCTGTGACGGCACGGATGTGCGGCAGCATTTCCAGAGAGGTCCGGAATGCGACAAGATCCCGCGGATTCGCTGACTGATACACGATCCGGCTGATCAGACGCTCCAGATCATAGACGGGCTGCAGATATTCCCGCAGTTCGTCGCGGTCCATCGGTGCGGAGCAAAGTGTCTCGACGGCAGCGTGACGGCGCACAATTTCGTTTTTATCCACCAGCGGCTGCTCCACCCAGGTTCGGAGAAGTCTTGCCCCCATGGCGGTTTTCGTCTTATCCAGAACCCAGAGCAGAGAGCCGCGCTTCTGTTTTTCACGCAGCGTCTCGGTGAGTTCCAGATTCCGGCGCGTCGCAGAATCCAGCAGCATAAAGCGGTCTGCGTAATACGGCGTGATCTCCGTAATTTGACGCATATCCGATTTCTGGGTCTCATACAGATAGGTAAACAGTGCGCCTGCGGCGGTCACACCGCACGGAAAATCGGTGATGCCGAGGCCTTTCAGTGTTCCGACATGAAAATGCTTTTTCAGGATTTTCTCACAGGCATCCTGATCAAAGTACCACTCTTCCGGTGTGGAAAAGGTAATATGCAGCCTGTTTTTCAGATCCTCAATATCAATGCCGGAGACGAAGAAGGACTGGTTGCAGAGAATCTCTGAAGGCATAAACTTCAGAATTTCGTCCGAAAGTGCGTCCCGTTCCCCGATTTCCGTCACGAGGCAGGAACCTGTTGAAACATCGGCAATGGCCAGTCCGAACACATCTGTCATAGAGACGATGCTCATAATGTAATTGTGCCGCGCTTCATCCAGCCCCTCTGCATTCAGCATGGTTCCGGGCGTCACGACACGGACGACCTCGCGCTTCACCATGCCTTTGGCCAGCTTCGGATCCTCAACCTGCTCACAGATCGCAACTTTATATCCTTTTTCGACCAGCCGTGCCAGATAGGTATCGACTGCATGATAAGGAACGCCGCACATCGGCGCCCGCTCCGGCAGACCGCACTGTTTTCCGGTCAGCGTCAGTTCGAGTTCCCTGGCCGTGACCTGTGCGTCCTCGAAGAACATTTCATAGAAATCTCCGAGCCGGTAGAACAGGATGCAGTCCGGATACGCTTCTTTTGTCTGCAGGTAGTGCTGCATCATGGGTGAAAGTGGCACAATGTTACTCCTTTATATCAAAATAATACTGACAGGTTTTGTACATTAAGAGGATGGAAGTTCCTGATTCCGCATCTCTCCGAGATAATAAAATCCCCTGCATTCGGCAAGATACACGTCGACAATCTGTCCGATCAGCGAAGGATCGCCCGGAAAATGGACGACGGCATTGGTGTCCAGACGTCCTGTGACAAGTGCAGGATCCTGTTCGTTCTGCTGTTCGACCAGAACGGGCATGGTCTGTCCCGTGAAACGGGCAGTCTGCTCCCGCCCGATTTCCTGGACTTCCGCAAGCAGTCTGCCGAAGCGGTCTTTAATCACTTCGTCAGGAACCTGGTTCTCCATAACGGCCGCCGGCGTTCCTGTCCGCTTCGAATAGATAAATGTAAAGGCACTGTCATACCGGACGCGCCGGACGACATCCAGTGTCTCCTGAAAATCCGCTTCCGTCTCACCTGGAAATCCGACAATAATGTCCGTTGTCAGGGAAATATCCGGGACAGCCGCGCGGATGCGGTCCACAAGTTCCAGATACTGCTCTTTTGTATAGCGCCGGTTCATACGGCGCAGAATCTCTGTACTTCCGGACTGCAGCGGCAGATGCAGGTGTCTGCAGATTTTGGGATGTTCTGCCATCACACGGATCAGATCTTCGGACAGATCCTTGGGATGCGATGTCATGAAACGGATTCTGTCCAGCCCATCAATTCCGGCGATGGTCTCCAGAAGCTCCGCAAATGTCACCTGCGGATCCAGATTTTTTCCATAGGAGTTGACATTCTGTCCAAGCAGCATTACTTCGCGAACACCTTCAGATATAAGCGACTCGATCTCACGGATAATATCACGCGGATTGCGGCTTCTTTCGCGCCCGCGGACGTACGGCACAATACAATAGGAACAGAAATTATTGCACCCGAACATGATATTGACACCTGATTTGAAGGAGTATTTCCGGTCAACCGGGAGATCCTCGACGATCATGTCGGTATCCTTCCAGACATCGATCAGCATTTCATGCTGTTCCAATGCACGGACAATCAATTCGGCAAGTTTGAAAATGTTATGCGTACCGAACACAAGATCGACAAATGTATATTTATCACGCAGGGTCTGCAGAACCTCCGGCTCCTGCATCATACATCCGCACAGTGCAATGAACATGGAAGGATTTTTCCGCTTCAGTGTCTGCAGATATCCGAGGCGTCCATAGACCTTCTGGTTGGCATTTTCCCGCACCGTGCACGTATTATACAGGACGAAATCAGCGGTCTCATCTTCACCCGGCACAAATCCGATATGCTGCAGAATGCCGCGCAGTTTCTCGGAGTCTCTTGCATTCATCTGACAGCCAAATGTCTGTACGAAGAAAGAGAGGGGGCGTCCTGCCTCCTCTGCCTTTTTCTGAACAAGATCTCTGGCAACTTCCATATAATGAAATTGTCTCGCCGGCTCCTGTGCCGGAATCTGCTCTGTTGTTCTCATAGATTCACATCTCTCCTGAACCGTCTGGATTCGGTAATCAGCCACTGCAGGCGGATATCTCCTTCCTCCTGCGGCACTTCATCGAATACCTGGAAATCATACGCGACGGCAACTGTCATGTGTGTGCGTTCTTCTCGCAGAAAACGGTCATAATACCCTTTTCCGTAACCGATCCTTGCACAGGAAGGATCAAAAGCCAGACCCGGAACAATGACAAGTGCATTGGCAGAATTTGCGCGTTCAGTGTTCTGTTTCGGCTCCGGAATCCCGTTGTTATTTGTAACAATCTGACGCAGTGAATCAATATAATAGAAGTGCATTCCATCCTTCTCGATGCGCGGAACGGCGACCTGTTTTCACTCGGCAATCGCCTGCGCCAGAAATGTGCGGGTCTGCACTTCGTTGTTGAAATCCACATAGCAGTAGATGGAGGATGCGATCAGATAGGCATTCATCTCTTTGATCTTCCGGAAAATAATCTCACTGTCGCGCGCGAGATCCATCGGTGCCGCCTGGCCGCGCCGTTCTTTCACAGTTTTCCTGAATTGTTCTTTCGTCATTGTGGTCATAATCGTACTTCCTTGTGTAGAGTAAATGGTAAACGCATTCTTAAGTGCAGGATCCTGTACCATGTTTAAGAATGAATATTATTCCCGCCGGATGGAAAGTGCCTCAAGAATCGTTTCCTGTTTTTTCTCCATCTCTTCTGCTTCTTCAGGCGTCATGTGATCATAACCCAGAAGGTGCAGCATGCTGTGTGCGACAAGAAATGCAAATTCCCGCAGGACAGAATGTCCATATGCTTCTGCCTGTGCGTACACATGCGGCACGGCTATGACGATGTCGCCCAGCATGAGCAGGCCCGAATCCGGATCGAAACAGTCATCCGCATCTTCCAGAAAACTGTATTCAGCGGGCTGGGTAAACGGAAGCATCGGGAAAGACAGGACATCTGTGGAGCGGTCGATCTGCCGGTGTGTCCGGTTCAGTTCGTGGATCTTTTCATCGTCCACAAGTGTCAGCGAAACCTCCGCATCGTAGGGACACTGTTCCTGTTCCAGGGCGCGGGCTGCCACACGTTCCGCAATCTCAGCGGGATCAAAAGGAAACGTCTGTGTCTGAAGATCTTCAAGATATAATTCCATGATCAGCTCCGTTTCCGCCGGACCGTGCGCTCTTTTGCACGGCTGGCCTTCTTTTCGTAGGATTCATATGCCTCAACGATCTTCTGAACAAGCGGATGCCGGACGACATCCCGGCTGGTCAGTTCACAGAACGCAATGCCTTCTATCTTCTTCAAGACCCGCATGGCCACGTCCAGACCGGAAGTCACGCCGGGGGCAAGATCCTTCTGGGTCTGGTCACCGGTTACGATGACTTTGGAGCCGAATCCGATACGTGTCAGGAACATCTTCATCTGCGCAGGCGTAGTATTCTGCGCCTCATCCAGAATGATATAGGCATTGTCCAGCGTGCGGCCGCGCATATAGGCGAGCGGTGCAACTTCGATCAGCCCTTTTTCCATATTTTTCTGGAATCCTTCTGCACCCATGATCTGATACAGCGCATCATAGAGCGGACGCAGATAAGGATCGACTTTACTCTGCAGATCACCCGGAAGAAATCCGAGTTTTTCTCCGGCCTCAATTGCAGGGCGTGTCAGAATAATGCGGCTCACTTCATCACTCCGGAATGCGGTAATCGCCATGGCCATCGCCAGATATGTTTTGCCGGTTCCGGCCGGTCCGATCCCGAATGTAATCATGTTGTCGTGAATGGCATCCACGTAGGCCTTCTGACCGTTTGTTTTGGGCTTTACAGGTCTTCCGCTGATGGTATGACAGATGATATCACTGTCAAGTTCTGTGAGGGATGCGGTATTATGCTCCATCGCGAGCGAAATCACATAGTTAACATTCTGCTCGCTGATGTCGTTGCCGCGCTGTGAAAGAACGATCAGTTCTTTCAGACAGTCCCGCACACTTTCCACACCGGAAGCCGGTCCTACAATCCGGACGATGCCGTCCCGCTGTACAAGTGTCGTGCCGAATGCACGCTCCAGTTTTTTGATATTCTGATCAAACTGGCCGAAAACATTGCCGGCGTGATCTGCCGGAATATCAATCTGCTGTTCAATAATTTCTGCTGCCATATAGACTGTTTTCCTCTGTTCTTTATGCAGGGTCGCTCAAAAAAATAATTGAGAACTGCAGTTTGGCATCATCATCCAGATAATAATCCATTCCGCACTGATCCGCCAGCTGCGCAATGCTGATCCCGTGACTTTCAATACATGGATGCATCAGATCCGGGTACCGGCATGATTCTTTCGGATAGGAACAGGATCTGCAGACTGTGCAGACGTTTCCCGTCAGTGTATAACACGACTTTCCGGCGCGTTTCATAATTGCTTCAATGCGTCCGGTTACCTGCTCATGAGCAGTGGAAACAGGCTGCTGCTCTCCGCCCATGGTTCCGGACAAATTGCGCGGAAGATCTGTCTGGATTGTAGAAAAAAGCATCCCGTCTTCGCTGGCGAGACATCTGGCAATGCATTTTTCCACGGATTCGATCGCCGGCGGACAGGACCAGGATGATTTATAGTGGCGGCAGCTGCGCTTGCAGTACATCCGGAGCACATCCCGGAAGACGATATCCTGCGGCTTGAAAAACGCATACTGATAGACAGGAATTGATGCCAGTTCCGTCTCAATAAAATGAATAACAGGTGTCGCAATTGCCATATCATATACCGCCGTCATTTATGGTAGGGTTCCCCGTTTAAAATGCGGAATCCCCTGTAAATCTGTTCAAGTAAAATGATCCGCATCAGCTGATGCGGAAATGTCATATCAGAAAAACTGATTTTCATATCAGCGCGGCGCAGAACCGGATCAGAGAGTCCGAGCGATCCGCCGATCACAAAAACAAGCTGGCCGCGGCCTGCAGTACTGATTTTCTCAATTTCTTCTGCAAATGCAGGTGAGTCAAAACGCCGGCCGTCAATCGCCAGCGCAATCACATATGCCCGCTCAGGAATAACCGACAGCAGACGCTGCCCTTCTTTCTCCTTGATTGCAGTTTCCTCTGCGGGAGAAGCTCCGTCAGGTGTCTTTTCGTCAGCCACCTGCTGAGTCGTCAGCTTACAATAGCGCCCGAGCCGCTTCTCATACTCCGCGATCCCTGAGCGCATCCAGGATTCCTTCACCTTACCGACACAGGCGATTGTGATTTTCAGCATTTGGTAATCTTCCTGTCAGATCATAATGATAGTACAGCGCCCGCATAAGATGAATCTCCTTTAGCCGCGAATGGCAAAGAAACAGCAGAAAGACGATGACGTAGAATTCGTTTGTGTGCCGCCTGTGACTGTTCCTGTTTCAGGAACCGGCGGCACACTTAAGAATTCAAGTCAATCGGCTTGAAGCGGTTTCTGCTGAGCGGCGATGGAGATCATCTTGCAGGCAGGGCGCAGAATTTACTTCGACAGATACTCGTGAATACCCTTCGCAGCAGCCTTGCCGGCACCCATTGCAAGGATAACCGTAGCGGCGCCTGTGACAGCATCACCGCCTGCAAAGACAGCATTCTTGGAGGTCTCACCGGTCTCTTCGTTTGCAACGATACATTTCTTGCGGTTTACGTCAAGACCTTCTGTTGTGGAAGAAATCAGCGGGTTCGGGCTTGTTCCGAGAGACATGATGACGGTATCGACATCAATCACAAATTCGGATCCCTCTACCGGAACAGGACGTCTTCTGCCGGATTCATCCGGCTCGCCGAGCTCCATGCGGATGCATTTCATTCCGCTGACCCATCCGTCTTCATTGACAAGAATCTCAACCGGGTTGCAGAGAAGATCAAAGATGATGCCCTCTTCTTTTGCGTGATGGACTTCTTCTACTCGTGCCGGAAGTTCTTCCTCGGAACGACGGTAAACAATGTGAACCTCGGCACCGAGACGCAGTGCGGTTCTTGCAGCGTCCATTGCGACGTTTCCGCCGCCGACAACTGCGACCTTTTTGCCGCGGTGAATCGGGGTTTTGTAATCATCATTGTATGCCTTCATCAGATTGCTGCGGGTCAAATACTCATTTGCAGAGAAGACGCCCATTGCATTCTCACCCGGAATATGCATGAACATCGGGAGACCTGCACCGGATCCGATAAAGACAGCCTCAAAACCTTCATTTTCCATCAGCTCGTCAATGGTAACAGACTTGCCGATGATAACATCTGTCTCGATGGTGACACCGAGGGATTTGACGTTCTCGATTTCCTTGTCCACGACTGCACTCTTCGGCAGACGGAATTCCGGAATACCATAAGAAAGTACGCCGCCGGCTTTATGAAGTGCCTCAAAGATTGTGACATCATAGCCAAGACGTGCCAGATCGCCGGCACAGGTAAGACCGGCAGGGCCGGCACCGATGACGGCAACTTTGTGTCCGTTCTTCTGCTCGGCGGTCTTCGGCTTAATGCCGTTCTCACGCGCCCAGTCAGCGACGAAACGCTCCATCTTACCGATGGAAACAGGCTCACCCTTGATGCCGCGGATGCAGACGCCTTCACACTGGGATTCCTGCGGGCACACACGTCCGCAGACAGCCGGAAGTGCACTGGATTCGCTGATGGTGTTATAAGCAGCTTCAATCTCGCCGGCTTTCAGTTCCTGGATGAACTTCGGAATATTGATGCTGACCGGACATCCCTGTACACAGCGCGGATTCTTGCAGTTGATGCAGCGGGTTGCCTCTTCCATTGCCTCTTCTTTATTGTAGCCGTAGCATACCTCTTCAAAGTTGGTAGCACGTACTTTCGGATCCTGTTCTCTGACAGGTACTTTTTTCAATACATCAGCCATTATTTGTCACCTCCGCAATGTCCGCATCCACCGTGATGGGTGTCGCCTTCCTGTTCTTTCAGCAGTGCGCGTCCTTCTTCTGTCTTATACATGGTCATGCGCTTCATTGCCTGGTCAAAGTCTACTTTGTGTCCGTCGAATTCAGGACCGTCTACACAGGCAAATTTCACTTCGTCGCCGACTGTCAGACGGCAGGCGCCGCACATGCCTGTGCCGTCAACCATAACCGGGTTCATGGATACGATTGTCGGAAGGTTGTATTTCTCTGTCAGCTTACAGACAAACTTCATCATGATCATCGGACCGATTGCAACACAGTGGTTGTATTCTTTGCCTTCTTTTTCAATCAGATCCTCAAGACATTTGGTGACCATGCCCTCACGGCCGTAAGAACCATCATCGGTTGTGATGTAAAGATTACATACCGAGCGGAATTCATCCTCAAGAATGACCAGATCCTTGTTCTTTGCACCGATGATCGCATCAGCTGTGATGCCATGTTCATGCAGCCATTTGACCTGCGGATATACCGGCGCAGTGCCGACACCGCCTGCGATGAAAATAATCTTCTTCTGCTTCAGTTCTTCGGGATCCATCTCAAGAAGATCAGACGGACGTCCGAGCGGTCCGACAAAATCAAGGAAGGCATCTCCCTCTTTGAGCTTTGTCATCTGTGTCGTAGATGCACCAACCGGCTGGAACACGATCGTTACGGTTCCCTTTTCACGGTCATAGTCGCAGATTGTCAACGGGATTCGTTCTCCCTCTTCATCTGTACGAACGATAATAAACTGGCCCGGCTCGCAGCGGTTTGCCACACGCGGTGCATGGACCACCATGCGGTAAATATTTGCAGCGAGCTTATCTGCATACAAAATTGGAAACATAGTTTAATCTGGCTCCTTTCATGAATCCTTTAAGTTTTCTGTTTCATTTGTTTGATCAGGTTTCATCTGTTTCTTCATCAGGTGATGCTTCCTCTGTCGGTTCCGGCGCTTCTGTCGGTTCCGGTGTTGGCTCTTCCGTCGGTTCTGCCGTCGGCTTTGGCGTTTTTGTCGGCTTCGGCGTCGAGGTTGGCGTCGGAGTCGGCGTCGGGGTGGCCGTCGGCGTTATGACAGACTGTGGTCTCTGCTGATTCGGCGTCGGAGTCGGCGTCGGGGTCAGCTTCGTATATACATAAGTTGCCGAAGCAACATCACCTTCTTTTCCGTTTTGATCGACAAGCAGCGCGTAGAAAATATGCGAACCCTCACGCATGTCTACCGGACCGTCGTAGCGGGTGCTGTTCTTGTCTGCACGGATATCAAACGAATAGTATGCGGTGTAACCGGTAGGAACTTCCACAGTGATTTTCGGCACTTCCATAGAGGAGTAGCTTCCGGACCGCGGGGTAATCACCGGCGCATTGGCTCTCCTGAGCTGTACAGAGTATGTGCCTGTAAATTCAGAGCCCGGAATATGCTGCGGACTGATGTAGCGCGCGCGGATCATGGTCTCTCCTTCATCCAGTTCAATCGCAGACTGATATTTTAAGGAGGTTTCCGCCGGCTCTGTTCCGTCTTTCGTGTAATAGATGCTGCCGTCACCTTCAGACTGCAGTTCCAGCGCCGTTTTTTCGTTAAAGACACCCGGCTGCACTGACGGCGTCACATCATATGTGATATAATCCTTGAACTTCTCGCGGATCTTTTCATCCTGTATATTGGTCAGGAGCGTCTGCAGGTCATCGTATTTCTGTCCTGCAGCATAAAGCGGGACAAGCGAATCATAGGCTTTCACGAAGTCGGGATTGTTCGTAATCACATTCAGATATGCCTTTTCGGCATCTTCCGTGTTTCCATTCTTCTCATAAATCATCCCGAGCAGAAGTCCTGCATCTGCATTGTCCGGCTGAATCTGAAGCGCTTTCTGCACATAATCGAGCGCTTCGCCCAGCCGTCCGTCTTCGAAGGCCTCTGATGCCATCCGGTACTGGTATTCAAAAGAATTATTTTTGCGCTGTCTGCCGATCACGACAACAACAATCACAGCGAGAATAACTGCGATGAGCGCAAATACGGCAAGCATCGTACGCGCTTTCCGGATCCGTTTCTTCTCAGCCGCTTCCTCGGCGAGACGGAGTGCCCGCTTCCGCTCTTCTTCCTGCCTGCGCGCCTCTTCTTCTTTCTGCCGCAGTTCCTGTTCCTGTGCACGGCTCTCGATTGTCTCATAATCGGGAACCAGCTGCACAGGCTCTCCGCATGCCGGACAGAAAAAATCACCGTCCGGTATGTCAGCGCCGCAGCGTGTGCATTTCCTCATGGGGTCCTCCCGTGGTTCAGTCAGGCGGTAAAACCGCCGGATCTCCAGAAGTACTGTTATTACATTTCATCCAGAATCTGCAGGAATTCATCCATCGTCATCAGGATTTTGCGGGGTTTGGTCCCCTCTTCTTCGCCTACGACACCTGCATCACAGAGCTGATCCATGATGCGTGCCGCCCGGTTAAATCCGATCTTAAAGGCACGCTGAAGCATGCCGATCGATGCCTTGTTCTTCTCAATAATGAGTTTCCCTGCATCCGCAAAATACATATCGCGGTCATCTGAACTTCCGCCGCCGGCTGAATCACCTGCAGATGCGGACTGCGTAATCTTTTTCTCTGCTTCCTGGTCATAGACGGACGGTTCATTCTCTTCCTTCAGGAAGGTCACCAGATTATTGATCTCATCATCTGAGACAAATGCGCCCTGTACGCGGGCAGGTTTCTGGTATCCCTGCGGATAGAATAACATGTCGCCTTTGCCGAGCAGCTTCTCGGCGCCGTTCATATCAATAATGGTCCGGGAATCAACGCCCGAAGAAACCGCCAGCGCGATCCGGGACGGCATATTGGCCTTGATCAGTCCGGTGATAACGTTGACCGACGGACGCTGGGTCGCAATAATCAGATGAATTCCCGCTGCACGGGCAAGCTGTGACAGCCGGACAATTGCGTCCTCTACTTCCTTCTGGGCAACCATCATCAGATCTGCAAGCTCGTCTACAATAATAACGATCCGCGGCATCTTGGTGAGGGTTTCACCGCCCTCGCCTTCCTGCTGCATGTGCTGCAGTTTTTCATTATATGCGTTCAGATCACGCACCTTCATGGCCGCAAACTTGTCATAACGGCTCATCATCTCGTTGACTGCCCAGTTCAGCGCACCGGCAGCCTTCTTCGGATCGTTCACAACCGGAATCATCAGATGCGGAATGCCGTTATAGACAGAAAGCTCGACCTTCTTCGGATCAATCATAATGAATTTCAGATCATCCGGAGAAATCTTGTACAGCAGGCTCACAATCAGTGTATTGATACAGACGGATTTACCGGATCCGGTCGCACCTGCAATCAGCAGATGCGGCATCTTGGCAATATCGGTCACCACAGGTTTGCCTGCGATGTCCATACCGACTGCAAATACAAGTTCCGCCCGGCTGTTCTGATAGGGCCTGGATTCCAGCAGATCCCGGAGCGTGACGGTACTGTTAACCTTGTTCGGTACCTCAATACCAATCGCAGATTTTCCAGGAATCGGTGCTTCAATACGGATATCCGCAGCCGCAAGATTGAGCTTGATATCGTCCTGAAGGCTTAAAATCCGGCTGACCTTGACGCCCATCTCAGGGTGCAGTTCATATCGTGTGACAGATGGTCCGCAGCTGATATCGGTAATCTGGACTTCTACACCGAAGTTGTGCAGCGTGCGCTGCAGCTTTGATGCCGTCTCATTGAGCTGCGCTGTGGTCTCGCCGCTTCTTCCGCCGGTTCCTTTTTTTAGAAGATCCAGCGTCGGAAACTGATATTCTGCGTGCGGCTCAGAATCTTCCGGAATCACCAGTTCCACAGGTCCCGGTTCGGAATCCGCCGCAGTTCTTTCAGAAGAACGTGCAGAAGATGTCCTTCTTCGAGTCTGCATCTTTCTGCCTGTGGTACTGGCAGATTCATCCACAACGGATGCCGGTTCCGCACCGGAGCCGGCTGCGGCTGTCCGTCTGTTTCTTCGCACAGGTGCAGAAGGTGCAGGCATTTCTTCATCCAGCGTGCCGGGAATCACATCATCATCGTAATCTGTCTGACCGTAATCTTCGTCCGGTGCAGAGATGCCGAGAATATGATCCAGGTTGGCCAGTTCCTGCTCCACGCGCAGATCTTCTGCTGTCTTCGGACGCGGTGCGCGCACCACAACAGGTTCGTCGCTGTCACTGGCACCGCTGATTCTTCTTGTCTGCATCAGTTCCGGTGCCGGACCGAGATCTTCTTCCTCATCATCTGTGTAATCACGGACAGGTTTTCTTCTGGTTTTACGTGTCAGTGTCACAGGCGAAGCTTTCCTTCTTCCGGACCGTCTGCTGACTGTCCTTGTTCCGGCTTCGGCTTCATCGTCTTCTTCGTATGCTTCCGGAGCCGTGTCATAGTCGGAATCATCTGCTTCCTGCTCTGTCTCAGCAGCTTCTTCCGCACGGCGCTTTCTGCGCTCGGCTGCGCGCTGATAAGCAGAAGAACTGCGCTGCCGCATAATATTCAGAAGCGGCTCCTGTGTCATGATAATCGCAAAAATAATCAGTGCGGCCACGACAAGGATGAATGCGCCGATGGTACCGAACAATCTGCCGAAAAGCTTCACAATCAGGCCGCCGAAAAGGCCGCCGCCCATTCTGTCATAGGCACTGTCCAGATACAGATCGCGGAAACGCGCATTCTTATCATAACCGGTCATAAGAAGCTGAAGCAGTGCACAGATAAAAATATAAAGCCCTGAAGCACCGATCAGTTTCCGGATAAACTTCGGATTATCACGATTGGAAAGTGAAAAAATGAATCCGATAAACAGTAAGATCGGGAAAATATAAGCCGGAAGTCCGAATAAACCGAAGAAAAATGACGAAAGTGCACGTCCGACCACACCGCCAAGACCGAAATTGCTGAGCAGCAGAACAATGGAAAGTGCCAGAATAATCAGAAGGATTACTTCCTGGCGGAGTCTCACTTCCTGTTCTGTGGGCTTTTTCCGCGCAGAGGTTTTGCGGCGTGTGGATGTCGTCTTTCTCCCCGATGACGTACCGGTCCTTTTTGCCGTTGTTTTTTTCTGTGTTGCCAAGTGGTTTCTCCCCTCTACCGTGCCAGCATCTGCATCAGCAGTGCCAGCATGCCGAGCATAACATTACACCCGGCAAAAATTTTATTATTATCTTTTGAAATCAGTTTCTGTGCTCTGCGGATGAACAGAAATCCGCCGCAGAATGCCGCGAGAAAACCGGCAATGCAGACGCCGATTCCGCTGTCTGCCGCATTTTGAACCGAAGGACCGATTCTGCCCGGCAGCAGAATCAGAAAAAGACTGAACAGACTGAGCAGGCACGAAAACATCACAGTCAGTTTTCTGGAGACGCCGCAGAGAAATCCGGCCGATGAGACGGCCCCGATTTTGGACAGCCCCGGAATCATGGCGAATCCGGAAAAACATCCCATAATCAGCGCTTCCGTATATTTCATCTGCCGGGGGCCTTTTTCCGGAACATTCATAAAAGATGATACCAGAAGGATGACCGCAGTGATAAAGAACATCATGCCGGTAATCAGATCATTCTGAAATACGGCTGAAGCGGCATTGGAAAGCAGCAGTCCCAGAATGATTACCGGGATCAGAGCAGTCAGAAGCATCACAAGAAAATTCCTGTAATTGCCGGTGAGTATCCTGCGGTAATCAGCCTCGGAGCCGCGGGCCTTTATATACACCTTCAGATTGTATATCAGATCCCGGAAAATGCTCACAAGGGAATAAAACAGTCTGATCATATCTCTGTAATAGGAAAGGACCAGAACCAGAAAGATTCCAAGCATCATTGCGGTAAACAGCCGCTGGTCCACCGGTACAGAAAACATATGCGCGCCGATGATCAGCGTGCCGACACTGCTGACCGGGAAAAAAGCCGCCAGACCTGTCAGAAATCCCAGCAGCAATGTTTTCAGTAATATCATGCTGTTTTACTCCGCTGCAGATTCATCCAGATTTGTATAAACATTCTGTACATCATCATTGTCTTCCAGAAGATCCAGTGTTTTCTGGAGTCCTGCAAGCATTTTTTCGTCTGTCAGGGCCGTTCTGGTCTGCGGGATCATCTGAATATCGGCCTCTTCCATCTCAATGCCCTCTTTTTCCAGTGCTTCACGAACACCTGAAAAAGCATCCGGGGCAGTCAGAATCTCATAATAATCTTCTTCTTCATTGAAGTCATCTGCGCCGGCATCCAGTGCCATCATCATCAGGTCGTCCGGATCCAGATCACAGGCTTCCTTCAGAATAATGATCTGTCCTTTTTCATCGAACATGAAGGAGACACAGCCGGGTGTTCCGATGCTTCCGTTTCCCTTTGTGAAGGCGCTGCGGACATCGGCAGCCGTACGGTTCTTGTTGTCTGTCAGTGTCTCAACGATCACAGCGATACCGCCGGGGCCGTATCCCTCATATGTGATCCGCTCATAATTATCTGCATTGGTATCGCCTGCAGCTTTCTTGATGCCGCGCTCGATGGTGTCGTTCGGCATATTGTTGGCTTTGGCCTTTGCGATGACATCACGCAGTTTGCTGTTGTTGGCCGGATCCGGTCCGCCTTCCTTGACTGCAATGACAATTTCACGTCCGATAATGGTAAAGATTTTTCCCTTCTTTGCGTCGTTCTTCTCTTTTTTATGTTTAATATTCGCAAACTTGGAATGTCCTGACATGATATAAAATCTCCTTCATAGTATTCTTTGTCAAATTAAAATTTTATCATTCTGCATCTGTTAAGTCAACTCGGATATGGTATCTCAACAAATGCAGAACCGTATGTTCTTTAAAGAAAACAGTGCAGCTGCCCGATTACATCTGCGGCCGTGACAGCGCGGGCCGAATACGTTTCTCCGGCACTGCGTCCCGCAAGACCATGCACCAGATCGCCAAGTGCGGCGGCGCAGACTGCACCCCCGCCGGATTCAGCGGCGCAGACAGTTCCCCTGTCGGATGCGGCTGTGTGAAGTGCCGTAATAATCCCGGCCAGAACATCTCCGCTTCCCGCAGTCGCCAGAGCACTCGTTCCGGATGCCATTAAACAGGACACACCTGACGGATGCGCAATGACAGTTTTTGCATCCTTCAGAACACAGACTGCGCCGGTTGCGCAGGCATACTGCTCTGCTGTTTCAAACAATTCCGACCGGATCTCACTGACAGAGAGGCCTGTCAGGCGGCTCATTTCAACGAGATGCGGCGTCATAACAATTCTTCCAGGCATGCTGCCGGCTGCCTGTATGAGCAGATTCTTCAGTTCAGAATCCGCTGCGATCAGGTTCAGCGCATCTGCATCCAGCACAAGCGGTCCGTCAAACGTGCGCAGGACCCATGCGAGCAGGCTGCGCGCATCTTTTCCGGTTCCGATTCCCGGTCCGATCAGAACACCATCTGCCCACGTTAACAGGGTCTGATACGCAGAAGGATCGCACGTATCCGCCGCATAGGTGCTGATAAGTGCCTCGGGAAATGACGCGGCGAGGGGAATCCGGTTTGCATGCTCTGTCAGGATCCGGACCATTCCGGCCCCCGAAACAAGCGCTGCGCGCCCGGCAAGATATGCCGCCCCGCAGATCTCTTTTGAGCCGGCGATGACAAGCAGCTTTCCGCAGGTACCCTTGTTTCCGAAAGGATCCCGTGCGGGCAGTTTTTGAAGATCAGACTGCTCCAGAAGATATCTCTGTGAAAATCCGGTCTGCGCGCCCCCGTCCGGCACAGGAATGCCGATGGCTGCGGTCCGGACTTCGCCTGCATATTCCGCTCCGGGTGCCAGATACAGACCTGGCTTCCCGTATGCAAATGTCACCGTCCGCTCGGCACGTACAGCCGTTCCGCAGACACTTCCGTTGTCTGCGTGAATACCGGATGGAATATCCACTGCGATGACACGTACAGATGAATCCGCATTGACGGCGTCAATCAGATCCCGCACAGGACCTGTGATTTCTCTGGAAAGTCCCACGCCGAAAATCGCATCTACGACAACGGAATATCTGCCGGCTTCGTAACTGTTCACAAATGTGGGCTGATACCAGCTGAGCAGTTCCATCTGATGCCGCATGCCGTCACTGTATTTATCCGGACTGCCCGTAAGAAGGACAGACGGCGTATACCCTTTCTCGCAGAGCATCCGCGCGACGGCAATTCCGTCCCCGCCGTTGTTGCCGCTTCCTGCGAGGACCAGAACCCGGTCGAGCGGCATGCCGCGATGCTGCATGGTATGCAGTACAGAGAGTGCCGCGCGTTCCATCAGAACGGGAGACGGCATACCGCGGGATATGGCGAGCCGGTCTGCTTCTTTTGATTCTCTGGATGTCAGTAACCGGATCATTCCGCTTCCTCTTCTTTCAGGGCAGAGAGATTATAAGAAAGACGCATCAGACTGTCTGAGAGATGTACATTCTCCACAACGACATCTTTGGGCAGAATTAGGTTCAGATCTGTGTGTGCACAATTCCAGATTGCCCGGATTCCGTTGTCGGTAAGCGTCTTTGCGACCTCGATGGACGCATCTTTTGGAATCGTCAGCGCGGCAATTTCCACAGAATGCTCTGCGATAAACTGCGGCATCTCATCCAGCATACGGATCGGAATGCCCCTGACAAGACGTCCCTTCAGGGCCGGATCAACATCGAACATGCCGATGATCTGAAATCCGTTCTTCTCAAATCCATAATTTCCCAGGGCCTGACCGAGGTGGCCTGCCCCGACAATGATCATATTGTGCATTTTATCGAGTCCGAGAATCTTGCCGATCTCTTCCCGCAGCACATAAGCATTGTATCCGTAGCCCTGCTGGCCAAATCCGCCGAAATTATTGAGATCCTGACGGATCTGTGAGGCAGTTACTTTCATCCGCTCACTCAGTTCACCCGATGAAATACGTTCAATCCCGGAATCCAGCAGTTCACCCAGATAACGGTAATATCGCGGCAGTCTGCTGATGACTGCTTTTGAAATTCCCTTCTCCTTCACGATAAGAATCCTCCATAAACATAACGATGCGTCCCGGTATCGCTTTACAGTCGGACCGGAACGCGTCATTACCTAAATTGATTATAGCAATCTTCTTATATATTGTCAAAAGATTGTCGATTAATTTTTGACAA
This sequence comes from Eubacterium sp., assembly GCA_017433615.1. Classification (GTDB taxonomy): domain Bacteria; phylum Bacillota; class Clostridia; order Lachnospirales; family Lachnospiraceae; genus CADBRN01. The sequence continues at coordinate 45,510 of JAFRGW010000090.1, forward strand.
TTTTTTAATTTTTAACAATCTTTTAAAATTTAACAATCTTTATGTCTTCTTATGCAGTGAGCTGCTGTACTGCTTCCACCAGTTTTTCGAAGCCCATAAAATGAGAAGCCTTGATCAGGACGGTGTCTCCTTTCCGGATCAGCTCCGGAAGTGCTTCCAGCAGATCGGATGTTGTGGAAAAGTGACGGGTTTCTGCCAGTGCGCCTGCTGCCTTCAGCCCGTTCAGCAGATTTTCTGAAAGCGGACCGGCACAGTAATAGGCATCAATCCCAAAACCGGCCGCAGCCGTGCCGACTTCCTCGTGCAGCGCTTTCTCATTCGCACCGAGCTCTCCCATATCGCCGAGCAATGCGACCTTCCGGCCTTCTGCATGCTTCAGCACATTGAGCGAAGCCTTCATAGACATCGGATTGGCATTGTAGCAGTCATCGATGATGGTGCACATGCCGCTCTCGATAATCCGGAAGCGTCCGGCAATGGTTTCACAGGCTGCAATGCCGCGGCTGATCTCTTCGATGGAAAGCCCGTAGATCAGTCCGACTGCAGTAGCAGCCATTGCGTTATACACAGCATGGATACCGGGAATATGAATATCTGTCCGGAAATCGCCCTGCGGCGTGTGAATTCTGCAGCTGCTGCCGTTAATACCGCGGGAAACGATTTCATCCGCTGTAATCTGCGGCGCCGGCATTTCTGCGTCCGGCTGAACAGCAAACCGGATGGTATCTTCCATTCTGTGGACCCCTGCCAGCTTATCGTCTTCGCCGTTCAGGACGATGTGCCCGTCCGGCCTGAGGAAATCAAATATTTCCGTCTTCGCCCTGAGCACGCCGTCCCGGTCGCCGAGCTGCTCGAGATGACAGGTGCCGATGTTCGTGATGACACAGGTATCAGGACGCGCGACATCTGCGAGCCGGTGCATTTCACCAAAATCGCTGATTCCCATCTCGAGAACCGCGATCTCATCTGTCTCACGCAGCCGGAAGACGGTGAGCGGAAGTCCTAGTTCATTGTTGAAATTCCCGGCTGTCTTGAGAACCCGGTATTTCTGCGCCAGGACGGAGGCAATCATTTCCTTGGTGCTGGTTTTTCCGACGCTGCCGGTGACACCGACAACCGGAATCTGAAGCTGCTGCAGATAGTATCGTGCAATTCCTTTGACAGCCTGCAGCGAGGACGGTACCTGGATGTAAGCCGCGCCCATTTCTTCCGGTGAACAGTTCAGGTCCTCCGGCGCGCGCTCTCCGAGAACTGCACAGGCGCCGTCACGGATCACCTGCTCAATAAAATCATGTCCGTCCACACGATTTCCGGGAATTGCCACAAAAAGGCAGCCGCAAGTAACTTTGCGGCTGTCGGTTGTAATCGCTGTAATTTCTGTGCTGCCTGTAATGCTGTCATTATTTTTCAGAATCAGGGTTCCGCCGCACGCCTGTGCGACCGCCTGAATGGTCATATTTTTCATAACAGACTCCGAATTCATCATTCAAACTAATATTCAAATAAATTATTCAAAAAATCATTCAAAAGATTTTTCAATCAGGATTTCACAAAGCCGCGGGTACGAGATTCCGAGTGCAGCTGCCTCCTGCGGAACCAGACTGGTCGGCGTCATACCCGGCAGTGTGTTCGCTTCCAGTGCAAAGAGATTTCCATCTCGGTCCATCAGAAAATCAAACCGGCAGTATCCTGTAATGCCGAGTGCTTCGGCACCCCGCACCGCAAGTTCCTGCATTTCCTTTGTTTTGGCATCGGAAAGGTCTGCGGGACAGGTCTCAACCACGGCACCTGCGGAATACTTATTATTATAATCGTAAAATCCGTGAATCGGTGCAATTTCAATAATCGGATATGCCTGATCACCGATGACGGCGACAGAAAACTCGCGGCCGCCGATATAGGACTCGATGACAGCTTCTGGCTCCAGGGAGAAGGATTCCTTCAGGGCATCGAGGTACTCCGGCTCGCTGAATACAATCGAGGTTCCCACACTGGATCCGCCGCAGCACGGTTTGACAACAACCGGATAGGTCATGCTGAATTCCTCCGGCAGCGGGATTCTGTCAAACTTCCCTTTTACCAGGGAGATCCCGTCCGGCGTCGGAATGCCCGCCGCACGCAGGCACTGTTTTGTCATGGTTTTATCCATGGCGAGCGCGCTGCTTAAGTAGCCGGTTCCCGTATACTTAATGCCGAACAGATCAAAGGCCGCCTGCAGTCTTCCGTCCTCGCCGTTTGCACCGTGAAGTGCCAGGAACGTGACATCCGCAGCACTGCAGAGCTTCAGAACATTTGGTCCGAAAAACTCCCGCCGCGAATCCATCTCGGCTTCCAGATTCTGGCTGTATGAATGAATCTGCTCCACCGCAGCATCCACATCATATTCTTCCGGGAACGGATTATCCCAGTCCACTGTCTCTGTGCCGAAGAACACATCAATCAGAACGGCTCTGTGGCCGCGTTCCCGCAGGGCCCTGCAGACGCCGGTTCCGGAAACGATCGAAACATCGCGCTCCGAACTTGTTCCGCCCGCAAGCACAACAATATTCATCTGTTTCTTAATCATAATAACCTCCGATAACGCTTTCATCCCGCCGCACAGCCTGTACAGGCAGGACACTCCCCTGTTTTGCTGACCGGATTATCCCATCGTGACTTCCTGTGTCGGATCCGGACCTTTCACCTGCTGCTCACTGTAGTAGATGACAACCGGATCGCCGATTTCAATCGCATTAAAAACTTTTTCACATGCATCGTGCGGCGTGTTGATACAGCCGTGGGAACCGTCATATTTATAGACGTCCCCGCCGTAATTGGAGCGCCAGCTTGCATCGTGGACACCGCAGTCACCGTTAAACGGCAGCCAGAAATCAACCTTTACCGGGAACAGCTTGAACTGTGCATCCTTCTTCTTGCCGTCGACGGCCCAGACTGATCCGGAAGGTGTTGAGAATCCCGTAGATTCCGTACCGGAAGTGATGTCTGTCTCAACCACAAGTACGCCGTCCTTATAGCACCACATCTTCTGGTCTTCGATACAGATCTCGATGTATGTCTGGCCGATGTCATTCATCGAGCGGTCGGTTCCCTTGTAGCGGTAGATCGGCTCAAGGGTCGTCTGCTCTCCTGCGTAGATTGCGGAGATCAGCTGTTCCGTCGTAGATTCGCGGCCGATCAGCCAGCCGTAATCGCCGCCGCCTTCCAGTTCGATGGTGTTTCCTTTGGATGTTTTGAACTCATGAGACAGACCAAATGTATCCGTCTCGCGTGCCATTTCAACAACCCATTCAGCCGGCTTTGTCTCATCCAGTGAATAGTTGCCTTCCTCATCCTGTACGATCCAGCTGTGGATCGTTGTGCCGTCGACTGTCATCTGGCGGTCAACAAAATCATAGGTGATCTTGGCGGAAAGCATCTTATTCAGACGCTCGACTTCCTGCACAAGCTTCTCATCTTCTGCCTTGACAGAAGAATGTTCGTACAGATTCAGTGCTTCAAAATCCACATCCGAATCCCCGTTCTGAACAGCCGCCATAACCGCCTGCTTTGCGGCGTCACGTTTTAACAGATTGCCCTCTGAACCGGCAATGATCTCAAAGGAAGTTCCGTTATCCTGAATTTTTGCGTCCGTCGGCGCATAGACACTGGAGACCTCAAATGCCTTCATGCCATCCAGAATCTGATCGACGGAAGCCTCATCATAAGTAAATCCTGCATCCACCTGCAGATGGCGCGTCTGATTGAACTGGAAAATCCAGGTTTTTACATCCTGCGCATCCAGAAGTTTCTGCAGCGCACCGTCATCTTCATACTGCATATAGAGCTGCTCGCCGTTGATGGTCTCAATCTGACCGTTCCGCTCGTGAACGGTGAGCGTATATTCCCGGATCTTATCCTGGAATGCATAGCGCACTTCATCGACGGTAGAATCCCCGCAGTCCAGGCCGTTGATAATTGTGCCCGGGAGAAAATGCTTCTGAAAATGCCGCATCCCGAAGTAATACAGGCCGCCGACTGCCGCGATCAGTACAATTAACAGAATAATCACTGCAATCAGATTGCGTGACCGTCTTTTTCCACTCATAAATGTCTCACTTCCTTATAAATGATTACGTTTTCTATAAAAACTGCTCTTTACGTATAGCAATCCATATGGCAATCCGCATCAGGCGATGCCTGCCCCATCATAGCACAGAAGGACATGGTTGTAAAATCCTGATTCAATCGCGATCTACTCGTGATCTCCCATCTGCACTGCTGCCTTTACCAGCTGCACCTGCCGGACGCGCCGCACGGAAGAATCAGTCCGTTTGCCTGAACCGGCAGACCGATTTCGTCCGATTCCACCTGTCCCTTATGATCTCCGAGTGCTGTGGAAATCATATACGTCAGGACGGATGGCGCAAGACCCGTCGTATAGGAATTGATCAGGAAAAACAGCGGCTTGTCAGACAATAGTTTCACGGCAAGCTGAATGAACGGGAAAATCGATTCTTCCAGCTTCCAGATCTCTCCCTTCGGCCCTCTTCCATAAGAAGGCGGATCCATAATAATGGCGTCATACCGGTTTCCGCGGCGAAGCTCCCGCTCGATGAACTTCTTACAGTCATCGACAAGCCAGCGGACCGGGCGGTCTGCGAGTCCGGAGACAGCAGCATTTTCCTTCGCCCAGCGCACCATACCCTTCGATGCATCGACATGGGTCACCGAAGCACCGGCCGCGAGTGCCGCGAGCGTCGCGCCGCCGGTATAGGCAAACAGATTCAGAACGCGGACCTGACGGTCAGCACGGTGAATCAGGCCGGAAAACCAGTCCCAGTTGACGGCCTGTTCCGGAAACAGTCCCGTGTGCTTAAAGGCAAATGGCTGCAGACGGAATGTCAGCCGCCCCGATTCCGAATCCAGATCGGCAAGCTGATAAGAGATCTCCCACTGCTCCGGCAGATCGTGAAATTCCCAGCTGCCGCCGCCTCTGTTACTGCGGTAATAATGTCCGTTGGGCTTTCGCCAGCCGGGTGCCTGCTTCGGCGTGTTCCAGATCACCTGCGGGTCCGGACGCACGAGCCTGTAAGGACCCCACTGCTCGAGTTTTTCCCCGGACGATGTATCCAGTACTTTATAATCGTTCCATCTGTCAGCAACCCACATAGTCAGTCTGCTCCGCTCCTTTTCAGGCGTTCTGATCCCCGTTTCCGGGAAAACTGTCGTTTTAGTAAAAATATGTTGAATAAAATCCCCGGAACGTCTGTCTCGTTTCCGGGGATTTGTGAGCAGATAACGGGAATCGAACCCGCCTCTCCAGCTTGGGAAGCTGGCGTTCTACCGATGAACTATATCTGCAGTGCAAAGCCATTATACTCCATCCCCGGCATTTTGACCAGAGAAAAATTCTAACATGCGGCAGCAAACGCCTTTTTATTACTCAAACGGAAATCTGTATGGCAGCTGCAGTTCATCGCGAAGCGCAGTCAGCTCTTTCTGTACGGCTGCTCCGACAGGCACGCCTTTCTCTCTGCGGTCCATCCAGGCGAGGTACTCCTTCTCACCGGCCGTATAGATCCGCGTCTGTCCCGGCGCTTTTTGGGAGGCACGCAGTGCGCGGCAGATTTCGCCGGCTGTTTTCCTGAATGTTTCACGCCCCATGAAGGCGTCTGGGTCAACCACAAAGAAGAAATGGCCCAGATGATACATCTGCGGCGAACCATCTGCACTTACGCCAGTCAGCGCCTTCATATACTGTCCGCCTGCAAGCGCCGCCGACAGTATCTCAACCACAGCTGCATAGCCGTATCCCTTGTAGCCGCCGAGTTCATCCCCGATGCCGCCAAGCGGAGCAAGTGCTGCAGTTCCGCCGACCAGTGCATCCAGAATTTCAGCACTGTCTGTCATCGCAGTTCCGTCCCGTCCGACAACCATGCCGGCAGGCGTATCCCTGCCCTCACGGGCGTAATACTCGATTTTTCCGCGCTGTACAATCGAGGTTGCACAGTCGATGCAGAACGGAAATTCCTCATCTGTCGGAAGCGAGAATGTCAGCGGATTTGTCCCCATCATATTTTCGACGCCGAATGTCGGTGCAATCGAGGGCCGCGCATTTGTACCGGTTATGCCGATCAGCCCCTCTGCCGCCGCCATGCCGGTCCAGTATCCGGCAATTCCATAATGCGTTGAATTGCGGATTGCGCCGCCGGCCATGCCGTACTGCTTTGCCTTTGCAATCAGCATGGTCATCATTTTGTGGCTTGCAACCATGCCCATGCCGTCATGCGCGTCCATAACCACCGTGGTCGGCGTTTCCTTCAGAATCTCAATCTCGGTCACCGGGAGAAGTGTTCCCTTCTTAATCCGGTCCAGATAGATCGGTTTGAACCGGTTGCAGCCGTGGCTCTCGATCCCGCGCCGGTCTGATTCCAGCAGAACATCTGCACAGATGGCCGCATCTTCTTCCGGCACACCGTATGCCTGAAATACATCAATCATAAAGTTGTTCATCAGATTCCAGTCTACGTATGGTCTCGTTTCCATTATTTTCTCCTGTTTCGTTATTCATCACGATCTCTGATTCCGTGTGGGCTGTACGATTGGGGAAATCTGTCTTCACACAACAATTTTGCAAGATTTCCGGTGAAGTGTTAACCAGTTTTATTTCTTTCAATATACATGAACTGCCGAAAGTACACAAGCAGGTATTGACATTGGTACCCGTGGATTATTATAGTTAAATAGTAACAAGATTATCATCTTTTGAGAGGTATTAGGCAATGTATGTAGAAAAAGATTGTAAGCGCGGTTATACCGAATACATCAATGCTGATGTCAACAACGGTGAAGGCAGCTGGATGGATGTCGGCTACTTGATTATGGAAGACGGTGACACATTCGAGTTCCACGAAGATAAGAAAGAAATGGCATGGATTATGTTCGAAGGCAATGCGACTGTCGAGTTCGACGGCAAGAGCGTTGACATGGAACGTCCGAATCCGTTTGATTACAGCACATGGTGTCTGCATCTGGCACCGGGTGGCTCCTGCAAGCTGACCGCTCACGGCCACAGTGAGTTCTATGTACAGAAAACATATAACGACAACACATTCGAGAATCATCTCTACACACCGGATGAGACCGATACATGGCGCCGCGGTGCTGACGGCGAGTGCGCAGGCTGCACAAAGCGTGACGTCCGCACAAGCTTCGACTATGAGATCAATCCGAAGTCCAACATGGTCCTCGGCGAAGTCATCAACCTGCCGGGCAAATGGTCTTCTTATCCGCCTCATTCTCATCCGCAGCCGGAAGTTTATTTCTATCACTTCGAGAAACCGGTTGAGGGATTCGGCGCAAGCTGGTGTGACGGCGAAGTTGTTGAAGTTCACAACAACGGCATGTCCATCATTACCAAGGGCGTTCATCCGGTTGTTATGGCACCGGGATTTGCATGCGCATATGCATGGGGCATCCGCCATCTTCCGGGCGATCCGTGGGAGAAAACCCGTATCGATGATCCGGCATACACCTATCTGTATGATCCGAACGCTGAGTTCTGGAAAGGTGAATGATTTCCCTGCATCAAATACATTGTTTTTAACAGAAGCGGGCTGCCTGTGCAGCCCGCTTCGTTTATTCCGGATGATGCGTTCCGGATTCTCATAATTCCGGAATATTTCTCTTTCGGTTTTCATGATTCCGGAAGATTCCCCTTCCGGATGTTTTCCTTCAGGATCTGATCTGTCACTTCATAGAGAACTTCCGATCCTTCCCGCGTTTTCGTCTGACGCCGGTAAACCTTGTCTGCCGTCACACCATGTTCCTTCCAGTCGCCGCCTTCATTGCTGTTGTTGAGCAGCAGCGGCTGCAGATTGTCCATCGCATGTGCGAATCTTGACTCGGGCGTCTGATTCTCCTCGAATTCATCAAACAGCTCCGTCAGCAGTTTCTTCTGGTCTTGCGGCAGCAGGGAGAAGATCCGCTCCTTCGCGGCATCCTCCCGCTCTTTCTGCGTCTGCAGCGCCGTCTGATCATATGCATAGGTGTCCCCGGCATCAATTTCCACAATGTCGTGAATCAGACACATCAGCATACAGCGGGCTGCATCCACCGGTTCATTGGCATATTCCTGCAGAACATACGCCATAATTGCCATATGCCAGGCGTGCTCTGCGTCATTCTCTTTGCGGCCGTGCCCGGACAGGCTGGTCTGCCGGAAGATGTTTTTCTCTTTATCGATTTCCAGGGAGAACTCCAGCTGCTGCCGGAGCCGCGCATTCATTTTAATGTTCTTCATTTCAGTTTACTCTTTATTTCATCGATTGCATTCACGGAAGGATGCGAGATAAACCGGAGATCCTTCAGTTCTTTACTGTCATGATCGAAATCAGCAAATACAAAATCAAGTTCGGAAGGGGTATATCCGTCTGTCGCAGAAAATCCTTCCGGTACCGTCAGATCCGCTTCTGACCCGTCCGTAAATAGAATGCTGCAGGCATCTTCGCCCCACACGGAAATCCAGCCGAGGTTCTCAGCTGCCTGTTTCTGCAGCAGGCTCATAGACAGGAGCCGCATATTATCGAGATCATAATCAATCTCCACGACATGACCGGCATCCGGCAGGTAGCCGCTTGCAATCATCGTGTCTTCTGTAAAAGATAGATCCAGTTTTGCACCGGTATCTGTCTCAATTGATACGGACTGGTCGCTGATGGACTGAATCTCACCGATCGCATGAATCACTGTGACAGGTTCCGGAATTGCGTCCTCTTCCGGGATATCATCCGGCTGAGCCGGCTGTTCCGGTTCCTCCGTGGATTCGGATTCTGATACCGGCGCTTCTTCCGGTTCGGATCCCTGTTCCGGCGCATCTGCCGGATCTCCGCCGGATTCTGTATCAGACCCGGATCCTTCTTCAGGCACTTCTGCGGGTTCGGATTCCGGCCCGGATTCTTCCGCGGGATCGTCTTCCGGCACTGGTACGCCTTCCGGTCCGTCAGCAGGTTCCGGCTCTCCGGGTGTGACGGTTGTTTCAGGTTCTACCGCAGGTGTGACGGTTGTTGCAGGTGTGACTTCCGGCTCCACTGACGGCTCTTTTGCCGGTGCGGCTGTAGGTTTCCCTGTTTCCGCCGGTTTGTCTGCAGGCGAAGCAGACGGGGCCAGCGCTGTATCCGCTTCCGGCTCCGGTGTTTTTCCACTGCTCTGTTCCAGCTCATCCTTCGGTGCAGGTGTCTTCGCCGGAACAGCTGTCGGCTTCAGACTGCAGTAGACTGCGACAGCTACCGGATCGCTGTTCAATTCACCGAGATAGGTGACGGTCGCAATCTGACCGGCTTCCAGTTTGTTGCCGGTATACTTTACCTGATCGGTCTTCTGGAACTCATAGATATCTGTCTTTGTCCGCAGTGTGAAGGAATCATCAAACACATCTGCAATGGTACCGTTCATCACATGATAAACCAGTTTTGCAGTGGAAGCCTGTTTTACAACTTCTACGGAAATTGCCTCCGGTGTGTCCTGAATATTGCCCTGATAGCGGACCGCAACCGTATCGCCGACCCGGATGATATCGTCCGGACTGCCGATTCTGGTGTTAACAGAAACACCGATGCGGTAAGCATAAGCAGAATCGATGCTCAGCAAGATGGAATCTTCGGCGGTCTCCGATACTATACCGGATGCAATATAGACAACCGGATCGATATTATCCAGAATCACCTTGATCTCCGCCGCATAGGGATCCTCATTGATATCGCCGTTATACGTAATGGCGACATCATCGCCGACGCTCAGATCTCCCTCGATCGTTGTTTCTGCGTCTTTGATGAACCGGACGGTCATGCCGCTTCCCATGACCACAAAATTATCGTCATACAGACCGGTGACCATGCCCTGGTAGATATGCGGACTCTCACTGTGTGATTTAATCGCGATCTTATCCGCCACCAGCTGTGTCTTGTCATCGTGATATGTTACATTGATCTGATCGCCAAGGCTCAGCACAACATCCGGTCCGAAATCATATACGGTGCCGGTTGACGTCGCAAATTCACGTTCTTCTGTATTGTTCTTTACATGGATGGTTCCGGTGGAAGCATCCGTCAGTTCACCCTCATAACTGAGACTTTCAGCCTGAACTTCCGGCGTCTTCTCCGCCTGACTGCCTGCTTCTGTCTGCTCCTGTGCCGTTGTCTCCGGCGCCGGAGTCTGCGTTTCTTTGCGGCCGGATCCACATCCTGCAAGCAGCGAGGCAGTTAGTGCGGCTGTCAGTAAAACAGCGGTCAGAAGAAGCTGCAGCTTTGAAGCGGTATTTTCCGCTTTTTTCTTTTTCACGGGCTGTACCTCCTTACATAAAGCATAGAAAATATTTTAATTCATCCTGCGGCAAAAAGCAAATTTCGACATTTTATCCATAAAAATGCAATTCAATATAGTTTTTTTTGTCAGATTCTGTTAAAATGGTTTCTATCATCCGGGGTTTGACCAAATTAGTAAATTGCAGTCTGTTGAGGGGATATAAAGAAGCAAAAGGGGGAGATGTAACAAGATGAAAGTACTGATTTTGAATGGATCACCGCATGATAACGGAAACACGATGATTGCCCTGAAAGAAATGATCAAGATCTTTGAACAAGAAGGTGTTGAGACAGAGGTCGTCCAGGTCGGCGGAAAAGAAGTCCGCGGCTGTATCGGCTGCAACACCTGTCAGACGCGGGGCAAATGTATCTTTGATGACATGCTCAATGAAGTTGCAGAAAAGTTTGAACAGAGCGACGGCCTGATTGTTGCCAGCCCCGTTTATTATGCATCTGCGAACGGTACGCTGATCGCGCTGCTTGACCGCCTGTTCTTCAGTACATCGTTTGACAAGACCATGAAAGTCGGTGCCTGCGTGGTAGCCGCACGCCGCGGCGGCCTCTCGGCCACTTATGATCAGCTTCACAAATACTTTGGCAACTCTTCAATGCCGATTGCCACCAGCCAGTACTGGAACAGCATTCACGGCATGGCGCCCGGTGAAGCCGCACAGGATATTGAAGGTCTTCAGACCATGCGGACCCTGGCACGCAACATGACGTTTCTGATGCGGAGCATTGCGCTCGGCAAAGAGGCATACGGCATTCCGCAGACGGAACCGTGGACACCGATGCATTTCATCCATTAAATAAATTCTTTTGAATATTAACAGCCGGATTTCCATCCGGCTGTTATATTTTGCCCTTATGATTATAGTAAATTGCAATCTCCGCTTATACAGGAGTCCGCTCATTCGATCGATCATTCAGCTGACGGTAGAACCGGCTGTCTGACTGACTGCAGCAGTCTCACTGGCTGCAGCTGCCTGTTTCCTGCGGCTTCTGAAACAGAGCACAATTGCCGTCACTGCACCGGCAGCAGCCGCGAGAAGCAGACAGACCGCAGCGGCAATTTGCATCCGGAATTTCAGCGCACCCTGCCGGCCGAAGAACACAAAACTGTTGTCCAGTATATGCCAGCCCGTCATAACAACCCCGTCTTCCCCTGCAAAATGCGCTTTTGCATCGGTCCGGAACCAGCCTCTGCTCAGTGCGCCGTTCAGATCGAAATGGTACAGATGTCCTTCGATCACACGAAAATGATTCACAACGGCACCCTTGTCCGTGAAATACATCTTCCGGTTTCCGTCTTCGTGCCAGCCCGCAAATAACAGGCCATTTTCCGGCGCGAAATAGTAACGCGCCCCGTCCACGTTGACAAGGCCTCTGGCCGCAGTGCCGTCTGCATGCAGATAATAGCGACCGTCCTGCAGTTCCAGCCACCCGGTCTGCATGCCGTCTTCTGTGAAATAGTACGATTCGCGATCCAGTGTCAGCCATCCTTCGGCACAGTCACCTTCTTCTGTAAAATAATACGTTTTCCCGTCAATTTCCTGCCAGCCGGTCTGCATGACACTTTTCGCGTCAAAATAATACCTCGCACCATCCAGCTTCAGCCAGCCGGTCACAGCCGCGCCGTTCTCATCTTCAGAGAAATAATATGTTTTTCCCTTGATGGTTTTCCACCCGGTAAATGCGCCGCTTCTGGTCAGGTAGTATTTTCTGCCGTCAGCTTTATGAAAGCCGAAGCCTCTTTTCCCGTCTTTTCCGAAATAACAGATCATCCCGCCGACATTCTGAATGCCGGTCTGCATGATCCCGTTCTTGTTAAAATAGAATTCCGCATCCAGATTGGCCTCTTCGTTCTGAATCCGCTGAAGTCCTTTCTGCATGATGCCGTCTTCATCAAAATAACGCCAGCCATCTTCCATCAGGATCATGCCGGTCTGCATCAGGCTGTCAGCTTCGCTGAAATAATAGGTATTTCCGTCAATCTCCTGCAGACCTGTCAAAGGTTCCCTGTTCTCATCATAATAGCGTGTGCCTTCGCCGGTTACCTTCCAGTCATTGACCGGCAGATCCGGAACATTGTAGACGACCGCGGATGCCGGATCCCAGAAGAAGCGTCCGGCAAAGGGCTGCTGAATCCCAGTAATACCGCCCTGCCACCCTGCGTCACAGCGGATGAGTGTCGATCCGTCCCAGTCTGTACAGATAAACATATGCGTTCCGCCGTGGCCGTTTGCAACTTTCACAATGGAACCGCGCTTCAGTTCCCCGATTCCTTCAGAACGGAGAAAGCCATGGCCGGTCAGATATCCGTCATAGCCGTTATCGAGCGTCATTCCGCCGCGCGGCTGATCCGTCATCCCGCAGGACCACAGAACTGCAGCCGCCAGCCGGTCACAGCTGATGATGCCGTCGGCACAAGGCGGAACGGATGTCGAATGTCCGTACCGGTACCCATGCGTGCGCGCAAAATTCATCACCTGTACAGCCCGGTCTGCGATCGTGTCAGCTGTGAGATCCTCTGCAGAATGATAAGACAGCATCTCGATTCCCATATAAGAATCCGCATGTACAGCACTTCCCCGCGCGCACAGCAGCAAAACTGCGAGACATACTGTCATAAAAATACGATATATAGTTTTATGAATATTAATTGGTCGATTCATAAATATAGCCCATTTTTATATGAAACAGATGTATTTCCTGATTCCAGCTGCATTATAACGCAGGCTCTGTCATCCGATGCGTCATATTCAATTGCGATCTCTGATCGCGCGCGAGCTGCGCGACGCACTGGAACGTGTTTCAAAAAAGGCTTCCTCATAAAACATGAGAAAGCCCCAATCTTCTATTGCGTATCAGGATGTCTGCTTCAGCGTAAATTTCTCAGTCCCTTTACCGGTATCCATCTCGACCGTGACAGGCGAATCGTCGATCCGCTCAAAGATCCAGACAACCGGAACAGTCTCACCGATCAAAACAACCTTATTGCACTGAACATAGTCATTGATCCGCTCTCTTGAGAAGAACAGCTGCTCCAGTTCGGTATCGTTCTGATAGGCGCTGACATCCATAAAGTCGGCAGGAACAGCCGGTACCCCGCTTGAATTCGTATATTCAGTATAGACATAGACAACATCCGCACTGGCTTCCCCCAGCTGATAGGTTCCGATATCACCTTTGACAAATTTCATCGTATTAATCGGTTTATTGGAAGAACAGCCTGACAGGAAAAGTGCCAGAATGCTGATAATCAGAATGATTCGTTTCAAAACGGTCTCCTCTCTGATGCCATATCTTTGTATCTGATAATAATTGTGTTACGTTCTTTGTACTTCACTCTTTATACAGAAGTATATTAAATCACGGGATAAAGCATCCGTCAAATGTTTCATGCAAAAGTCTCATACAAATCGTTCATGCAAATCGTTCATGCAAATCGTTCATTTGCCCGGAATACGGATTTGATCACTTTGTAATTGCCGAACACGGTCAGCCGGTCTCCCGGAAGAAATACCGTTCCGGCAGTCGCCGGCTCAACTTTGTAGCCGTCCCGCTCTACCAGCATCACCATAATGTTGTGTTCCGAGCGCAGACCGCTCTCCGACAGCGGCAGATTCTGCAGGGATGGAGGAACCTCCCGCAGAATGACATTTGCAATGGAGTCATGTCCGATATAATCCATCAAAAGGATCGTATTCGCGCTGTCGTCATGCACGATTCTGCCGGCGAGTATAGAAAGGATCCTGTCAATCTGCTTTCGCACTGTGCGCACACGACAAAGAACAATTAATATGCATGCGATGATCACAGGCAGCATGTTTCCAAATACAATGTCGTCCAGCTGTGTCCATTTCAGAGACATGAACAGATTGACGAGTGCCGAAACAATCGTCACATTAAAAACATATCCGAACATCATTGTCGCAGACGACAGTTTGCGGCGTGCCTTTGTCGAAATCAGCATCTCACTTTCGCGGGTCGTAAATCCTGCACCTGTCAGAATCGACAGCACCTGAAACCGCGCTTTGTCATCAGGAAGTCCTGTGGCGCGGAACAACATTGCAAACAGTTCAAGAATGAACCAGTATACAAGAATCACAACTGCAAAAAGTGTACTGGCGATAAAGAAATTCATAGACATTCTCCCTGCTGTCCGGTCTGTTTCATAGCATCGTTTTATAGCATCATTTTATAGCATCCGGGGATCATAATACTTCATCCGCATACCGCACGGTATCCATTGCTTCTTTCGCATATTTATCCGCACCGATGGAATCGGCATAATCCTGCGTCATGACAGCTCCGCCGACAACCACCTTCGTATCCGGCTTTTGTTCCCGTAAGAGACGGATTGTCTCTTCCATGCTGACGACGGTTGTTGTCATCAGTGCAGACAGGCCGACGAGCTGAATCTGCTCATCAACGGCCGTTTTTACGATCTCTTCAGGAGAAACATCTTTGCCGAGGTCCAGCACCTCATATCCATAATTTTCCAGAAGCACTTTCACAATATTCTTTCCAATATCATGAATATCACCCTTTACGGTCGCCAGGATGATGCGGCCTTTCACTTCCCGGACAGTCGTATGCATCGACTGTTTTACAATTTCAAATGCCGCCCCGGCTGCTTCTGCGCTCATGAGGAGCTGCGGCAGGAAAAGGGTTCCCTTCTCAAAACCCTGTCCGACGCTGTCCAGTGCAGGAATCAGTTCCCGGTTGACCAGTTCCAGTGGGTCTGCGCCGTCTGTGATGCGGCGTTCCGCCTCGTCAGCGGCGCGTTCGGCTCTGCCTTTTAAAATGCACTCTGCAAGGAGCGAAACTTCCGGATCGCCCGCATTCTCCTGCTCACGTTCTGCCGGAAGACTGCCGCTCTTTGCAGACAGCTGCTTCGGAGCCAGTCCAAACGTGTATTCCTTCTTATCCGCATACGCACTGATATAATCCTGACACTGCGGATCCAGATCCGACAGGGCCAGATATGCCCTGTATGCAGCCATCATCGCGGAATTATTCGGGTTGATGATGGCGCAGGACAGACCGTTCTGCATGGCCAGTGCAAAGAATGTCGCATTGATAATCTCACGCTGCGGCAGACCGAAGGAAATGTTGGATACACCGAGAATGGTATGTCCGCCCAGTTCCTCTCTGACGCGCCGGATGGTCTCGAGCGTCGTCAGTGCGGAGCCGGTATCCGTCGATACAGTCATCGCCAGTCCGTCAATGATCACATCTTCTTTCGGAATGCCATACCCGGCAGCGACCTCATAGATTCTGGATGCGATAGCAACACGGCCGTCGGCATTGTCCGGGATGCCGTCTTCGTCCAGCGTCAGGCCGACCACGACACCGCCGTACTTTGCGACAAGCGGCAATACGGTGTCCAGACTCTCCTGTTTGCCGTTAACGGAATTGATCATCGGTTTTCCGTTGTAACATCTGAGCCCGCATTCCAGAGCCACCGCATCCGAAGTATCGATCTGCAGCGGCAGTGTCAGGACGCTCTGGATCTCAGTGAGTACACGCGCCATCATCTGCGGCTCGTCAATTTCCGGCAGACCGACATTGACATCCAGCACATCAGCACCTGCCGCCTCCTGTTCGAATGCCTGCTCCAGAATGTAATCCAGATCATTGTCCCTCAGTGCCTGTTTGAAGCGCTTCTTCCCGGTCGGATTGATGCGCTCTCCGATGATGACCGGTTTCCGGGAAATTTCCACTGCTTTTGAATAAGAAGTCACGACCGTCCGGTTCTTGCGGGTCTGCTCCTGAAACGGAAGGTCCTGTGTCGCAGCGATGGTTTTCCGGATGTATTCCGGCGTCGTCCCGCAGCAGCCGCCGAGCACCTGGATGCCGCAGGCTGCAATTTCCCGCATGGCTTCTGCAAATTCATCTGCCGTCAGGTCATAGACTGTCTGTCCGTTCTCCATCCGGGGCAGGCCCGCGTTTGGATTGCAGATGACGGGAATGGATGCAGTTTCTGCCAGCTTTCTGGCAATCGGAAGCATCTGTCTGGGACCGAGGCTGCAGTTCAGACCGAGCGCATCCACGCGAAGCCCTTCGAGCATCGGGACGACGGTCTCTACGGTACCGCCGGTCAGCATCTTGCCGCTCTGGTCGTAAACCGTCGTGACACACACAGGAAGATCGCTGTTTTCCTTTGCCGCCAGCACGGCTGCTTTTGCCTCCAGTGTGTCACTCATTGTCTCAATCAGGATCAGATCCGCACCCGCTTCGGTACCGATGGAAACAACTTCGGCAAAAACAGAGACAGCCTCCTCAAAATCAAGATCGCCCATCGGCTTCAGCAGCCGTCCGGTCGGCCCGATATCCAGCGCCACATAGCCATCTTCCCGTCCGGCAAGCCGTCTGCCTTCCTTTACATGGCTGACAGCTGCAGCGATGATTGCCTTTAATTCATCCGGATCCGGATAATGCAGCCGGTTCGCACCAAATGTATTGGTATTGACAATATCACTGCCGGCAGCAAAATAACCGCGTGCCAGATCAATAATATCATCCGGCCGGGTCAGATTCCACCGCTCCGGCAGCTCGCCGCCCTTCAGTCCCTTTGCCTGCAGAACCGATCCGGTTCCGCCGTCACAATATAAACGCTCTTTGCCGAGCCGTTCTCTGAACTTCTTCATAAATCTCCCTGCTGTATGTTTATTTTCAAATTACTTCCAGATGGATTCTCAAAATCTTCTGTAACTGCAGCTTGCTGCCTTTGCGCAGACTTCGCAGCCCGAAACTGTGCATTGTTCATCCTGTACGGACAGACCGATCAAGGCTGTCACAGACTTTGACGGCATCATCAGCAGACTCTCAGTCAATGTTACGCCGATTGTCTTCTGCACGCGGAGCATCTGCATCAGATCCTGCTGGTATTCCAGCGCAAAATCACCATATCCTGGTGAAAATCTGGGACGCGGATACAGTCCCTGACCGGCAAACTCTTCGCGGATCAGGCCGGACACCTGATCACACCAGGCCTCGATCAGGGCTGTGCCGGCGGCGAGGTACATCAGACTTCTGCTCACCTTCCCGGCAGCCGCGGCTCTTGCCGAAAGCCTGTCAGGCGCAAATCCGACCGTTGCTGCCATCATGCAGACCTCGCTGCAGCCGTCCAGATTTTTTGCAAGGGCACTGCTTTGAATCACCAGTCCGCCGATATCCAGCGTGTTTCTTCCCGTAAACTGGAGCGAAAAAGCCCGGTGCACCTCTCTGGTTTCAAGCTGCGGTATAAGGAAAGTCAGACAGTCCTCCACGGCCCGCCTGACTTCCGCATCCGGTTCCTGCATTCCGTAACCCAGATATCTGTAGATTTCCTGCCTGTTGACTGTTAACATGACTACATCTCCGTGAACTGCCGCATTGCATATCTTCAGACATGCGGCTGCAAATGTACCAGCGCCATCATTTTAATTCAGCATAACACTTCCGACAGAAGATTCATAATCTCCGCGGAGACAGACGGCTTATTCATCGTGTAGACATGGATATGCCGGATGCCGTTTGCGACCAGATCGACGATCTGCTCGGTAGCATAGACGATTCCCGCCTGCCGCATTGCTGCCGGATTTTCCCCGTAATGATCGACGATATTGCGGAAACGCTGCGGTACATCTGTACCGGACATCGCGACGCTGCGCGCCAGCTGCTTCGCGTTTGTGATCGGCATAATTCCTGCAATAACCGGCACCATAATGCCCTGTTCGCGGATCCGGTACAGGAAATTGTACAGAATATTGTTGTCGAAAAACATCTGCGTCGTCAGGAAATCCAGACCTGCGTCTACCTTTTCCTTCAGATACCGGATATCATCCGCCTTATGTTCGCATTCAATATGTCCCTCCGGATAGCATGCGCCGCCAATACAGAAATCCCCCTGCTCCTTCAGATCGTGAATCAGTTCCACCGCATGCTTATAATCCTCAGACACCTTTCCGTCCTGCGGGATATCTCCGCGCAGGGCAAGAATATTTTCGATGCCGAGGCTCTTATAGCGCTCGACCATGTCTGTTACAAACGGACGGGAAGAAGAAACACACGTCAGATGGGCCAGTACAGGCACATCATATTCATTCTGAATCTCAGCAGCAATATTTGCCGTGAAGGTACCGGTTCCGCCGCCGGCCCCGTATGTTACGCTCATAAAATCCGGCTTCAGCGCTGCAATTTTCTTTGCCGCTGCAGCGGTTGTCTCATATTTTTCAGATGTTTTCGGCGGAAAAACTTCCAGTGAAAGTGTTACTTTGTCCTGTTTTAAAATCTCTGAAATCCGCATAAAACCTCCATGTCTTATTCTGCAAGTTCTTTCAGTTTCTCATATATTGTATCTTCATCCGGCGGACATCCCATGATGCAGATATCAAAGCCGGAGGTACATTTTCCGATACCGAGATGCCCCTTTTTGCCCTGCATACCCTGGCCGATGCCAATCGGCGCCGGGATCCTGTCAATCAGTCCTTCCTCCCGCAGACGCCACAGTGCGCCGACGAGATTGGCATAGCAGGCACTGCAGGAATCAACGGCATCGACTGCGTAGGAAACTTCCAGAAGCTTGTGCGCCCGCGGCAGCTCCTCCTCCGTCTCTGGATCAAAACCGGTGCTGATCAGATGTGTGCCCTTTTTTTCTGTCACTGTGCGGTCTCCGTCCGGATTGTTCCGGACTGTAATGAGTTCTGCCGTTTCCAGATCCGTCGTCCCGATACCGAGTGCTTCTGCCATCCGGATATAGGGAACGTCATCCGGCGTATAGCCCATGAGAAAACAGGCATAGCTGTCCACCAGAACCGGGTCCAGCGCTGCCATAATGCAGTTCCGCACGACCGGGTTGCCGCCTTCCTCAAAATCCAGATCCCCGCAAATGTGGTCCACTACGATAAAATCCTGCCGGACAGCAGTCTGCAGATGCGCGATCGGCTTATGCAGCCCCATCCTGTGAAATCTGGATTTCTCCTTATTGGGCAGAATTCCCTTGAGATTCTTGAGCGCGCAGGTTATCTTCGTCTGACAGTGCCCCTTCATGACCGGCACATTGATCAGATAATCAATCCGGTCCACGGCATCTGTGATATTCAGCTTCATGCCGGCACAGTCTGCGCTGTGCCACTTTTCCTTCTGGGTGTCGATAAAGGGAACCTGATACTGCTCACAGACTGCCCGGTAACCGCAAATCTCATAGGCCTCGGATGTGCGGTCTCCCACCCAGGAGCCCTCCAGAACAACGATATTATGGAATCCATGATCCTGCAAATATGCAATGATACCGGCAACGATTCCGGGATGCGTTGTTGCGCCGAACTCTGCCGGCGCGGGTACAACCAGATTCGGCTTGATGCCGATCCGCCGGTTCCTGTCACCGATCAGCTGTGCAAGACCAGTCTCCTCCAACAGGCTGATGGTCATCGCCTGATAATCCGTTCCGTATATTTTCCAGATTTGATGATTGTGAATCATGCAGAATCGTCCTCTTTGGCAAAATAAGTGCCTGACAACCAGATCGTTCATTCCGGTGTCAGGCACGTGCAATCAAGTAAATACAATTATGTCAGCAATGTAAGATCGCCCCGGCAGTCCCGCACGGTGCTGAACTTCTGACAGGATCTGTTATTTATCAATAATGATCGCGATATCTTCCCGTGTTCCAGTCTTCTTATTGGTGAAAACAGCATCCACGTAACTCCAGTTGCTCATCAGCGTGAAGGTGGATTTGTTGTCAATCTCGACCGTTTTGTTCTGATTTCTGTACCAGAGTCCTTCGAACTTCCAGCCTTTTTTCGGCAGGACTTTCACCTTGAACTTCGTGGTGGAACCCGGTTTAATTGTATAAGTATCAAGACTCTTGAACTTGGAAGCATAATTCGTGCCGTTCAACTTGAACATTTTGGCAGGATTCGTATATTTTCTGACTGTCAGGTTGATCGTGAACTTCTTGATCTTCTTTTTGCCCTCGTAGAGAACGCCCGTGATCTTCGTCTTTCCCGGTTTTTTCAGATTAAAATGAAGGACGGAACGGTTTGTAGAGGACCAGCTCACTGTTGCGACAGAAGGTTTGCTGGATTTCAGCTTTTTGACCGTCGTATTTGCTGTCGTTTTCCGGAATACGGCATAGTCATCCGGAAGATCATTGGAAGATTTCTTTGCGTGATATACGAGTGTCATATCAAACTTACCATCATTCAGAACCGACGGCGCTGCAGAAACACCAATGCTGGTCATCAGCATACAGATCAACATGGCAGCCGCTGCAATCATCAGGCGGATTCTTTTCTTCATAATTATCTTTCCCTCCTCAGTTATTTTATTCAGTATTTTAATTATATCAGGCATTTTCCAAAATGAGAATACATTATTTGATCCTATCTATATAAATTTTAATCATATAAATATAAAAATGTCATATCTGAAGTCTCAGATCAGTCCTATTTGTTATTCAGGATTCAGGCATCAGGCTATACAAGACTCTCAAGTGTCCGGAACAGCGCTTCCGGCTCCACTGGCTTGCTCAGGTGCGCATTCAGTCCGGCCTGCATACTGCGCTGCACATCATCGTCAAATGCATTGGCCGTCAGCGCGACAATCGGTATGGTCTTTGCGTCCGGCCGTTCAAGTGCGCGGATCATGCGGGTTGCGTCAAGTCCGTCCAGAACCGGCATCCGCATATCCATCAGAATTGCCGCATAGTACCCGGCTTCATGTTCCTTGAATTTATCTACGGCAATCTGACCGTTATCTGCCAGATCAACCTCCATCTCCCGCATGGAGAGCACCATCATCATGATCTCTGCGTTGACCGCCACATCTTCTGCAAGAAGAACACGCAGGCCACGCAGATCCGCAGTTTCCCGTTCCAGCCTGATATTTTTCTTCTTGAAGGCTTCACGGAATTCATCCATGACCTTGCCCGCAAACAGCGGTTTTGCCACGAAGGTATCCACCCCGGCCTCTATGGCCTCATCTGCAATATCATCCCAGCTGTAGGTCGTCAGAATAATAATCGGTATTTCATTTCCGACTTCTTTCCGGATTCTCCGGGTGGTCTCCACGCCGTCCAGATCCGGCATTTTCCAGTCAATCAGAATCAGATCGTAAGGCTCGCGGCGCGCGTGCCGCAGCAGAACCATGTCAATTCCTTCCTGCCCGGACAATGCCACCTCACAG